>NZ_AP021870.1:0-317818 GCF_026001925.1 Vibrio gangliei | reverse complement strand
GAGATTTAATTTTGGTGATATATATACACTACATAACAACGCCATCACCAATGGTAACCAACTGACTTTCCATGTATTCCAATCGACATGAGCAAATGAACCTGCTAGCCAAGACATTATGCTCGCAGCCTGATCTTCTGATAAAATGACACAGGCTCTAGTTAACGCGCTACACAAAGCAGAAATAGCGATTCCAGCAAGAATAAGCTGCCCACGTTCAGATCCCTCTTTCCAGGCACCGCCGAGTAACATGACTAGAAACCAAGATAGACTACCTCCGATAATAGCTGCGCTGGTTATACTTAAAATTGAACTAGTCGAAAATAGTGTTGTTACTATCGCCATGCCCATAGCTGCGCCAGAATTAATACCAAACACACTCGGAGAGGCTAAAGGGTTTCGAGTCAGCCCTTGCATTAATGTACCAGCGGCCGCTATGCTCGCCCCAATAAGCATGGCTTCTAAAGTGCGAGGTAACCGTATATCTCGAACAATAATATGAGCAATTACATTATGATCAGGCTGCCATAACGCTATAAAAGATTGTACAGGAGTGATTGGAACTGCTGAGTAAGCAAACAAAGCGCACCAAGCACTTAATACTAATCCAATAACTAGTATCGAAAAAAATATGACAAAATTGCCTCTCACCATTGGCATTATGGAGATACCAACTTGACTAAATCAGCAGCCATGTACTCTGCAGCTAGAATTCCCCGACAACGAGCCCACATGTTTCCATCGACATGAACTACATGCTCACTTTTTACTGCGGTTAGTACTTTCCACAAAGGCTCCTTCTGCCAACGAGTCACAATATTTACTTTTGTATAATCACCTATCACTAAATAATTAGGATTAAGTGCAATTAGCTGTTCTAGGTTAATTTGACGAGAAGCACTGTCGTCTTTTAGTTGTGCGGGAGTGTTCAATCCCAACTCATGAATAACGCCACCGGCATAAGAATCTCCAGCGTGTGCAAAAAAACCATTTTCACGAGCAACACCAAATTGCACCGTTTGCCCTTTTAAAACTTGTAGCTCTTCTGCATATTTCTGCATAAGTTGTCGATGCTGACTTAAACGCTGCTTCATTTCAGCCTCTTTGCCGATCGCTTTACCGATGATTTCAGCCGATTTAAGATTATCAGCATAAGTTTCACGGCGTGATGGCAATAATAAAGTCGGTGCAATTTTAGCCAAATCCTCATAAACAGCAGAATGGCGATCAACATCGGCAATAATTAAGTCTGGCTTTAAAGAAGCTAACACTTCTAAACTCGGCTGAGATCGTGTACCAACCGAACGCCAATGATGAAGCTTTTGACTCACAGCAGGTATTATTCGACTCGAATCATTGTCATCAGCAATACCAACAGGACTAACGCCTACCGCCGCTAAAGCATCCACAAACGAAAATTCTAATGCGACTATTCTCTTTGGTTGATAATTAATGGAAAACTCACCTCGACTATCTTTTACTGTGACGGCAAAACTCATAAAGCTAACACACCAGAACATCAAGACCACGATGGAACGACACCATGTTAAATTATTCATTACTCCCCCCCTAAATAGAAACGGTGGGAACATGGCTCGTTCCCGACATTCAATTCATGTTAAATAAATGTAAAATCCAATTAAAAGTCGTAGCTAGCGGTTAAATAAATCCGCCTTCTTTCTCCAGGGAATGAACCCGTACGCTCAAGGAAACCACTCACTGCGTATTCTTTATCGAATAAATTCTTCACATTGACCTGAAACAACCACTGCTGCCAATGAGTTTGCCAAGAAGCATCAAAAACCGTAAAGGCCTTCACTATTTGCCCATCTTGATTGTATTGTTTACTTACGTAATCAGAGCCGAAGCCGATGGAAGAGTTAATCTGCTGAAAATCGTAGCGAGTCCAAAGCCCAAGTTGGTGATGAGGGGCATTTGCAAAACGTGATCCGACACTGCCACTAATGCCATCGTAAGCTTCCTTCACCTTGGTATCGTTGTAGGCATAACTAAGGTTTGCCGTCCAGTTATCTGTTATATCAGCCAATAAATCGACTTCCACACCTTGACTACGGACTTCCCCATAAGCAACAGAGCGGCTATCATCATTAGGATCAGTTTGAAGGATATTCTGCTTAGTGATGTGATAAAGCGCCACATTCATATTGATTGAATTGTTGAGCCAGTATGAACGTACACCAGCCTCGTACATTAGGCTTTCTTCGGGGGGAAATGGCCCACCATTAGACGTTGCTTGATCTGAAGCATCTTGCGGTACAAAGCCTGTTGCCACAACAAGATAAGGGTGAAGCTGCTGGTTAATACGATAAGTAGAGCCTAACCGATAGGATAAGCCGGAGCCGGTGTATTCAGTCTCATCTCCTGCTTTTAGATCTCTAATGTGATCTTTGTAACCATCAATTCGAATTCCAGAAAGCAGATTCCAAGAATCGGTAATGTCCCACTGATCTTGCAAATAAGCACCATAACGTTCAGAGCGTGAATCTGTTTGCTTCGCGAGTGACATTGAGTATGCAGATGTATCGGCTCCATAGTTGGGTTCAATTAAACTGATCCCATCAACATTTGAGCGATAGTAAACATAATCCTCATCGACTCGATAATAGTCACCACCCAGCAATAAAGTATGATTACCAAGTTCCGCGACTAAATTTACACTTGCAGTACCAGCTTTACTGTGACGAGTTTGATCTCGAAACTGTCTTTCGCTCCAGTCCACGATACCATCGCCATCAGTATCAACTAATCCATTCGGTTCATGATATTTTTGCGTTTCCGTATTTTGATAATAACGGAGGCTGACATCGCCACTCAGCCAGTCATTAAAGTAATGCTCTACACGTGCCTGATACACTTGAGCTTCAAGATCTTGATAATCAGATACTTCGTTTGAATTCCAATCAATATCCCCTAAAAAATTACCATCATCATCGGTTGGTACACCTCTTAATCTTGCGCCACCGTAGTGCTGAATAATATCGGTAAATTGAGTCGTAACCGTTGTATCAGAACCTAAATCCCAAGCGTAGCCAAGATCGATAATTCTATTTCGAACATCGGTGTTGTTGCGAGAAGGATTCTCATGATCTTGATAAATCGCCATGCGATAACGTTGACTTTTATCCTCTGTAACTGGCCCGGATAAATCCAAACTCCCACTGATGAAGTCTTGATTACCGCCCGTGATTGAAATTGTACGCTGAGGTTTATAGGTCGGCTTTTTAGTGACATAGTTAATTACACCACCTGGTTCACCGCTACCCATGACTGCAGAAGATGGGCCTTTTAATACTTCGACTTGCTCAATATTGAATAGTTGAGGAATTGCAAATCCGTTAAATGGGTCTCCTCTTAGCCCATTATAAAGTATCTGATCTTGGCGAAAGCCTCGGAAAGTTACCCCAGAATACGAATACTGACTCACACCACTAATTGAACGATATAAATCTGTAACTTGCCGAGCTCCTTGGTCTTCAATCAGTTGTTGAGGTAACACTTGGATAGATTGAGGGGTCTTATCGATTTCCGTCGGTGTTTTTGTTGCTAGTGAAGTAGCTTGTGAGCGGTACATAGAAAGCGCACGCCCATAAACCGTAATCGAATCTGAATCAGTTGTTTCTGATATTGAATTTGCCGCAACAGAAACCTCTTGCATAGAGATTAAAACAGTAGCAAAAATGAGATAATTCCTAGATTTAGCCTTCATTTATTTTACATATATAGGTCAATCAAAAATATTGCGTCGAAATGTAAATGAGTTTTACTCTCATTACAACCCATAGACAGCATGGATATTACATTTATTACATTCATATTTGTGATGAATATGAGATGGTAAAATAAAAAAACTCCATTTAAATGGAGGTTCATAGATATCTAAATGAAGAATAAGCTTAATCAGCAATGGTCACTAATGGTTCTTATTTAACCAAAACTACGGCACACCGTGACCTTTAGAGGCAATCCACACTCTAAACCATTGCTCGCGTGTCAGTTCGATACTGAGTGCATCAATCGCAGCTTGTACACGCTCAATCTTACCTGAACCAATGATAGGCATCGGCTTTGACGGTAAGCGACGTACCCAAGCATAAATCACTTGATCAATACTTTGCGCCCCCACTTCTTGGCGAATGCTTTCAAGTTCTTCACGCACACGAACATGTTGCTCTTCTTGACCATTGAAAATCGATCCACCAGCTAAGCAAGACCATGCCATAGGCTTAACACGTAATTGTTGCAACAAATCCAACATGCCGTCATGTACAACATCAAAGTTAATTGGGTTGATTTCGACTTGGTTTGTCACCAATGGAGAATCTAGGCGAGATTGTAATAATTCAAATTGGCGCGGCGTAAAGTTTGATACACCAAAGTGCTTCACTTTGCCGGCTTGTTTCAATTCACCAAAGGCTTCAGCGACTTCGTCAGCGTCCATCAAAGCGTCTGGGCGGTGAATCAAAAGTACGTCAATATCATCCACACCAAGACGAGTTAAAGAGTTATTCACCGAGTTAACAATGTGCTCTTTACTGGTGTTGTAATGGTTCACTTTCCAATCTGGGTTTTTATCGCCGCACAATTTGATATCGCACTTAGTCACGATTTCAATCTGGTCGCGCATGCTTTTGTCTAGTGCTAACCCTTCACCAAACAACTGTTCACATTCGTAATAACCGTAGATGTCGGCGTGATCAACGGTCGTAATACCTAGTTCAACATGCTGCTTCAAAAACGTTAAACGCTCTTGTGCCGTCATCTCCCAGTCACCTAAGCGCCAATAACCTTGCACCAACTCCGAAAACTCAGGGCCATTAGGTGCGATTTGCTGTTTTTTCACTGCAACCATTTCTCTTTTCCTATTTCCTTTACTCAGTGAGCACACTACGTCACCTTGTTATGCTGCACACATCCTAGGTCTTTTCACTTGCTAGCACAATGCAAATTCCGGATTCAAATCCAGCCAAACATAGAGATGCCTGAGGGGTTGACCTAGGTAACATTTTTGAAATTTAAATGATGAATCTTTGTTTTCATATTCACTCATTGAAGGACATTTTAGCAGTAACGAAAAAATAGCCTCACTTCCAAAGAAATGAGGCTATCGACTTAATCTTCACTAACCATATTTAGCAGAATGGCATCATTAGCCATCATGAGTTTTGATCGTGTTTGGATCAAACAAATCATTGAGAATATGACCGGCTGAGCTTGTGTCATATAAGCCAGATAAATCCATTCCCATGCCCGATATATCCGCTTGATCAAGATGTTGTGTTGACGATAAGTCATCAGCGCTTGCTTCTGTGGCTTTACCAACATCTGCAGCAGACGATGGCGCTGCTTCACCGAGCAGTTTATCCATGTCTAAATGACCATTTTCTTGATCCAGCAATTCAGACATATCAAAGTCGGCATCATGCATTGCAAACCCACCATCACTCGACTCCATACCGAGCGCATCAGTATCACTGCCCTCATCGAAGCCATGGGTTGCTAAATGATCCCAATCTAATCCATCGTCATCATACGCCTCACCGAATAAGTCACTATTATCATGACCGGCATCGCTTGCATAAAGCGAATCATCACTGTCATCTGTTGCAAAGACACTGGCTTCTGTTGATTGGCTGTCACCAATGTCATCAGCATTTGATGCAATATCTGTGTGCCAATCATCATCCGCGAATGGGTTTGAATCATCCATGTCAAAATCAGAATCTTCGTTAGCATGAACATCACTTAATTCAGCAGATGTTGCTTCAGTTTGGTCTTTATGAGCCAAATCATCATGCAGGTCCTGCTGTAGGTTTGATGCTTTATCCAACAGTTCATCACTTGCTGCCAATTCCTGACCAACCAGTATTGGCTCTACATGGCTGTCGTCGGCTAACGTAGACACTTCATCAACAATCGCGTGCAAATCATCCGTTAGCGATTCGGCATGTTGCGCGGCAAACTCTGCCACTTCCGGATTCGCAGCTAAAATCTCCGCTGCATCATGACCTTGCAGACCGTTGTCAGCATCACCCATCGCAGCAATTTGCACAGGTTCAGCATTAGTATGACTTGCTAGTGTTTGATGATTGACATCACCTTGCTGAACAAGCCCTGCTGTTTGCAATGCTTCAATCGCAACAGGATGCTCACGAGTTTCTGTTGTCTCAGCCGAATGAGTTACCACAGTGAAATTTTTGCTGACTGCTTCCACATTCTGCACATAAGCCATGGCGATTTGATCAGGTGTTAGAGTGACCGTACCATCTTCTGCAACATCACCGAGTGGTTGATTATCAGCATCGACTACTTGCGCCTCACCCAAGTGAGTCAATTGCAGCGTATCCCCCTCATTGGCAGCAACTGCAGCAGCAAGCAACAGAGTCGTCATAGGAACGACTGAAGCCGCATTCACTTGAGCTACTGTCGAGGTTACTTGACTACGTAAACTCTGAATTGGGCTCACCGATGCTGAGTTGGTCGATAGACTCGCACTTTGCACACTAGTACTTTGCGTGTTGTCATCACTTGGCTCAGCACTCACTACATCGGTAATCGTAATGGTATCAACGGTGGTTTGACGATCGTTTCCATCGGCATCACCATTATCCGTTGTTGTCATAGTAATGCTGTCGTCACCACTAAAACTTTCATCAGGGGTATAAATGATACCCGCATCAAATAATGCATTGATATCATCAATCGACCCTTCAAGGGTGTAGTTGCCGTTATCATCACTGCTGATCGTAACACCAGAAGTCTCTGTACCTTCAGGTAAAGAGAGACTGCCATTATCAACATGAAGTTGAACGGTGAAATCACCTTTGCCTTCCGCTGCATCGACATCACTAATATGTAAACCCGTGATCATCGTTGAACCATCTTGTGATGCTTCCACCGTTTCAGGTACGGTGTTTAAGGCTGCATCGTTTTGCGCATTCACATCAACATGAATGGTTTCGTTCACGACTGGGCCTGACGTATCTCCCTGATCATTACCTTGGATGGCAACCTCTAAATTACCATCCCAGTTATCTGAGTTAGCATCGCCTGGATAGAAAATAATGCTATCTAGGTCTGACCCGCTGGAGATAATCGTAACGGTTCCATCATCATTGTATGTGATGGTGCCGTCTTCCCCTTCAGGGAAAGCAAATGTTGCGCCTTCAGGCACATTTGAAATCGTTACCTGAACTTGCTCAGGGCCATCTTCATGTACGTTATCAGAAGGCGCGACACTTGCACTATCATCCACATCATGTGCATTAAAGTGCAACACAATACCATCAGGATCATTTTCATCACCTGAGGCTTCGGTCACAACATTGGTATTGACTGCATCCGCTTGTCCATCGATATGGATATGGATCGGAATGTCTTTTTCTACTGGATCAGACAGTGAATCTTCTTGTGTGTATACACGCAAGGTTAACTCAATATCACCGCTGAAATAATCCGATGGAATAATGGTAAAACCAGACAAATCAAGCGTGGTATCCGAGTCTACCGCACCAGGAAGCGCCCAAACACCATCACCAATATTTTCACCACCTTCAATAACGAAGTCATCAGGTAGACCTGTGATACTGACCGATACAATGTGTTCAGAACCATCGAGGTCGGTTAATGAACCTGTAACATCCGTTAATGGTATACCACTGTCTTCAGATGCTTGGATATCGTCAATACCTGACATATCGACATCATCATTAACAGCGACAACATCAAAGCTTAAGTCAGTATCAAAACTACCTGAATCCGTAACTTCTTGACCATCCACAATAGCAGTATCTGTAGTATCACCAGAAACATGGATATTCACAGGGCCGCTGTAATCCGGTGCTGGTTGGAAATAGATCGGATCATTAATATCATCAATGGTCAATGTATCGCCAATTGGATTACCGTCCGCATCAACAAATTGCCCTTGAGATGGATCAACCGTCAGAGTGATATTATCGATGGTTTCTAAGCCACCATTATTAACACCACCATTATTACCATCACCAACCATTGCGTTTAGACTCAATTCAATGATGCCATCTTCATATCCGGTACCATCAATCGAGCCACTGCCATCTTCGGTCGGCTGCATGGTATCTGGGTCTAGTCCAGTCGTACCATTAACCTCTATTGAAATGTCAGGTGTATCCGCAACCGGATTGACATCAACATTGACATTCATAGTGCTTTCGTTGGTATCACCTGAGGTGTTATCGGTTTCGATCACTTTAACAGGAATATCAATCGTACCGGCATAGTCTGGCGGTAGATCCATAGTAATGTCACTCAGATCGATATTCCCATCTGCATCCGGCGTTACCGAATAAACATATTCACCCGTCGATTCGTTATAGACCATGCCATTGATCGTGGCACCTGGAGGCAAATCTTCTTCGTTTATGACAATCGAAACGGTATCGTTACTTTGATCACCAAGACCATCGCCATCATTATCAGCCGTACTGATATGAACACCTTCAGAGATCGCATCACCTAGATTAATCGACGTATCTTCATCCGCTGTCACGGTTGTATCATCGGTCGTTAGATCACCAGCTTTAGGTTCAACATAGTTACCATTTCCACCATCATGATCGTCGGTAAAATGAAGTGTGAGATCAACATCGTTGGTGACGGTTTCACTCACATCCCCTTCAGTGCCATCACCTTGGTCTTGAACTTCAACGGTCACTTTGATGTCAACACTGCCATCAAATCCACGTGGTGCTTGTATCGTGATGTTATCCATCTGATCTGCAGTAATAGTAAATGTGCCATCACCGTTATTAATTGCACCAGGAATAATGAACCCTGAGATATCCATATCAATTGGATTCCCATCCGCATCAGTAATGCTATCCGGGTCAAAAGTGATAATGACTTTGGTGATCACTTCATCACTGGATTGGTCATCATTAATCCAGTTAATGCTATCAGCACCATTCAATTCACCATTAGTGGTTAATTGGATTTGGTTTGACCATGAGTCATTCGGATCTTGGCTTTCATACAGATCGCTATCACCGTCACCGTCGGTATCCGTAATTTTATTACCATCTGCATCATCGATTTCAACGTGACCATCTTCTTCTACGACAGAAGTGACGTCGACATCTAAGTCACCATGAATAACCGCCGTAGCCGCTTCTGGATCATCAGCTTCTTGGTCCGCAATGGTTACGTCCGTGGTTAGATGAATATCAGTATCCACATCCTCTGGCATTTGGAGATAGATACCATCCGCTTGTGCCGCTGCAAGTTGCTCATCCGTTAGTGTGATCGACCCATTTTCATCGGGTTCAATAACTTCACCATCAATCACAATGGAGTAGCCTGGCTCAAAACCATTAATGGTTAAGCCCACAACTTTCTCACTATCATCTACCAATTGTGACGTTGGATCCCAATTCAGCTTGATTAAACCATCTTCAAGACCACTTGAATCCATGTGATAGCCAGCAAGATCGCCATTTTCATCAACACCAATTCCATCCACTTCTGGGTTAACATTGACATGAATAGTGTAATCAAATGATTTCGAGCTACCGTCATCCTCGGTCACAACAATACGAACAGGGAAATCAAAGTCGGTAGAACTGTTATCTGCCGTATGAATTTGTAACCCTGTTAAGTTGTCTAATTTTAGTTGGTAAACGTCTGGATTTGTCGATACCAATGTTGGTTCGAGTGGATTTCCATCTGCATCGGTGAACGTCACACCTTCCGGTAAATCGCCAGCGGCAAAACTAATGCGCTCGGAATGGTCACTATCAGGTGAAACGGCGCCATCGACGTTGTTTTCTGAGTATTCCCCAGAAACAAAGCTGAAATCTATGGTAGCGGTACCGTCCTCATTGACAGTCGTGGTAATGGTTTTTCCATCTTCCGACACTTCCCAATCATCACTGTCATTAACGATAGTAGGGTCATCAGCAACACCTTTCATATCGACATTGATGGTTGTACTGCCAAAAATATCGCTATCTTCGACTGGGATTGGATTGCCATTTTCATCGGTAATGGAAGCATCATCCACCACCATGCCATCGACAGTGAAGGTAAAGTCCACATTACTTTGTGGTGGCGGCATGATGTCAGTATTGTCCAAATCTTCTAGTGGAATAACATAGAAGCCATTTTCATCTGGAGAGATCACTTCGCCATTGACAATGACTTCTGCCCCTTCAGGTAAATCAGAAATACGTACAAAGTAAGTTTCAGAGCCATCTTGGTCGACAGATTCATTAACCTTCACAATATCAGCCAAATGAATCGCAGTATCTTCATCCACTTTAATGTTGTTTGATGTATTTAGATCTACTGAGTCGGCATCGGGTATCACGTTGATGACTATCTCTTGGTGTTCAGAATCCGCCGTTTCATGTCCTGCAACCACATCACCATTTTCTTCACTGGTGGCGTAAACATCGAGTTTGATATCACCAGAGTAGTTATCTGCAGGATCAACCGCCAGCTGATCGATACTGTCAGCAGGAATGGTGTAATAACCATTTTCATCTGGGCCCGTCATGCCATCGATATGAACAAGCTCGCCTTCACCTTCCGTAATTTTAACGTGGTACACCAAACTTTCAGAACCATCGGTATCGTTCAAATCGACATCCACTTTGATCGCTACGTTGTCTGAGTCTTCATCAACGGTGTAATGCGTCTGCGTGTTATCCATGTTCCACGTTGGTGTATCTGCAATACCTTCTACCGTTATGTTGAAAGAGCCAGTGGCAACTTCTTCACGCGCATCCTCATCTATGGCTTCGGCTTTAACATCGAATGTTAAATCACCATCCACTGTCGAGAAGTCTTCATCTGGTACAAAAGTGACGCCAGTTAATTCATAACTTAATGTTCCATCACCGTTATCTACTGACACAAATGCTTCATTCGGAATGGTAATCGAGCCATCTTCATTGGGTGTAATCGGTTCACCATTAAATTCAAACACACCATGAGCATCACCTTGCGGGGTAATGGTCACCTCACCCATTCTTTCATGTTCATCAATATCACCGACATTGATGGCCATGTTAATTTCAATACCTTCTCGAGTATTATCATCAATATTGTCGTTTGGATCGGTGGAGTGACGACCATCTTCTTCTTGACCAGTACCACCACTGACTTCCATGGTTGGCCCTTGGTCTGTTACCACTATGTTCACATTAGCGGTGTCAGTATCCCCATCACTATCCGTTACAATAAACTGGATGCCTTCTTTCAAGTCACTGCCACTATGAACAAGTTCAGGTGTTGGCTCGAAATACACATCACCGTTTTCAGACACATACAAGGTACCAAGATCTTGATTACCATCGTCTTCGTCTTGTATTTCGTAAACATGATATTCATTACCATCCGGACCTGTCGCGGTAGGTAAAGAATCCAGGTCAATGACTTCACCATTGATCACAATCGCGGTGACGGTCGCACCATCGGCACCTTCACCAGCATCGCTTAACACATCACCAAGGTAGGTCAGCCCTGCATCTTCTGCTACGGCCTCATTAAGATCGGTAGCGGTAGGAACATCATCTTTAATCGTGACTTCTGCATTAATGGTGTTACTGACATCACCATCATCATCAATACCGTAAATGGGAATGGTCACCGTAATATATTCACCATTGTTCACGTCCAATGGATCATCCAATGCACCCGTTACACTGAAGGTATAAGTACCATCTTCAGAAAAAGTGATATTAAATACTTCATTGCCAGATTCGGTCATTCCAGAGAAAGTACCATCACCATTATCAATTAACGTGACCTCTTCACCTTGTGAAGTTATGTGGTTTTGTTCATTGAATGCGTCCACATCAACCACAAAGTACGTAAAGCCATCACTACCTGAATCCGTGCTAATAGAACCCGTCGCGGTTTGTCCATCACCCGCGGCATTAGAACCTTGATGATTATTATCATTACCATCAATTTGGCTTTCATCCACGGTAATCGCATCGGCGCTAATGATTTCTGGATTCTCACCATCATGGATGACGGCATTAAAATCGATGGACTCATCAAGATAATCCCCATCGGTATCTTGAATTTGAATCGGAACTTGAATAGTAATTGAGTCGCCTTGTGATTGAACAAAGCCATCCGTATCACCATCGACATGGTCAATAGGTTGGTATTGCGTCATATCAACAGAAATATCAACGCCACCATCGGCGGTGGGTTCAGCGATTAAACTGATATCCAATACTGGATTGCCATCAGCATCAACCCCCTGCAATACACCAGTGTCTTGGTTGAAATCAAACGTAACGGGTGCGCCACCTGCCGTGGTAATTTCATTGTTTAATTCAGCAATCAAATCGTCCATCACTTTAGGATCAACTTGTACTGTCGATGGGTCTAGATCATCAACACCTGGCTCCACATGAACTTTATCGCTCGAATGAGTTTGCCCGTATTCATCGTTATCACCTGCATCTGGCGTTAAATCACCTTCCGTAAAATCAACGCTGATGTCACCACCACCGGTCGCGTTATCACCATCCGTAGCGTGGATCGTGATTTGACCTTCGCCAATATCACCATCTGCATCTTCGACATCAACGTTAAGTTTGATATCCGAAATGTCTTGTTCTTCATCAATTTGATCAATTGGCTGTGATTGAACCACATCATAGTGACCATTTTCATCTATGGTCACTTCCATCACAGGATTGTTGTCACTATCAACGATCGTTAAAGTATGACCATCTTCGCTGATCACCATACTGGTTTCTTGACCATTAGACGTAATACCATCGAATTGAGATTGGTCTTGTGAGAAACGAACATCAACGACTTCATCACTACCGGTATCGACATGAATATCACCCGATGCGGTATCAACACCATCATCCCCTTCAGTTAAGGTTGCACCTGTATCTGTACCAAAGGATGGGTTTTGACCATCTTCAATGTTAACTGTGATATCGATATGGCTTTCTGTACCATCGTTATCTTCCATCACCAGTGGCACATCAATACTGATTTGATCGCCATTAACGGTAATGTAATCGCTAGAGCTGTCTAAATGATCAAGAGGACCGTTTTGAGTCACTTCTGTTGTAACAGAGACATTACCGTCAGCATCTAAGGTAGGCGTCATGGTCATGGTCAAAATGTTGTCACCATCGGCCAAGTTACCTGTGATTTCGATAGAACCGTCGGGGTTTTGAACGATTTCAAAATCAATTGCTTGGCCATTACTGGTTAAGCTATCGAGATCAGACTCAAGCCCAGCTAAAGCCGCAGGATCAACATGTAACGTTTCTGGTTTTAAATCATCACTTGAAGAATCGACTAATACACTGTCAGTGCCGCTTACTGGGTAGCCAGAACCGTCTTCTAAGTCACCCTCGGTAATATCGACGATATCAGAGGTATCATTGGCTTCAGCATCTTCTATGTTGATATGAATCGTACCGTTAGCGGTGTCGCCATCGGCATCCGTGCCCGATACGTTCAGTTCGATGTTAGTTGTGCCGCTCTCGTCTTGATCGATTGGCTGGTATTGATTCACCACGTAGTTGCCGTCGGCATCGATGGTGACGTCCATGACCGGCTCTCCTGCTGAATCAACCAACACTAGCTTGCTTGGATCTGCCGCCAATGAATCTAAATCGATGTGCGTTGCTTCACCATTGGTCGTAATACCTTCAAGCGATGGTTGGTTTGAATCGAACACGATTTGATCTACCGCATCACTGCCATTATCAAAATCGATAGAGCCAGTTGCCGTCTCAGTGCCATCACTTTCAGTGAGCGTAGCACCAGTATCATCACCAAAACTTGGATCTTGGCCATCTTCGAAGTTCACGGTGATATTGACGCTAGAGGTGTCACCATCGGTGTCATCAATCAAAAGCGGCAATTCAACGGAAATGACATCGCCATTGTTGGTGATTAAGCCGTTGCTATCGCCTTCACCATTGATGTCGTCCAATGGCTGATATTGGTTCACGTCCGTCACAACGGTGACATCACCGTTTTCATTCATGGTTGGGGTCATGGTGATGTCGAGCACCGGTTTACCATTATCGTCAACCCCCGTGATGGTGACTACACCCTTGTCATCCACACTGTATGCAAATTCAACCGGCTCGCCATTATGGGTGGTGATGTCGGACATCTCAGTCAGCAGCTGCGCTTTGCCTTCATCACTCAAACGCAAAGTACTTGGGTCAATGTTGTCATCCGGAGAAGCAACCGTGACTGAACTTGAGCCGTGCACAGGGTAGCCATTGCCTTCGGCTGGGTTTTCTAAATCGCCTTCGGTGATGGTCACGTCATCCGTTACATCCGCGGCGTTTTCACCATCGGTGATGTTGATGTGGATCGTACCGTTGGCGGTGTCGCCATCGGCATCCGTACCCGAGACATTCAGTTCAATATTGGTGACATCGCCATCATTTTGATCGATTGGCTGGTATTGCGTCACTTCATAGTTACCATCCGCATCGATGGTCACATCCATCACAGGATCACCGTCAGCGTCCACCATACTTAACGTATTGCCGTCCACGCTGTAACTGGTCGCCTCACCATTAGTGGTGATGCCATCGAGTGATGGCTGGCTAGCATCAAACACAATTTGGTCTACCGCATCACTGCCCTGATCAAAATCGATAGAGCCTGTCGCGGTTTGAGTGTCGTCGCTTTCCGTGATGTTAACGCCGGTATCATCACCAAAACTTGGATCTTGGCCGTCTTCGAAGTTCACGGTGATATTGACGCTAGAGGTGTCACCATCGGTGTCATCAATCAAAAGCGGCAATTCAACGGAAATGACATCGCCATTGTTGGTGATTAAGCCGTTGCTATCGCCTTCACCATTGATGTCGTCCAATGGCTGATATTGGTTCACGTCCGTCACAACGGTGACATCACCGTTTTCATTCATGGTTGGGGTCATGGTGATGTCGAGCACCGGTTTACCATTACCGTCAACACCGGTGATCTTTACAACACCATCTTCACCCGGAACCATACTAAAAGTAACGGGTTCCCCATTGTGCGTGGTGATTTCGGACATCTCAGTCAGTAGCTGCGCTTTGCCCTCATCACTCAAACGCAAAGTACTTGGGTCAATGTTGTCATCCGGAGAAGCAACCGTGACTGAACTTGAGCCGTGCACAGGGTAGCCATTGCCTTCGGCTGGGTTTTCTAAATCGCCTTCGGTGATGGTCACGTCATCCGTTACATCCGCGGCGTTTTCACCATCGGTGATGTTGATGTGGATCGTACCGTTGGCGGTGTCGCCATCGGCATCCGTACCCGAGACATTCAGTTCAATATTGGTGACATCGCCATCATTTTGATCGATTGGCTGGTATTGCGTCACTTCATAGTTGCCATCCGCATCGATGGTCACATCCATCACAGGATCACCGTCAGCGTCCACCATACTTAACGTATTGCCGTCCACGCTGTAGCTGGTCGCCTCACCATTACTGGTGATGCCATCGAGTGATGGCTGGCTAGCATCAAACACAATTTGGTCTACCGCATCACTGCCCTGATCAAAATCGATAGAGCCTGTCGCGGTTTGAGTGTCGTCGCTTTCCGTGATGTTAACGCCGGTATCATCACCAAAACTTGGATCTTGGCCATCTTCGAAATTCACGGTGATATTGACGCTAGAGGTGTCACCATCGGTGTCATCAATCAAAAGCGGCAATTCAACGGAAATGACATCGCCATTGTTGGTGATTAAGCCGTTGCTATCGCCTTCACCATTGATGTCATCCAATGGCTGGTATTGGTTCACGTCCGTCACAACGGTGACATCACCGTTTTCATTCATGGTTGGGGTCATGGTGATGTCGAGCACCGGTTGACCATTACCGTCAACCCCCGTGATGGTGACTACACCGTTGTCATCCACACTGTATGCAAATTCAACCGGCTCACCATTGTGCGTGGTGATGTCGGACATCTCAGTCAGTAGCTGCGCTTTGCCCTCATCACTCAAACGCAAAGTCGTTGGGTCAATGTTGTCATCCGGAGAGGCAACTGTGACTGAACTTGAGCCGTGCACAGGGTAGCCATTACCTTCGGCTGGGTTTTCTAAATCACCCTCGGTGATAGTGACAGCGTCACTCACATCATCGGCATTAGTACCATCTTCAATATTGATAATAATGCTACCGCTCGCTTGGTCACCATCATCATCTGTCGCGGTAATACCTAAATCTAGGTTAGTAATATCATAGGCGTCTTGATCAAGCGGACCTGTTACTTCAACGGTATAAGAACCATCAGTTTGTACAATGACCGTTAAAACTGGCTCTCCATTTACATCAGTTACCGTTAATGTGTTTCCATCGACGGTATAATCCGTTGGCTCACCATTGCTGGTCAGTCCATCTAAACTTGGCTGATTGGGATCAAAAACAATGGTGGCAATTTCATCACTACCTAAATCGAGTGGAACTTGCCCATCCACAACCGTATCTAGGTCATCGCTTTCATTAACAGTAACACCTGGATCCGTGCCAAATTCTTCATTAGCACCATCATGAATATCCACACCAATATCAATCGGCTCTTTAATTTCATTACCACCAATATCAGATCCAGATATAGGGAAATCGATATGAATGTCATCCCCCATATCGGTAACCATGCCACTATTGTCACCAGAAATATGATCGACGGGTTGATTAATGGTTGTCGTCACCGTAACTGTCATATCGCCATTAGGAAGCGCGGTAAAGTCCACATCAATCGACATGACTTGTTCACCATCTTGCATCCCAACAAACGTATTCGTTTCAGGGTCATAACTAAATTGGACAGGTTCGCCACCTGAGGTGATTTCTGAATTTAACTCGTCTAATAAGGGATCGACACTGTCTTGTGGAATATAAAAAGAATCAGGATCCAGTGCATAAGTACCTTTTGCTACCACAACAGAAGAAGTACTTTGTGTTGGGTAACCCACTCCGCTGTCTAAGTCACCTTCCGTCACATCGACATTTAATGATTCGCCACCCTTTGCTAGCACTAATGCACGTTCATCATCTTCATGGTGATAATCACGTTCAAAGCCATAAGTTGTGAATCCTGCTTCCGTTAAGACAGCATCATGATCATATTCCACCGTGACAAAAGAATTATTCGCGGTTGGACCTGCCGTCTCACCCGCGGCTGGCGCTTCGGTCACTTTACTCGGATCTTGTCCGGCTAAAATGCTGTGTTGAATTGTGGCAATGTCACTATGTTGACCAGATTGAGTGTCATCAGAAACTGGATGCCCAGGGTTGGCAATATCGAGCGTAGGATCTTGTTGATTAACAACAGAGCGTTGAATATCCGCGATATCGGACTCAGAAAAATTCGCATTGGCGGCATTGACTGGATTGATTTGAACTTCTGGCCCAATCACTGTCGCTATCGGCCCAGTGACATTAGGTACGATTGAAACCGTTGATTGAGTATCCTGAATATGGAGTTGTTGACCCTGGCCCGAAACCGTCGCATTAGCGCCAGGCGTCACTAAAAGAACTTCATCGGGTTTAAGCTGATAATTCCCAGTAATTAAAACAGCGCCTTGACCCGCTTTAATGACAAAAACTGAACCACTTTCCACGCTTACGTGAGTAGTATTTGAAGAAGGAATATTATTTTCCATAGGTAACTCAATCTTTTAGTAAATAGTTAATTCAAAATTTTGTTAATTGAAATTTAAGAATTAACATTTTTATAATTATTAAACTCAAACAAAGCTGTAGGTTTCTTAGCCAACCCAATTAATTAAAATGTTAAAGAAATGATAGCAATTCTGTCACAAGAAAAATTAAATGGATTTAAAATAATACCACTCGAAAATAAAACGTTCAATTAATATCCCACCAACATAGCTCCATTGAATATCTAGATGTGCATTAATAAAAATAAGAAATAAATTACATAATAAGTAAGAAAAGGTTTAAAAGGATATACAACCATCATCTGATTACATGAAATTTATTTATGTAACCACAAAAGATTATATTATATAATCCGCATCACTTATTGATAATAAATATGCAACATAAATGGTTAAATAAAAACCATAATACAGACCGATTAATTGCTTAATTATTTTTACTTATTTTATATAAATAGCTAACAACTCATGTTCGCTCTTGGTAGACCCATGAAAAATAAACTCACCTCTGAACAACTTGATTTTGTCGATGACAAATCATCAGCATTGATGCTCAATACCACCTACACAACACGGATCATGTTGTGGGCAATCGTGGCATTTTTCATTATTGCTATAATTTGGGCATCGCTGACTGAACTCGATAAAGTCACCAGTGGTTCAGGTACAGTTATCCCTTCTTCACAAATGCAAGTGGTTCAAAACCTTGAAGGTGGTATCGTTAAACAAGTACTTGTCCGTGAGGGTCAGCCCGTTAAGAAAGGCCAAAAACTTCTTTTAATCGATGACACTCAAGCTCGTTCTGACTATCAAGGAAAAGCATCTGATATTGCTAATATGCAAGCCGCTCAACTTCGTTTAAGAACGCAGCTTGATACAGTGAACATTGATAAGTCTAAAGCTAAACGATCTACAGATTGGGAAAATAGTGTTGTTATCAATGAAGCTCTACAACCTGAATTTGATGAGAAGTTTAAACAAGAAAAACCTCGTCTTGTTGCTCGTCAATTAAACGAATATCACGGAAACATTTCAAATTTAGAAAACCAATTATTAGTGGCTAAACAGCAGGTCACTCAAAAGCAACGTGAGTTAGACGAGAATCGTTCTCGTTATAGTAATTTACAAAGTAGCTATAATGTCGCGAATCACGAATATCAAATGACAGCACCACTAGCGAAAGACGGCGTGGTGCCGGAAATCGAAATTCTTAAACTTCGTCGTCAATTAATTGATACACGAAGAGACTTAACGTCAACCAAAATGCAAATTCCGGTTGCCGAAGCGGCTGTCGATGAAGCTATCTTTAAATATTTAGATATTGCATTGAAATACCGCAGCGATAATCAAAATGAGTTAAATAAAATAAGCGCTCAATTATCTAGCCAAAGTGAATCTCAAATTGGTTTACAAGATAAAGTTAACCGCACGGTAGTGACTTCCCCAGTGAACGGCACGATTCAAAAAATCTACATCAATACCATTGGCGGGGTTATTCAACCAGGCATGGATCTGATTGAAATCGTCCCGACTGAAGATACGTTACTGGTTGAAGCTAAGATTGCCCCACAAGACATCGGCTTTTTACATCCAGGGTTACCTGCTCTGATCAAATTTACAGCCTATAACTTCTCATCCTATGGCGGACTCGAAGGCACAGTGGAAACCATCAGTGCCGATACGATCCAAGATGACGAAGGTAATAGCTTCTATCAAGTCAAAATACGTACCGATGAAAGCCACCTGAAAGGGCCTGATGGCACTTTGCTGCCGATTATTCCGGGAATGACGGCGTCAGCAGACATCATCACAGGTAAGCGAACGGTAATGAGCTATCTATTAAAGCCGGTACTAAAAGCCACGAATTCGGCACTTAGAGAACAATAAACGCGAATATTTTAAGGTTGAACAGAGGTTAACAGAGATAGATGCCCTAGGCCCCTCCCCTTGCTTTCAGCCAGACAACAAGAATATTGAGATATAACGAGAATCGATATGACATTGTATAAACAGCTATTAACTTGGAGTATGGGGATTTTTATCGCCATCTCTATAGTTTTATTTGCTATAGAATTCCATACAAACCGCATTGACCTAATTGAGCAACAAACCGTAGAGTTTAATAGCTCTGTCGATGCGGCAACTTACGCACTAAAGCCTTATCTAAAAGAGGGCGACATCAAAGGTGCGCAGTCACTGATTAAAGATTTGTTTGGCAAGAATAAATTCACGAGTGCTCGACTCACATCAATTTTAAGCAGTGAGAGCATTGAAATTAGTTTCGATAATAGCCCAACGCTTGCCCCAACATGGTTTATTGCACTTGCGAATATAGAGTCCGCACAGAAAACGGTTCAAATCAGTTCAAATTGGCAACCATTAGCTAACTTAAAAGTCGTGAACTACCCAAGCTATGCTAACGAAAAGCTATGGCAAAGCACGAGATCTATTGCATTATCTTTGTTGTTCTGTGGTGTCCTACTTATTGCTGCTCTTTCTCTCATTTTCCGTAAAATACTTCACCCTTTAGAGTTAGTACGCAAAAGCGCTCAAAACTTAGCGAATAACCAGTTCGATGAAGTGCTTGAAATTCCTAAATATCAAGAGATAACAGACGTGGTCTTGGCATTTAACCAAATGACAACTCAGCTACGCGCTCACTTCGAACAGCAATCGGAAGAAGCAAACAAACTGCGTGTACGTGCATATCAAGATCCAATATCCGGTCTTGCAAACCGCAATTACATCATGACTCAGCTAAAACCTTGGATTAACGGTTCTTCGTCCGGGGGTATTGCGTTACTGCATGTGGATTTACTGGAAGATGTGTATGAAAAGCAAGGTTATGAAGAAGGCGACGAATTAACTCGTTCATTTGCAACTATGTTAATGGAAATCTCATCAGATGAATTTAACATTGCGCGCCTTAATCGCTCTGAGTTTATGCTTCTTGCTCCTAATACTTCCGACGAAGATATGATGGAAATTGGACGTTCAATGCTCACAATAGCAACAACGTTACAAAACGATCCATTAGGCATCGCCCCACTACAAGCCGCTGTCGCTCTAGTCATGAAACAAGAAAACGACAGTATTTCTGCCCTTCTAACTCGTGCCGACAATGGTTTAGTTCAAGCTCTTGCCAACCGTACGGAGACTATGTACTTTGTCCCTGCACAAGGTAATGAAGGCCAGCCAAGTTTTGGTAAGCAGCAATGGAAAACGGTAGTCGATGAAGCCATTGCGAATAGACAATTTACCTTCAGCTATCAAAAAGCTATCGATCGCAATAACCAAATGATGCACCAAGAAGTGTTTGCTGCCATTCAAAAAGGTGACACTCGTTACTCTGCTGGCAAATTCTTGAATGCACTAGAAAGCCTAGATAAAGGGCAAAAATTCGATATGCACATTATTGAGCAAGTATTTGAGCAAATCAAAAAATACAATCCCCAATACCCTATCGCGGTTAACTTAACTCAAAGCAGCGTCAATGATACTGGCTTTATGCGTTGGCTAGGTCAACAAATGGAGACTCATCCAGAGTGCGCAAGCAAAATATTGTTTGAAATCCCAGAGATCTGTTTCATTAAACAACCCGATAACACAAAACTGTTATGCAACATTATCTCTGCACAAAATTACCAATTTGGTATTGATAACTTTGGTCATAACTTCGGTTCTATTGGCTATCTCAATGCTTACCGCCCAGCTTATGTTAAGTTGGATTTTGCGTACACCTCGCAAATTGACGAAAACGAAAAGGCCGATGTGGTTTTTTCAATTGCCCGAACGGCAGCCAACTTAAATATCACCACGATTGCGACACGTGTCGAAACCATGGAACAAAAGAATAAACTGATCGAGCTCGAACTTGGCGGCTTCCAAGGCTTTGTTACTGAGCAAATTAATAATGTCAATGAAGGTCAGGCATAATGAATACGATTAAAGATCCACTACTAAATTCGCTTGCTTACATTAGTCGTTATTATGGGCAATCAAACTCTCCGGGCGCTTTAACGGCGGGGTTACCACTTAAAGATGGTTTATTGACACCGCACCTATTTCCCCGCGCCTCGGCAACAGCAGGTTTGAATGCCAAACTAGAAGCATTACCATTAAAAGACTTGCCGCCACTACTATTGCCTGTGGTGGCTTTACTGAAAAACAATGATACTTGCGTAATTTTGTCTGTTGACTATGACAAAAATGAAGCGGAAGTCATTTTATCTCAGAATGAAGATAGTACACCGGAATGGATTCATCTAGATGAGCTGAACAAGCAATACACAGGCCAAATGTTCTTGGTCAAAAAGAGCTTCCGTTACGATGAACGCTCTCCTGAAATGCTTAAAAATCGTGATGGTCACTGGTTCTGGAGTACGATGTGGCAATCGCGTAAAATTTATCGCGACGTGTTTATCGCATCAATTCTGATCAATATTTTTGCTATCGGTGCCCCGCTCTTCTCGCGCTTGGTCTACGATAAAATTGTTCCCAACCTCGCTTATGACTCACTATGGGTTTTAGCCGTAGGTGTGTTTATCATCTTTATTTTCGACTTTATTTTGAAGATGATGCGTAGCTATTTCCTTGATGTTGCTGGCAAAAAATCGGACATTTTGATTTCATCGAAAATCTTCAGCCATGTGATGGGCATTCGTTTAGAATCTAAGCCACCTTCGGTTGGTGCATTTGCCAAACACATGCAAGAGTTTGAATCAATTCGTGATTTTTTCACATCCGCCAGTATCACGACGATCATTGATTTGCCTTTTGCCTTATTATTTTTGCTGGTTATTTTCATCATCGCAGGTCCACTTGCGATCGTACCTTTAATCGGTGTTCTGATCTTAATTGGTTACAGCTTCATGGTACAAAAGCCCCTTCGTCGTACCATTGAAGAAGGCTCACGTTTAGCATCACAGAAGAACTCAAACTTAGTCGAAAGCCTAGCCGGCCTTGAAACTCTGAAAATGTTCGGTGCTGAAAGCCAATATCAATATCGTTGGGAAGAAGCCGTCGCACACATGGCAAACTGGAGCCTCAAGTCACGCCGTTTAACCGATTCTCTTCAAAATGCGGCTGGTTTTGTTCAGCAATTCCTTAATGTTGCCATGATTGTCGTCGGTGTTTACCTTATCGGCAATGGCGATTTAACTATGGGTGGCTTAATTGCAGCCACCATGTTAAGTGGTCGTGCTGTTGGTCCTATGATCCAAGTTGCAATGCTGTCTACCCGCTACAACCAAGCAAAATCGGCCATGGGCATCATTGAAAAATTGATGGCAATGCCAACTGAACAAGAAGAAGGTAAACGTTATATCCACCGCCCTATCATCAAAGGTAAGATCCAATTTGATAACGTGAGTTTCACTTATCCAAATGCATCAACTCCGTCTTTAAAAAATATTAATTTGACCATTAATCCGGGTGAACGCGTCGGTATTATTGGGCGTATTGGTTCAGGTAAAACCACATTAGAGCGTATCCTCATGGGCCTTTACCAACCTACATCGGGTACGGTTCTTATTGATGACACCGATATCAAACAGCTTCACCAAATTGATATTCGTCGAAACTTAGGCTGTGTGCCTCAAGACATCACTTTGTTCTACGGTTCGATTCGTGACAATATCGCATTGGGCCGCCCTCTTGCGAGTGATAAAGACATCATGTTGGCAGCTGAACGCGCTGGCGTGACTAGCTTTACTCAAAAAGATCCAGCAGGACTTGAAAAGCAAGTCGGTGAAGGTGGTAGTGCCTTATCGGGGGGCCAGCGCCAAGCGATTGCCATAGCGCGCGCTTTATTAGGTAAACCGCCAGTAATGATCATGGATGAGCCTACCAGCAGCATGGACAATCGAACTGAAATGTTTATTAAACGTCAGTTACGTAACTTTAGTAACGATGAGACCTTAATTCTTATTACTCATAAGACTGGCATGCTTGATCTGGTTGACCGCTTAATCGTGATGGAGCAAGGTCAAATCATTGCTGATGGTCCTAGAGATAAGGTATTACAAGCGCTACGCTCTGGTAAGAATCAAAAAAAGGTAACCAATAAAAAGCCTCAACAAATTGAAGAAAATTCAGCTGAACCAGGAATCAAAGCAGTTCAAATTTCAACGCTGTCAAGTAAAGACGGAAAGGATACAAACCCAGTGCAATCGGACGTATCTAAGGCAGACTTGGTAAAAACAGCACCAGAGACACAAAAACTGTCACAAAATGCTGAATCTTCACATCAAAAAGTAGCGATTCAAACAAAACCAATTTAAAATAAATACAATAAATTCATTCGCATGGCTTCAGATCTGCTGTTAGGATAAGAACATGCTGTGCGTTTAAATTTTGGCACTAGTTTTATATAAGGCATGCATAAGTTGCTGGACCATACTTGTCTCTTTTAAGTAGTTTCTCCTTGCAATTCAGCCTCATGTATCTCACTTTCCTTATCGCTTGCGGGTAGCATTTAGAGGATGACAATGATAAAAGCTCCTAAGATCAATAAATTAGCCGTACTTATTGGCTGCCAACTGATAGCACTGCCAGCTTATGCTCAATCGCTAGAACAAGCGATTGCCACCGCTTTAGCCACCAACCCTAACATTCAGTCCACATACAACGAATTCATGAGCCAGAAAGAGACCAGCCGAGCCTCTTCTGGTAAATATTTACCTTCTGTCGATTTAGAAGCGGGCGTGGGATACGAAAATTACGATAACAGTGAAGGTACTCAAGGGGAATTTAACCCTCGATATGCACAAATCAGTATTCGCCAGTTATTGTGGGATGGTTCAAGCACCTACAACGATATGCAACGGACCAAATCAGAAGCAGAGTCTGAGCGTTATCAACTTCTTGCAGATGCTCAAGATATGGCGTTATCAACCGTTGAAGCCTACATCGATGTCATTCAAGCTCAAGAAGTGGTGACACTGTCTCAAGCAAACCATGATGTTCATATGCGCATATACAGAGACATTAAAAAGCGCACGGATTCGGGTTTAAGTTCCACGGCTGATCTTATCCAAGTTGAAGGTCGTGTCGCACAAGCTAACACTAACCTACTCTCGGCTCAGAGTAACTTAAACGATAAGGTCACCGCATTTGTCAAAATTGTCGGTGCTTATCCTAAAGATTTGAAAAAACCGAAAGTCGATAAAACCTACATCGCCACTTCACTCAATGATGCGCTCGAGAAAGCCAAAGCGAACAACCCAACGATGTATTTGGCCTACCATGACGTACAAGCCGCACAATATCAATATGAACAAACGAAAGGTACGTTACTTCCTACCTTTACCATTGAAGGCTCACAAAAATACGGTGACGAACTTGATGGCTCCGAAGGTGATACTGACGAGTTATCTGTCATGTTAAAAATGAACTACAACCTCTATAACGGTGGTAGTGATGCTGCAAAATCCCGCTCGGCTGCACACCAAGTGAATAAGGCCAAAAATGTACGGGATAATGCTTATCGACTGTTAGAAGAAAGCACTCGTTTGTCTTGGAGCGCCAAACAACTGGCTGATTCGCAAGAGAAGTTCTTAGAGCAACACGTTGATGCTTCAGCCAAAACCATTATTGCTTATGAAAAACAATACAAAATTGGCAAACGAACTTTGCTTGACTTGCTTAACACCGAAAATGAATTATTCGAATCACGTAAAGCTTATTTAGCTGCGCATTATTCAGGTTTAATCGCAGAATATCGCTTACTCAACTCCACGGGCCTTTTACTCAATGAATTACGTGTTGCCATTCCAGATGAATGGGCTAAGTCGTCTAAATAAGGGAATTTTATGAAATTGAAAGCGCTAGTATTTTCTTTTTTGGCATTAGGCCTGGCAGCATGTTCTAATTTGGAAGCGGAACAACCACC
Source organism: Vibrio gangliei (assembly GCF_026001925.1). NCBI lineage: Bacteria > Pseudomonadati > Pseudomonadota > Gammaproteobacteria > Vibrionales > Vibrionaceae > Vibrio > Vibrio gangliei. Next base: position 292,238 of record NZ_AP021870.1, on the reverse strand, counting down.
AACAGCTTATCATTCAAGAGACTTAAGTGATTCCGATGGTGATGGCGTTATTAATGCTCGTGATTTATGTGCGAACACACGCAAGAATGCCGTTATCGATAATGATGGCTGTCCAAGTGTGATTTATTCGGAAGAAGAAAATAAACTTCATATTCTGTTCGCTAATGATTCCACTGAGATTCCAGCGGCTTATGATAAACACATCAAGAATATGAGCAGCTTTTTGGAGAAATATCCCCAAACTCACATCGTGCTAAATGGTTACGCAAGTCCCGTTGGCCCAGCTGAGCATAACAAATACCTTTCTATCCACCGTGCTGATAATGTTTATAAAGCCCTAGTTGCTGCGGGCGTAAGCCCAGATCGCATTGAAACAATTGGTTATGGCGACAGTGACCCGGTAGAAGCGGATAGTAAAGAAGAAATGATGACGCTCAGCCGTCGTGTGACCGCCTCTGTTGTTGGAATGGATAGCAGTGTATTAGAGAGCTGGACTATCTATGACCAAAGAAAAGACTAAGGGACTTTCACGCTTACTCTTTTCGTTCACCGGTTTCCTACTTTTTGTTGTCTTTATGGCGTCAGTGAGGGCTTCTACTCTCACTGACGATGAACAAAAAACCGTTTCTTTTAGTCAAAGCAACTTTGGTCAACAGGCAAGTTTACGCGTGAAAGCCTGGCTAGAGTTGACTCATTCCCTGCAACAGCAGCCGCTTTCTTCTCAATTAAACAACGTCAATAATTTCTTTAATCAGCTCGTTTTTATCGATGATATAAAACTTTGGGGACTAAAAGATTATTGGGCATCGCCTTTAGAGTTTTTGAATGTGGGAGGAGGTGATTGTGAAGATTTCAGTATCGCAAAATATACCTCACTGAGAAAACTTGGCATTAATGATCAAAAACTGCGATTAATCTACGTCAAATCATTAAGGCTTAATCAGTTTCACATGGTTGTCGCCTACTATGAGACACCAAGCTCCATGCCATTAATTTTAGACAACATCGAAAGTGAAATAAAACCGGCTAATCAAAGATCTGACCTCGTTCCCGTCTATAGTTTTAACGCGACCAACTTATGGGTGATACAAGATAAATCTGCGGGTGGCCAGACCGTACTGGCAGGCAACTCATCCAAACTGAGCTTATGGCAAAACTTGCGCCAACGAAGAAAACAAGATTTGCGTCACCCTATTATCAACCTGGATCAATAACGATTATGAGCTTACATAAAAAATTACAACTGTGGCTATCTACAACGTTTTTAGTGATCATAGCTTCTGTATTTGGCTTGGTACTTCATTACAGCCACCTTTACTTGGCATCTCAACAAAAAATCGAGCTCACCAACACCATCAGTGCGCTTAATATTGCCCTTACACCCTACATAGATAAAAAGGATAAAGTTGGTATTGAATCTGTCATAAATGCCGCATTCGACAGTGGATTTTATGGCTCTATATCACTCACTATGTACGACAATACCCTGCAGATTAATAAGCAAGATGCCATCGAAACATCCCCTGCTCCCGCATGGTTCAGAGCACTTGCACCATTTGAAACACTGAGCGAGTCTCGTATATTGCAAAATGGATGGCTTCAAGTTGCCGAACTCAAAGTAACCAGTAATTCTCATTCGGCTTATACTCAATTATGGGCAATGAGCACTAGGCTGTTTACTGCTTTTGTCATTTTGCTATTGATCGCAGCCGCTTCACTACACTTTGTACTCAATCTATTACTTGCACCGCTTAAAAGTATTCAAAAGAGAGCGAATGAAATCAGTCTTAACCAATTTGGAGACCCTATCCCATCTGTTAATACACGGGAATTATCCGATGTTGTTGAAGCCATTAACTGTATGGCTAAGCATGTCGAAGCGTATTACGTTCAATCTGTTAATGAATTAAAACAACTTCATATGCGTGCTTTTCGCGACCCTGTTTCAAATCTTTATAATCGTAATTTTTTCGTTACCCAGCTTGAACCATGGATAAATAACCAAAATGGCAACCACTGTGGACTTTGCCTATTACAAGTGGATGTGATTGAAGCAGCCTACCAAAACAAAGAATTCCAGAAAGCCGATGAAATGGCCAACACCATAGCTAGACAGTTAGAAAAATTGATTGATGCGAAAGATACACTTGCCAGATTCAGCCTTTCTGAATTTATTATCTTAATTCCTCATAGTCGAATAGATAATATGCATCATGTGTCTCAGCAAGCGCTTTCCGTTGTAAATGAGGTTTTTGAGCAAGTTTCAGAAATCGAGTATGGGGCTGTCGGTATGCTAGTGGTTAGCAACCAACCCGATATCACAACCGTTTTTACGCAATTAGACAATGCATTAAGTCAAGCTCGTCAATCTAACGAGAAGATTTTCTTATTTAATCAAGAAGCTATTCTTCCTCAATACATCAAAGGACGAATGGAATGGCAAAACCTTGTGAAACACGCCATTGAATCGGATTTAATTAAACTTGAACTCCAACCGGCCATCAATCAAGACAACCAAGTGATCCACTATGAAGTGTTTCCATATTTTGAAGTTAATCATGTCGTTTACACGGTAAACCGCTTCATTACTGCATTAAACGACAGTGACATTGCCACACTTTTTGACATTCACGTATTGAAATTGGTGAAGGAACATATTCGTCAAAATCCAGCTCAAACGCCATTAGCCGTGAATATCACTCGTTATAGTGTCCGAAATGAACAATTCAATAATTACCTTGAACAAGTCACCATCACCCACAAAAAACTGAATCAGTTGGTGTTACTTGAACTACAAGAAGTGAGTTTTATTAAAAATATTGATGATGTTAGTAAGGTAATACACGTGATTGAACGCTGTGGCTTCCGTTATGGCATCGACAATTTTGGTCATAGTTTCCATTCGGTAGATTTTTTACATCAATTGCAGCCTGCATACATAAAATTGGATTTTGCATATACGAGCCAATTAAATCATCCACAAAAACAAGGCTTTGTTTCATCCATTACGCGCGCAGCGAATAACTTCAATATAGCCACCATTGCGACACACGTAGACTCACTTTCTCAATTGGAAGCACTATCTAAACTTGAAGTGACTGGATTCCAAGGCAAGATCACGCATAAGTGGGTTTGAGTTTAAAGCCCTGCCTCTACCAATCGGCTGATAGTGGACCAATATACGGCATTTACGTAAATACCAACAAAAAACCCACGAAACTAATTCGTGGGTTTTCACTTAATTGAATGTATTATCAGTCATCCAGAGTCAGATAAATATCATCTAAAAAGACTTCGGTTTGGAGTCCAATATCATTGTTACTGTCAAGATTATCTGTATTGGCAAGGTGCGTCAGTGCGTACACTTCTAATGTCGTGTTACTTCCTGAGTTAAATGCCATGGTCACTTTACGGAAGCCATTCGTATCATCACCATCTGAATCAATGTCTTCATTGGTAAATTCTTTTACTCGAATCACATTACCATTTAGCGAGCCGACACCCATATCTTTCACGCCCAGTTCTAATATGTTTGGTGATTCTTCACCCTTTTCATCACGGTAATAAACCGTTAAAACATAATCGGCATCTGGTTCAATATTTGGAATGATTTGGCTAACACCTGGACCCATCATCGGTAGGACAGAGCTAGGACCAACTGAAGGGTAATACAAACGAATCGCACCTGCATCGCCAGAAGCTGTCAGAGTAGTGGCTTCAACCTTACCTTGACCAAGCTCGGCATTTTCATGAACAATCCAAGCACCGCTCGTGTTGTTGTTTAATGCAAAACGCGTGAATGCACCATCAGCCACTTTTCCCATCGCAGGAACCGGCGTGGTATTAACCGGAGCTTGATCATCATTTGAAGAACATCCAGCCAACAAACCGGCAACTGCTAAAGCCAAATATAATTTTTTCATTTTATCTTCCCTTCATGCACGATGAATGATTTTAGGTTTAACAATGCACCCAAACTGTATTTTATGCATCAAATGTTAGTTATATTTTTGTATTTTATCTAAATTTTATCCGAATTTCTTCCATTTTATACCCTAAGTGAGAGCACAAAACAGAGTATTATCGACACATTAAATAGAGAAGGTAGACCACACTCAATACCGGAGACAACAAACTCGCGAGAAATTGCCACGGAGACCAAAGCACTCTACCCACCCAATCTGACAACTTCTCCAGCAAAGGATAAAAGCACCACAAACCGACATTTAAAAGTGGTTAGTGAGACATGAGCAATAATAAGAAGTAAAAATGAAGTTGAAAACTCCAGCACAGAAACACAATTGCTAACAATTATCATATTATACAAATACCTCTAATTAAGACTATCTGATTGAACCACCAAATAGCACTTGCTAAAATTAATGCCAATCGACGTGTGGACGACCTCACCTCTCAGTTTTCTTCGGGGACGACCCCATTCAACCATGAATGAGGTATAACCATGGCGTGGATAATTTTGCTTCTTGCGGGTATCAGTGAAGTCGCTTGGGCTGTTGGGCTCAAATACACAGAAGGCTTTACTAAACCCCTTCCTTCCATTATTACGGTCTGCTGCTTAATAGTAAGCTTCTTCCTCTTAGGCTCGTCATTGCGTACATTACCGCTCAGTATTGCTTACGGTATTTGGGTAGGAATTGGCGCTGTAGGTACAGCCATTTTAAGCGTCTACTTATTTAATGAGAGTATGAGCGCCCTCAAAATGATCAGCTTATGCTTAATCGTGCTAGGTATTCTGGGAATGAAAGTTTCTGCATAAAACTCAACTGCAAGCATCATGAGCACATATTATTTCAATCAATATCAATATGTGCTCTTTTATTATTCCAATAGCTAGCATCTCGTCTATGACGATTTAAGTAAATTCATATTGCTTATTTTCCCTAAAACTAACTCAGTCAAATTGCTCTCCGAGTATTACACCCATTGTAAACATCCCACCTTTAACTCAGATTTGAATGTAGACACCAGATGGCCACCGTGAGATTTCGAATAGAAATATTTAAACGGTAGACACACAAAATCACTCAATAAAGAGTGTTACTTTTCAATGCGTTACAAGGAATTTTAACTAGATAAGATTTGGAGCGTGCGGCGGGAATCGAACCCGCATCATCAGCTTGGAAGGCTGAGGTAATAGCCATTATACGACGCACGCTTAATAGGTAAGCTGTCTGTTGAAGACGGTAGTTACTATGCCACAACGTTTGAAAAATAAAAGCCCTTTTCTGCACATTTTCGTTTAAGTGCGCACAATATAATCAACACCTTACTTAACTCTCAATACTACTCACAATTTGCATAAAAAAGCAGCTCCCCGTTTCATAGAGAGCTGCTTGAATTTAAAACTGATTGCATTTGTAGCTAATAGACGTATTTTATTTTACTTTTTCTTCTTTCTCCACTTGCTCAGCTCCTAGCCACACGGTGAAAACGCCCCACCACAGTGACAAGATAACCGCGCCTAAGAACAAGCCTATTATCCCCGCGAACATCATACCGCCTAATGAACCAATCACGACGATTGGCATTGGTACCACTGAGCCACGGCCCATAAGGATCGGTTTTAAGATGTTATCGGCAAGACCAGCTAGTAATCCCCACACGGTAAAGATGATGAATGACGTGGTATCGGCGGTCATGTACATATAACCAAACAAAGGCAATAGCGGCAAAATAGCGGGCAGCTGGGCGATACAAAGCACCAAGACCGCCAAACTGATCAAACCGGCTGCCGGAATATGGAAAGTAAATAACGCCGCGCTAATAATTAAGCTTTGAATGAAGGCGACACCAATCACACCGACGAGCACACTGCGAATAATATTCGACAACATATTCGCCCACTGGCTACCATGTTCACCCGCGCTGCGTTCAAACACTTGAGTCACTACTTTCTCAATAGGTTCACTGGCTGCCATGAATACGCCAGCAATCACCAGCGACAACATAAACATAATCAAGCTACCTAGCCCACTACCAAAGGTGGCTAATAAATGGCTAAGCACCACTTTAATTTGTGGTAGGAACTGAACCACCATATCTTTGATGTGCAACGATAAATAGGTTAAACCATCAAAAATATGCTGCCCAACAAGAGGCCATTCCTTTATTGCAGGATTAGGCGCCCAATGGGCAAGTTGGCCAGATTTCACAACTTCCGTTAAGAATATCAACCCATCGTAAATAGATGTGGAAATCATCGCAAATGGAGAAATCAGTAATAGAATACTCAGCACAGTCACGATAGTCGCAGCAACCGTTCGCTTGCCATTTATTCTGGCACTGAGCATATTCACTAAAGGGTTTAAAGCAACTGCAATAATCGCACCCCAAAGCACCGGCAAGATAAAAGGTTTAATGATATGGAATGTCCCCCACACCAAAATAAAAATTAACCCGATACGAATGGCGGACTCGACCATGTTATTTACAAATTGACGCGAAGATTCATCAATCGGCTTCATATTGAAGTTTCCTGTAGAGTGCAAGGCTATAAGAATTAAGAACTTAACTATAGTTTATTTCACAATAAAGAGCACTGAATTCAGACAATTTATAATCCGTATTGACGAGCAGGTTATACCCTTCTTAAAACTTCAGATAGGAATAGGACCAAATGCATACCGAAAAAACAGAAAAACAAAAAATGTTAGCAGGAGAATTATTTCTGCCATCTGACGACGAGTTAGCTAAAGAGCGAGACCGCACCAAGAAATTGTGTTTTCAGTTAAATCAGACATGTCCAACTGAAATTCAAAAGCGACAAGACATCGCCAAAGCAATCGTCGGTGAATCCAATGGTTTGTATTTTGAATCACCTTTTAACTGTGATTATGGATACAACATCAAGGCGAAAGACAATCTCTATATCAACCACGGTTGTACTATTTTGGATGCAGGTGAAGTCAAAATTGGTCGTAACTGTTTGATTGCTCCAGGGGTAGTGATTGCAACCGTCAACCATCCGCTTGAAGCCAGTGTTCGCTCTAGCGGGCTAGAGTATGCTCGCCCCATCACCATTGGCGATGATGTTTGGATTGGTGCTAACGCCACGATTTGCCCAGGCGTAACCATTGGAGACAATTGCATTATTGCCGCAGGTAGTGTCGTTACGAAAGATCTGCCTTCGAATACTGTTTGCGGTGGTGTCCCTGCAAAGGTTCTGAAAGATAACCCAAGAAAATAATGCACCGTCTAAATAGAATAAACCCCACCGAAGTGCATCACCTGATGGGGTTTGCTAACCAAGCGTTCTTTGCATCAGAGCGTTAACGCAATATCGAGTACTTTTTCAATAAAGTCGCGAGAACCAGCATTGACATCACACCAATCGCTGCTGCCACGTAGCCTATGTTTGGCAAACCTAAGTGAATAATAACTTTACCGCCGAGCAATGCGCCCGCACCAATACCTAAGTTAATAATGCCGGAATACATCGACATAATAACTTCAAACGCATCATTATCAATATTGAATACTTTCACCTGCATAGTGACCGGAACCAACATCATCACAACTCCCCACACAAAAATCAGGCTGCTAATTCCCCATTGAGATAAAGCCACAGCACTTACCATCAACAAACAAATACTCAATAGCACACCGCTTGCTAGCAGTAATTTTGTATTGTGTTTCTCACCCCAGAAACCAAAAATCACACTGCCAACAATACCTGCGCCACCAAACAACAATAATAAAAACGTCGTAAAGTAACTATTAGCCTGCCCCACTTCATGCATGAAAGGTTCAATGTAGCTGTAGCTTGTGTAATGCGCGGTGAAAATCAGAAAGATAAACAAATAGGAACCAAGCAGTACTGGCTTTTTGAAGACCGCAGACAAACTCTTCAAGCTGCCCGATGACACACTAGGTAACGTTGGCAACAAGCGAGCAAGAATGATCATCATGGTAAACGCGATCACACCAATCACACCAAAAGTAGCGCGCCAACCAAACCATTGACCAATTAAGCGCCCAACAGGCACACCAAGGACCATAGCCAATGATGTACCAGTGGCAAGCACACTCAGCGCAAAGGTCTTTTTACCTGCTGGCGCAACACGAATGGCGATCGCAGCGGTGATTGACCAAAACACCGCGTGAGAAAACGCAATCCCGATCCGACTGATCACTAAGACTGGAAAATTCCAGGCGAAAACCGATAACACATGGCTAGCTGAAAATACGCCAAATAAGCACAGCAGCAAGGTTTTACGTTCCACTTTGCGGGTTAGTAGCATGAGAGGAAGTGAAAACAACGCCACCACCCACGCGTAAATCGTGAGCATCCATCCCACCTTAGCGGCAGTAATATCAAAGCTGCTCCCGATATCAGTTAAAATACCGACCGGAACAAATTCTGTGGTATTAAAAATAAACGCACTGAACCCCATCGCCAGTACTTGTAAATACTGTTTACGACGCGATATTTTTTCTGTCATAGCCAATCCAAAATGTGTATTTGCCCAAATGTTTCGAGCACAAAATCGTGATTTGAGTCACACATGTTAGCACTGTATTTTCACGGAGTATAAATACTATTTTGATATTTTTTATGGCTATGGGAACACCAGTTAATCTTCACAACAAGGTGATGTTTTAGGCGATATTCTGCATTTAGTCATAATGATGATCGTTTTAAGACCTTTTTGGAATTTGGGTAAACACCCTCAAAGCGTTACCATATTGACCCTTTTGTGATTGTCTCGATTATTCACACGCTCATTTTTTAAAATAAGGTCTGATATGGCTTCTGCGATTAAAGCCACTTTTCGCTCTCTGCAATTTTATAACTACCGTTTATGGGCCATTGGCGCATTAGTCTCAAATATCGGGACTTGGATGCAACGGACCGCGCAAGATTGGTTAGTCTTGACTGAATTGACGCAACACAACGCGACCGCTGTGGGTGTGGTGATGTCGTTGCAATTTGGCCCTCACGCTTTATTGCTGCCCTTTTCTGGCTATATTGCCGACCAATTTGATCGACGCAAAGTTCTCATTGTTACTCAATCTTTACTCGCGCTTTTACCCTTGTTGCTTGGCATTTTGACGTTAACTGGCCATATTGAACTGTGGCATGTGTATATTTTTGCCTTTATTCTCGGCTGCACCACCGCAATTGATGCCCCTGTTCGCCAAACCTTTGTGACTGAATTAGTGAGTGATAAAGATCTCTCCAATGCGGTTGCATTAAATTCAACCTCATTTAATTCTGCAAGGATGATAGGCCCTTCTCTGGCGGCATTGTTAATTGCAGGCATTGGTACTGGCTGGGTATTTATCGTCAATGCTTTATCTTTTATTGGTGTGATCTTTTCCCTGTTTCATTTCAAGCTCCATCAATTACATCCAAGCACTCGCAGCGCCAAAGGACCGGGAGCGCTGCTCAAAGGATTCAAATATTCATGGCAACGTGAAGATCTACGCACCATCTTCTTCATGTTATTTATGATTGGAACCTTTGCGCTTAACTTCCCTATTTTCATCTCAACCATGGCGGTTAAAGTATTTGATATGGGCGTAGGACACTTTGGGTTTCTCACAACGTTAATGGCGGTGGGCTCCGTAGCTGGCGCATTATTCTCCGCCAAAGGTGAAGGCCCCACTATGCGTTCATTGGTGCTCGGTTGTGTCGTCCTGACAGTCGGATTCACCATTTCAGCCATCAGCCCTACTTATTGGCTATTCGGCTTAACCTTGATATTAATTGGTGTCTCGGTGCAAACCTTTAACACTTCCAGTAATAGCCTACTTCAACTGACTACTGAACCCAGCATGCGTGGCCGCGTGATTGCAATCCGTATGGCAATTGCTATGGGATGTACCCCAATTGGCGCACCTATTGTCGGTTGGATTGCCGACCAATATGGCCCGCGCTGGTCACTCGCCTTAGGCGCATTAAGTAGTGCAATTGCCGCTTTAATTGGCTTGTACTATTTCAAGAAGCAAAAACAGGCTCAAGAAACAAAAACAGATTCAGAAGCCAAGACAAGTTAAAGAAACAAAGCAACTTGAATTTAATTCATAATCAGCATGAAGTAATTACTATTGTTTTTGTCACTAATTGGGAAGATTATTTAGCCATCTAGACGGTTATTTATCTTCACAATTCGAGGCAGTATTCATGGAAGACAACAAATCAAGCTATATCATCAACACAACCACCACACCTTTTTATGCTGATCAAGTTGGCAGTTTACTTCGCAGCGAACCTCTGAAAAAAGCACGTCTGCAATACCAAAACGGTGAACTTTCTCAACAAGACCTCATCGATATTCAACGCGATCAAACTCGTCTTCATGTCGAAAAACAAAAAGAAACGGGCTTAAAAGTGATCACTGATGGCGAATACTCTCGTGCTTGGTGGCATTTTGATTTTCTTGAAGGTCTCAATGGCGTTGAAGGTTTTACCCCAGAAGTACCACTTAACTTTAAGGGCACTAAACCAAAACTGCACAGTGTCAAAGTGGTTGATAAAATCAGCTTTTCCAATTCTCACCCTTTCCTCAGTGACTTTAAATTTCTAAAATCTCTGATTAAAGACGATAAGCATGTAGCAAAACAAACCATTCCAAGCCCAAACATGTTGTTCTTACGTGGTAAAAATGAAGCCGCCTGCTATCAAGATAATTTAGATTCCTACCTCAATGATCTTATTCAAGCGTATCAAGATGCGATTCAAGCCTTTTACAATGCGGGATGTCGTTACCTACAACTTGATGACACAGCTTGGGCGTTATTTTTCTCCGAAAATGGTGTAAAAGATCTTGAAAAGCTAGGCTACACAACAGAGCAAACTTTAACGATTTTTACTAAGCTAATTAATGAATCCATTAAAAACAAACCCGATGACCTGTTGATCACCATGCACATCTGCCGTGGCAATTTCCGTTCGACCTACTTTGGATCAGGCGGTTATGACGCTGCCGCCGAAACCATTTTTGGCAAGCTAAACGTCGATGGTTTATTTCTCGAATTTGATGATGAACGATCTGGGGGTTTTGAGCCGTTGAAATACGTTAATCGTAAAGATTTATTCGTTGCTATCGGCGTGATCACGTCAAAATCACCACGACTTGAAGATAAAGAATTCATCAAGCAACGCATCGCTGACGCTGCAAAATATCTTCCACTAGACCAATTACGTCTAAGCCCACAGTGCGGTTTTGCTTCTACCGAAGAAGGCAATGTACTTTCTGAGCAAGAGCAATGGAACAAGCTCAAGCATGTAGTTGAAATCGCAGAGGAAGTCTGGAGCTAAAGACGAAACTCACGAGCAATTAGCGCTGACTCAGGTTGGCGCTTTTTGTGAGTAAATTAAAATTTATATGTAAATCCATATCAACTTAGAACAAATTTTAGTCAAAAAACCGCTTACAGCCAAATTTTTCAAAACGCCGTTTTCATTTTATAAAAAATCAATTCTATAAATAACATTCCAAATAATAACCACTCTATGGACGGAATGTATTAATGAAAAGATATTTAGCGCTCGCTGCCATTGTTACCTTACCCGGATGTTATTTCGAAAAATTAGAAATGCTACCCGTATGCCGTGACATGACGGATCTATACGTTTGTGATGACTTCAACCAAAATAATTTAACTAAATGGCAATTATTAGCCACGGATGGCGGTGATCCAGACGGTGTGTTTGATGTGCCCAAAGGTGAGGGTTATTTACGTTATACCGCGGGTTCAAAAGGTGGCGAAATTCTATTAGCTTCACCTAAGTCGATTCAAAAAGTCCTACCCTATGATGACTACTTTATTGAAGCTCGTATTCGACCTAGACAAAACAGCACCACGGCCAATAAACAACTGTATTTCTTTGGCCGCTATCAAGAAGCCGGCAGTTGGATTGCAGGCGGATTAAACCTTCAAAACTCCCCAACAAGTACCAAAGCAGAAATGGCGATCAGTGAACAGGCGTCCATTTCACGCCCTTCGCAAACCTCAATGCCCATCTACTTAGGAGCAAAAGATGGCACTGATGACGGCACTTGGTACAAAGTTCGCTTTGATATGGAAGGTAACGATCTCACTTTGTATTTAGATGGTGAGAAGATCAGCACGATGTCACTACCAACGACTAACACAGACTTTTCACAATCAGGCCCGTTCGGTATTTTTACTAACAATCGCTCATTTGAAATCGATTACATCAAGATTGGTAATCCAGAATTAAAACCGGTATTACTGGTTCTCGATTACAAACAGCCAACTTGGGATTCAGCAATAGCTGGTGGTGAATCGTTGGATATTAATGTCACCGCCATGCAGAGTGATGGTGTGACTGCCGATACCTTCACTGTGACCTCAAGCGACACTAGCATTGTTCAAGTGGATACCTCGGGCAATATGGTCAGCCTTATTCCACTTGCCGTTGGTGAAGCCAGTGTCACCTTCCAATCAGGTTCAGATCCAACGCTCGCCAAAACCATTCAAGTCAATGTTGAAGCGCCTTTTGTCATGCCAAGCGAAAGCTACAACTTAACTGGCAAAACCTTCCCAGCCATCAACAGTGTTGAGCAAGCCATTGATCCTGAGCTATTACTCACTTTTGATAACACCCCAGCATTAGGCGAAAAAGGTGAAGTGCGTATTTACCGCAGCAGTGATGATCAATTGGTGGATACCTTGCTACTAACTGGCGACATCAATCAATTAGGCTATAAGACTCAAGATAAAGTTCGTACCGTGAATCAACACCCTATTTACTTAGATGGCAATACACTACGAATTCAACCACACAGCGATGTATTGGATTACGGAGAAAACTATTACGTAGTGGTTGGTGATGGTCTCGTGACAGGTGCAACCTTGGATGGAAAAGCGTTCGTTGGACTAGGCAAATCTAGCCAGTGGTCATTTATGACGAAATCAACTTTACCTTCTGGCGATCAAATCACTGTAGGTAAAGACGCCAGCAATGACTTCTCAACGCTTCAAGCTGCTTTCAATTTCATTATGAAAAATAGCGCAGCAGATACACCGGTGAACATTAATTTAGCCGCAGGCACATACCGAGAACTTCTGTATCTAGCCAATAAACATAATGTCACTATTAGCGGTGTCTCTCCTGAAGACACCATTATCGAATATGATAACTATGAAACCTTAAACTCGGGATCTGGCAAAGGCTCTGCACCAGGAGCAGTTGAAGGTGGACGAAGTGTCTTTTTGGTGGAGTCCTCAGATATGTTAACGCTAGAAAATTTAACGCTGAGAAATTCACATGTCCGCTCCAATTCAGCCTCAAATCAGGCAGAAGCAATCTATTTCAATGCCAATGACAAGCAGCGTTTGATAGCCAAAAACATTCATTTCGAAAGTGAACAAGATACCTTACAGCTGAAAGGTTATAGCTGGTTTTATCACAGTCTGATTGCAGGAAATGTCGATTTTATCTGGGGTAACAACAATACCGCGCTATTTGAAGAATCGGAAATTAGAACCATTGGAGATTCTAAAGATGGAACTGGCCTAGAAACCAGTGGTGGTTACGTTCTTCAAGCTCGTACCGTCAGCGCTAATGATCTCGGATTTGTGTTCTTAAACTCAACCTTTACTCATGGGATTGGTCCTGTTGGAAATACCATCAGTGATGCATCTACCTACTTTGCCCGTAGCGCTGGCTACAGTAATTACTTTGACAACATCATTTTGATTAACAGTAAAGTGGATAGCCATATTGCCGATATTGGCTGGGCTGTTGAAGGCATTAATGGTCAACCAAAACCGAATCCAAGTGAACCAACCGCAACCACCGGATGGCGCGAGTTCAATACCATGAACATTGATGGTGAACCTATGGCACTTGAGAATCGCCAAGGGGTTTATATTCTAAATCAAGAAGAGGCTCAGCCTTATTTGACACGTGAAGCCATTTTCTCAAATTACAATGGTGGCGCGGGTTGGAATCCACAGCCTTAATCAATAAATTCTGATTCAGCAATAAAAAATCCGAGCCACTTCAAGAAGAATGGCTCGGATTTTTATTTATCTGAATTGATTAACGCAGATTAAGCTTCTGTTACTTTAGGTGGCTCAAACGCTTTGGTTTCAAGCGTATCACCTACCCATTTTTCCACTTTAACTAACGCAGAGTTAGCCGCACAACCATTGGCTAGGCGAGAGGTTGGGATATCTAAAGTCAGAACGTTTGGACCACCGTTACGGCAGATACCGATTTCAGGGTCAAAATCAGGCCATGCGCCTTCGTGGATACATACAGAACCTTGTTTAATCCCATCCGTCACATTCGCCCCCGCAAGCACTTGACCACGTTGGTTAAATACGCGAACCACATCACCAGTTTTGATGCCACGTTTTTCAGCATCGTCTTTGTTGATAAGGATCGGCTCTTTACCTGCAATCGCGTATTCTTTACGAACATCCGCGTAGTTGAACTGGCTATGTAGACGGTACGCTGAGTGTGCCGTCATAAGCTGCAATTCGCCTTCTTTGGCAGAGCCAGTGTATTCAGTCGGTTCTAACCAAGTTGGGTGTGGAGGACAGTCTTTAAGACCATAGCTTTCCAATGTCTTAGAGTAGATTTCAATCTTACCACTTGGCGTACCAAGCGGGTTCATGACTGGATCTTTACGGAATTCAGCAAAACGGACAAACTTCGCAGCCTCTTCATTCCACTTCATTTCTAGGTATTCATTTGCTTCCCAAAATTGAGTGAAGTTAGGCATAGGAACGCGAGCATTACGGCCACCTTTTTGCGCCTTCTTATAGAAATCACGCAGCCACTCCATCTCTTCACGGCCTTCGGTATAAACGCGACGACCACCTTTGAATAAATGCTCAGACAACGAAGCAAACACTTCAAAGTCACTCTTCGATTCCCCTTGAGGCTCAACCACTTGCTTCATTGGTGTGATGAACTGATTACTGTAGTCACCCACCATGGTCATGTCATTGCGTTCGAAGCTTGTAGTGATTGGGAAAACGATATCGGCGTGTTTTGCAGCAGCCGTCCAGTAAATTTCATTGATAACAACAAAATCTAGCTTGTTCCACGCTTTAACCAAACGGTTAGTATCTTGGTGTTGAGTAAAGTTCGCCCCACCTGAGGTCCATAGCATACGAACATGCGGGAATGTACGAGTTTGACCATTGTGTTGGTATTCTTTACCTGGATTTTCCATCGCTTCAACAATACGTGCGACGGGGAAAGCATTCACCACACCACCGACATTAATGCCCGCTGTGAAGTTTTCATCAATGGTTGCCGTCATCGCAGGAAGTACACCAGCATCACGGGCTGGGTTACCACCATTTGAGTAATGGTAAGAGAAACCAAAACCACCGCCTGGTAAACCGATTTGGCCTAACATGGCAGCCAGCGTTGTGATCATCCAGTGACGTTGTTCACCAAATTGTTGACGCTGCATGCCCCAGCCAGCCATCAACATAGTGCGGTTTTTCGAGAAAATATCCGCTAATACTTCGATTTGTTTGGCAGGAACACCTGTGATTTTTTCAGCCCAAGCAGAGTCTTTAGCAATACCGTCAGTTTCACCTTGTAGGTACTGGTTAAATTGATCAAAACCTTGCGTATATTTATTTAAGAACTTCTCATCGTGCTGCTTATTCTT
Organism: Vibrio gangliei; assembly: GCF_026001925.1. Taxonomy (NCBI): domain Bacteria; kingdom Pseudomonadati; phylum Pseudomonadota; class Gammaproteobacteria; order Vibrionales; family Vibrionaceae; genus Vibrio; species Vibrio gangliei. The sequence continues at coordinate 276,606 of NZ_AP021870.1, read as the reverse complement.
AACTAAGGTATGCGCGATACCCATAGCAAGCGCCACATCGGTCATTGGGTTTGGCGCGACCCATTGTGCTTTTTCACCAAAGAAATCAATGGTTTCAGAACGAATTGGATCGATAGCAATGATGGTTTTGCCAGATTTTTTCAACTGGTGGAAGAATTCTAAACCTTGGCCATCCGCTGCCGTCCAAGCAATTTCCAACGTGTTGATTGGGTTCAAGCCCCAAAGCACAATCACTTCAGAGTTTTCCATGACCACTGGGTAAGTCGTTTGTTGCTCATACACTTCAATTGAACCCACGACATAAGGCATGATCACCTGTGCGGCACCAGTTGAGTAGTCACCTAAGTAACCAACATAGCCACCAGCTAATGCCATATAACGCTGTAACAAAGTACGCGCATCGTGTAAAACACCACTTGAACGCCAGCCGTAAGACCCCGCATAAATCGCTTCTGGGCCGTAAGTATTACGAATTTGCATGTGCTTATCATGGGCAAGTTTTAGTGCTGTATCCCAAGAAACACGCACATAATCATCTTTGCCGCGCACACCAGCCGGATTGTCAGGGTTTTCAAGGAAACCTTTACGTACCATTGGGTAATTAACACGCGCTTTGGTATAAACCTGAGACGGGCCAGTTTGTTGTAAATGGTTCACGACGGTTTGTGGTAATGCATTCGTTGTTTCAACTAATTTTCCGTCTTCAACTCTCGCTTTTAGAATGCCCATACGGCCAGCCGTGACCACATAACCACGCTCAGCAATTTTGGTATTGGCAGAAGCAGGAAGATGCACAACACTGCTGATCGCTAACGCACCGGCAGAAGCGCCCGCACCTTTTAAAAACCCGCGACGGGAGATATTCATATTGCTCATAATTCTTACTCCTGTCCTTTCATATCTTTGGCGTGATATTGGAAGAATTTAGTCAAAATTTCTAAGTTCGCATCTGAGATATCAGTACGAGAACCCATGGTTTTCACAACCGATGGCCATGCGTTCATTGTAAAATGATCAGCTGGAATCTTAGCGTGACAGGTTGAACAATATACATTGTCTAAATCTTTCGCGTATTTCCACATTGGCTCACGAGATGACAATACAGGGCTATCAATCTCACCGGTTAAGGTTGCGCTACGCCACTCGTTTCCATAATGGTCTGTTTCGTACTCACCTACTTTCAGCGCTTTCTGACCATTCTCAGTCAAGCTAGCAAGGATGGCACGTTTACCATTATCAAAATAAAGGATCTGCTCAGCACCTTTCATTTGGTAACCCGATACCGTTACAGAACGTTTCTCGCCATCGGCTTTCTCTACAGTTAATGCAGTGGTCGGATTAATGGTTGCAAGATCCCCCATTTGAATAGGGTTAAGTGCATACACTTCTTTGGTATCCGCCGGTGTTTTCTTCGCGATATCAACTAAATGGTCGAATTCAGACGTATCTAACTTCATCTGTGGAGCCATGTGAGCGACGCCTTTATGACAATCGATACAAGTTTGGCCATCTTTTTGCGCTGCGATATGCATTTCACGAGCGCCTTTAGGTTGGTCGTAAAGCTCCATCGCATCAAAACTGTGGCATGAACGGCAGGTTGCAGAATCATTCGCTTTAAGCTGATCCCACACGGTTTGCGCCATTTCTAAGCGATGTTCTTCGTACTTTTCATCAGTATCAATTTTACCGGTTACGAACTCATGGTAGAGATCTTTTGATGCACGGATCTTGGTCCACAGATAATCGACGGTGTTATGGGTTGGAATGTGGCAATCGGCACACTCGGCTCTTACGCCTTTGCTGTTACTAAAGTGCACTGAACCTTGGTACTCGTGAAAAGGTTTTTCCATAGTGTGGCAAGAAACACAAAATTCAGTGGTCGAAGTGGCATGAAGCACAGCTTGGGTTCCCCCAAAAGTGATCCAGCCAATTACCACACCGATTAAAACGATAATGGCAACGTAGCGTTTTTTCATAATTATTATCCTATATATGCTCACAGGTTAGATTCGCAGCGGCGGCAAATCTACCACTTAAGGATAGGTTCCGAAAGTGATATTTATCAAGTAAATCATTAATTTTTAAGCTATGTGGTTCGTTTATAAGTTTCGCCCTTGAATCATTACAATTACGCCACAACTTATAAAATTAGATTTAACACTTTCTCACAAGACAAACACTAAAAACCATTTGTCTGAATTTGCTGTCTTCTCTTCTCATGACTAAGGAAAACCCATGTCTATTTTGTCTGATATTCCCTTCTCTCTTCTCGAACTTGCTCCTATGAGACAAGACTTCACCGTCAAACAAACTCTAAACAATAGCCTTAAATACGCGCAGCACGCAGAAAAACTCGGTTATCACCGCTTTTGGCTAGCAGAGCATCACAATATGCCTGGCATCGTTTGTGCAGCCACATCAGTACTTATTGGCTATATTGCCGGCGGCACAGAAAAAATTCGTGTCGGTTCTGGCGGGATCATGCTGCCGAATCACCCACCACTGGTAGTAGCGGAACAATTTGGCACATTAGAAAGTTTGTATCCTGGAAGAATAGATTTAGGTCTAGGACGTGCTCCTGGAAGCGATCAAATTACCAGCCGCGCACTCAATAGAGATGAGAAACGCGCCGATGAGTTTCCAATCGAAGTAGAAGAACTGCAAACCCTGCTTGGCCCATACAACGGATTTAGCCAGGTTCGAGCCATGCCAGGTGAAAATACCAATGTGCCGATTTGGCTATTAGGTTCGAGCCTTTTCAGTGCACGACTTGCGGCAGAAAAAGGCTTACCTTATGCTTTTGCTGGTCACTTTGCTCCTCGATTTATGCACGATGCAATTGAGATTTACCGCAATGAATTCCAACCTTCTGATGTTCTGGATAAGCCTTACGTTATGCTCGGTTTACCTTTAGTTGCCGCGGAAACCGATGAAGAAGCCCAATATTTATCGACTACGACAAAACAGCGTGTGCTTTCGCTCATTCGCGGTAAAGAACTGTGGCTAAAACCACCCGTCGACAGTATGGACGGATTATTGAATGAGCAAGAAGAAGCCTATGTCGATAATTTCCTAGCGCTATCCATCACTGGCGGCCCTTCAACTATCAAACATCGTTTAGAAATGATGGTGAAACAACTGGGCATTGATGAATTTATTTTCACCAATGATTTGTACGACCCAGAAAAACGCAACCGTGCACTTGAAATATTGGCTGAAGTTAAGAACGCGTAAATAGCCATTTTTTAAAGATAGAAATATCAAATTCAAAGCTGAAATAATGCACTCTTATAGAGAATATTTTTCAGCTTTCATTCTTGCCAATTTAAACAACTTTCACTCTGTACATGAAACCAAACACTCTATTTGCGCATAATGTGACCATGCCAGAAATATAAAAACACCCAGTTCCATCAAATGACAAATAATGAAAATCATCACGGTATGCGTAATGAGATTCGCTCTATTGTCCGTCCTCTAATATTCACTTTTTATCATAATAAGAATTAAGGATGAGACATGAGGAAAAATAACAAACATATAAGGACATTAAAAACCTACTTATTATCTGCTTGCACGATAGCCCTATTATCAGCATGTGACGACACCAAAGATGAGACAGACGACAACGATAATGGCGCCATATCGGAAACCTACTTTGATACTACCAATCCTCCCAATTTCGATATCGTATTACCGGAAACTTCCGGCCCAACAGCAAAATTAGCCGCCAGTGAACCGGTTACAGATCCTGTTACGCCTGAGGCTAATCACGCCATTATCTACTACGTTACTAAACCGGGCGATACGGATTACAGTCAATACAGCTTATATACGTGGAATAACGACAGTTGCGATAGAAGTGACGAAAGTTGGTTGAAAGGCTGGGAGGATACGTCTAACTCCCCAACCGGCATCGATCAATACGGACCTTATTGGGATATTCCTCTTAAAGATGGGAATACCGATTGCATTAATATCATTATTCGAGATCAGGATTTATCAAACACGCTAGGCAGTGACGCCTCGCCGAACTTAAGTAGCAACAATTATAATATTGCTTTAGTCGCTGGTAGCACGACGGCATATAAAAATAGAGAACAAGCTTTTATTGAATTATCGGGGATTTCTAATGCTCAAGCTCACTTAATAACATCAAATCAATTAGTATGGAAAAACGCACCGAGTAATGTGGCTGAATATCGACTCTACGTTTCACTTGATGGAAAAATACAATTAAATGACAACTATGAATATACTCAGCCGTATATTGTTTTGTCTTCATCAAGTTTATCGGCAGAGCAACAAAGCCAATACCCACAACTTAAAGATGATAGCTTAACCTTTACTTTCGATAACACCATTAATAGTCGTAATGTTATTAAGGCACAATTAGTTGCTATCGCAGTGGACGACGAAGGTAATGTACTTGGTGGCACCAAGGTTCAAACGGCCAATAGCTTAGATGCCTTATTTGCCGACAACGCCCAAGATACTGAATTGGGGTCAGTGCTCGAAGCTGACGGGCGAACTCAATTTCAAGTTTGGGCTCCCTCTGCACAGAATGTCGTCTTGGTTCTTTTCGATGAAGCTAAGAAAGAACGCGGCCGTTTACAAATGGACTATGATTCAGCGACTGGTGTCTGGTCATTGACAACGGATAAAGCTCAATCTGGCTCCTATTATCGCTACGATACCACTGTTTTTCATCCCGCTTCTAACCAAGTCGAACAATATCAAGTCACCGATCCCTACTCTTTAAGCTTATCGACCAATTCAGCTTACAGCCAAGTTGTTGATTTAACCGATCCGAGCTTAAAACCTCAAGGTTGGGATACATTACAGCGACCAGTGAAGCAAGATAATCCTGCAGATTTCATTATTTATGAATCCCATGTGAGAGACTTCAGCGCACTGGACAATTCAACTCCAAGCGAATACCGAGGAAAATATCTCGCCTTTACTCAAGCCGATAGCACTCCAGTGAAACATTTACATTCACTGAGTGAAAGTGGTGTCACTCACTTACATTTATTGCCTATTTTTGATATTGCGACCATTGCAGAATCGAATGATAACGTGGCTAATCTGGATCAACCGTTTAGCAAACTATGCCAAGTTAATGCAAGCGTGAAAAACAGTGACTTTGCGAGTTATTGCCAATCGGCCATGAGCATTCAAGAGGTATTAGAAGAGTTATTAGGATCCGATAGTGCTGATAATCCTAAAGTTCAGGAACTTAATCGATTCATAGCCGATGTGGATAGCTTTAACTGGGGCTATGACCCGTTTCATTACACAACACCAGAAGGTTCTTACTCAACAAACCCAGAAGGCACGGAACGTATTCTTGAAACCCGAGAAATGGTTCAAGCAATCAAAAATAATATCGGTATGAATGTAGTAATGGACGTCGTGTATAACCACACCAATGCAGCTGGCCCAACGAGTGATACTTCGGTATTAGATAAAATCGTACCTTGGTATTACAACCGTTTAAACCCCATTACGGGCAGTGTCGAGAACTCAACTTGTTGTTCAAATACTGCGCCAGAGCATGAAATGATGGGCAAACTTATCCGTGACTCTTTAGTTGTGTGGGCACGAGATTACAAAATCGATGCATTCCGTTTTGACCTTATGGCCCATCATCCACTAAAACAGATCCAAGATGCCTTAGCCGCGGTGCAACAGGTTGATCCTAATATCTATTTCTATGGTGAAGGCTGGAATTTTGGTGAAGTGGCTGACGATGCATTATTCACTCAGGCTTCTCAAGCTAACCTCGCCGGAACTGGTATTGGTAGTTTTTCTGACCGTTTAAGAGATGCCGTGCGTGGCGGCAGTCCATTTGACAGCCAAGAAGGGATCAGAGCCACACAAGGGTTTGGTAATGGTATCTATGTTGAGCCAAATGACCTAAGCGAGCAAACCTTGACCGATGCCTTACATGTATCCGACCTTGTTCGCCTTGGTATGGCAGGAAACTTGAAAGACTTTTCATTTATCGATTCGACGGACGTACTGATTAAAGGCTCCGAACTCGACTACAATGGTCAAGCAGCCGGTTACGCCCAAGACCCAACAGAAATACAAAACTATGTGTCCAAACACGATAACCAAACGTTATGGGATAACAACCAATATAAAGTGCCTTATGCTAGTTTGCTCGAAGAAAGAGTCCGCATGCAGGCTGTCTCACTTGCGACGGCGATGCTAGGTCAAGGTGTGCCATTTACTCATATGGGTTCTGAGCTACTGAGATCCAAATCCATGCAACGTGATTCTTATGATTCTGGTGATTGGTTTAATAAAGTGGACTTTACACTTCAAGACAACAACTGGAATAAAGGGCTGCCACGTAAAGATAAAGATGGTGACAACTACGCCATCATTAGCAAAGTGATTGAAACGCACAGCCTAAACGCAACGCCATCTCATCTTGAAATGGAAACCATGGTGTCGTATTACAAAGATCTGGCTAAGTTACGCCACACCTACTCATTACTGCGTTTAGGAAAAGGTGAAGAAGTCATTAACCGAGTAAAATTCCACAATACCGGCAGCGATCAAATCCCTGGATTGATCATCATGAGTATTGATAACGGCACTCACGTTGATGATGTTTCCACTAACAATATTGATGGTCTAGTCGTTGCCATTAATGCCTCACCAAATACGATCAACTTTCCTTTACCAGTAGAACGGCTTAAATTAAGTCCGGTGTATCAATCCGATTTAGCCCAAGGAGTTACAATTGAAGGAACCGAATTAACCCTTCCAGCTTGGACTCCAGCTGTTCTAATTCTTCCGAGACAATCCGTTAGAGGAGAAGGCATTCCAATCAACTGATAACCCAATAAACTTATCGTTTATAAAACTGATAGCTCTACCTACGGCAGAAAAGCCAATGGTAGAGCTCTACTCCCCCTATAAAATGCTCCTTTTTGTAGGAGTGGAATAAAGATTCATACTAATCGCTACTAACAAATCCGAATCAAACAACAACTGAGCATTAAAGTATCTAGTCCTGTCTTCGCTTTAGAGCGTTTACAGACAGCACTGGAAAACAGGTAGTAAGATGTTACTCTTTTCGATGTTGCCTCTAGCAGTCTTGAATTACCTGCTTGCTGAGAGGTTTGACCTTGAGCCTGCTAAGGTCGCTTCAATGGTGCTGTTTGGTAACTTTTTATGCATCGTAACTTTGCCAGTGCTATTGACGATTGCTTTGTCATTAGAACCTTTTTAATCAATATTCTCTTTTGAATGACTATATTGTCCTTGTTTTAAGAATGCATACATAACACCGGTTACAATCGTTCCTGCAATAATTGACAAAATGTATAAGCCAACATTGCCAACGGCATTTGGAATCGCCAGAACAAACAGACCTCCATGTGGTGCCATCAAGGAACAACCAAAGAACATAGATAGAGCACCAGCTAAAGCACCACCGACCATAGTAGAAGGGATTACTCGCATTGGATCTTTCGCAGCAAACGGTATGGCACCTTCAGAGATAAAACACAATCCAAGTAAAAATGAGGCTTTTCCCGCTTCTTGTTCCGTTTTAGTAAATTTGTTCTTAGATAAATAAGTCGCGAGTCCCATACCAAGAGCAGGTACCATCCCTGCAGCCATGATCGCCGCCATTGGTAAGTATGATTGTGACGCAAGTAATCCGACACCAAATGTATAAGCCGCTTTGTTTACCGGACCACCAAGGTCGAAACATTGCATTGCACCAAGAATTAACCCTAGTAAAACTGCGTTAGCCGACGTCATGCTTGATAAGAAATCGGTCAGCATCGTCATGGTTTGCGCTACAGGTCCTGCTACCAGATAGATCAACACGAGACCAGTAAATAAGCTTGAAATAAGAGGAACAATTAAAATGGGTTTCAACGCTTCCATACTTTGTGGCAGTACTACTTTTTGGACAACAAATCTTGCTGAATAACCCGCAATAAAACCAGCAATAATTCCGCCAATGAAACCCGCACCACTGCTAGCCGCAATGAACCCTCCGATTAAGCCTGGAGCTAGCCCCGGACGGTCAGCAATAGAAAATGCGATAAACCCGGCTAATACAGGAACCATTAGAGCAAAAGCAGATTTTCCGCCAATCTGCATTAATGCTGCGGCTAATGTTCCTTCCTCTTTAAATGCCTCAATACCAAAAACAAAAGAGAGTGCAATACATAAGCCTCCGGCAACTACGAGTGGAAGCATGTGTGACACACCGGTCATTAAGTGCTTATATACACCGCCTAACTCTATTTTAGTTAACTCGTCAGTCGCCTTAGTCGTTTGGTAGATTTTCCCGTTCTCTAATGCTAATGCAATAACCTCGTTTGCCTTTTTTAACGCATTCCCAGTACTGGTTTTATATAATTTTTTACCGGAAAAACGGGCTAGATCGAGTTCAATATCAGCAGCAACGATAACCACATCTGCTTGATCAATATCGACCTGCGTAAGTGTATTTTTTGAGCCAACCGATCCACGCGTTTCCACTTTAAGTTCATAACCACTATTTTGGGCGGATAGTTCTAACGCTTCAGCCGCCATAAATGTATGCGCTACGCCCGTAGGACAGGCAGTAATAGCAACAATTTTATATGTCATGTAGGGTACCTTATTTATTTTTTATTCGATTTAACATTCACTTCTTGAATAAGCTGCTGCTTGCTCAAAAAGCTCCTGACTCGGTTTAATTCCGGTATATAAGTGAAACTGCTCAACGGCTTGAATAGCAAAAACTTCACTACCGGTGATCACGGTTTTATTTATGGATTTTGCAAACTCAACCGCTGGTGTAACAACCGGGATGGCAACAACATCAAACAGCACTTGCGCATGTTCAATTTCTTGCTCAGAAAAGCAAAGGCTTCCCTCTTCTGGGCCACCACTCATGCCGAGTGGCGTTGCATTAATCAGCAAATCAGCTTCGATGCCTCTCATATCAGCTTGCCATTTGAAACCACACAAATCGGCTAACGCCTTACCGCTCGTCTCATCAATAGCCACGATCACGCCATTGGTGAATCCCAGGTCTCTTAGTGCACACGCCACCGCCTTCGCCATTCCTCCACTGCCTTTTAAAGCAAATGAAAAATCAGTTGGGATCGAGTATTGAGTCAGTAACGTAGAAATAGCAATGTAGTCGGTGTTATACGCCTTGAGATGGCCGTCAGTATTAACGATGGTGTTGACGGAATTAATCGCTGCCGCAGAAGGATCGAGCTCATCCACTAATGCGATGACTTGCTCTTTAAATGGCATCGAAATAGCGCAACCCCGAAAACTAAGGGCTCTCACCCCGGCTATCACGCCAGCCAGATCTTTACTGGTAAATGCCTTATAGAGATAGTTCAGATCCAATGCATCGTAGAGGTAGTTATGAAAGCGTGTACCAAAGTTGGTAGGTCTTGCAGCTAAAGACATACAAATCGTTGTATCTTTGTTAATTTTTGTGTTCATCAAAACTCTCCATTTCTTTATTCACGAATAGGTAAACCACGGCGAAAATGTATCGAAATCTCGACATTCTCTTTTGCTCACGGTGAGATACACCTTGTTGATGGAGATAGAATGGTCTAAATTGAGGTAATTAAAAATTGATGCATTTAAATTTTTTAAGTTCCTCTTTTATGACTAGCAATAGACTCGAACAACAATATCTCAAACTGCTTAACCACTTTGGTGAAACAAGGGTGTCGGTAACGTTACAAGAGCTTTCGGACTACCTTTTCTGTACCAAGCGGCATATGCGAAATCTTTTGATCAAAATGCAAGAGTCCGGCTGGATTGATTGGCAAGGAGAGTTTGGGCGTGGAAAACGCTCGACACTAACGCTACTAAGTAATAAAAACCAGTTACTTAGTAAAAAAGCTGAAACCTTAATTGATAAAGGTCGCTTCAATGAAGCAATTGATCTTCTCGGCTCAGACAAACACTTAGTTGCACCATTATTGCGGTCGAAATTAGGCTTTAGCATTAACCCAGACAACCAGGTTCTGCGTGTTCCCTACTATCGAACTATGTACAATTTGTACCCAGGGACACCTTTGCGCCGTTCAGAGCGTCACCTTATTCGTCAGATCTTCAGTGGATTAACTAGAGTAAAAGAGGAAATAGGTGAAGTAGAAGGCGATTTAGCTCATCATTGGCGACAAATTAACCCGTCTATCTGGCGATTCTATATAAGGCCTGCGGTTCAATTTCACGATGGTCGTCTGTTAACTTGCGACGATATTGTTACCTCTCTTAATCGTGCTCGTAAGCTTGACCTTTTTTCACATATTGAGCAGATAAAAATTGTCGGACCACATTGTGTAGAATTTGAACTCAGCGCAGAGGATGATAACTTTCCGCAACTATTAGCAACAGCCTCAGCACTCATACTACCTGCTGATCATGATGAAATAGAGCATTTTGCCCGCTCACCAGTTGGTACAGGCCCCTACCAAGTGATACAAAATGACGAACGCCGTTTATGTCTTAAAGCATTTGATAGTTATTTTGGATTAAGAGCTCTACTTGATCAGGTCGATATCCTGATGTGGCCGAATCTAACCCATCAATCAGATGGATCAGTCGAAGAGACACAGCTATCATTATCAAACAAAGCGAATGCAACCTGGTTGAGTTCAAGTTTGAGTGACAAAGAATATATCACAGGAGTTGCGTCTGATCTGACTGGTGGGCCTTCTGACCTTTTCGAGGAAATGTTTTTAGAACAAGGTGGATATTTCCTACTCTGCGATAGTCACTCGGATAAGTGGCAAAATCCAGAAAGCCGAGCTTGGTTGCAACAAATTCTTAATCCTTATTCCATATCACAAGAGCTGAATCCTGCTATTCGCTATTTATGGGTGCCGGCAACCAGTTTACTTCCCAATTGGTGCCACAGGATTGCACCGACTCATTCAGCTTCTCCTTTTAATAGCACAGTATCAGATGCTGTGATTCGCTTAGCCTATCATGATCACCATCCTGAGTTTCCAGCTCTCGCCAATGCGATGGCCTCCCTACTTAAGAGTAACAATATTAATCTCGAGATAATCGAGTTACCTTATGAGCAGTGGGCGCAAGGTACGGCAGATAATATTGATATCTGGTTGGGTACCATCAATTTTCCAGTACCAGAAACCTGGCATGTTGGTGCCTGGTTACTAGGCTCGCCGCTGATGCGCAGATCAATTGGTGGCCGAGATAACAACCTATTGCGGTACTGGCATAATCAATGGCGCTGTGGAGAAATAAATTCGGAACATCTTATTTGGCAAGTAGTTCATTCTGGTTGGCTACAGCCACTATTTCACCATTGGATGCGTCTTAAAGGCCCAGCTAACGCTCAGGGTATCCACCTTAATAACTTAGGTTGGTTTGATTTTCGAACTACTTGGTTTGAACCAGAAGACCAATAACTATCTACCACATACGATCCATATATCGACATATTACTAGGCAAATTAATTAGAAAAATCATGCAAATTTCTGACGAGTAAGTTCATATCTTTGTTGGGCAAACTCGTCTTGGGGCACTTTCGATTTAGAAATGGCAGCATATCGACTGCGATAGCAGCCATTTTAATACTCCACTTTAATGCTCAGTATTGTTCTTTAATAATTAGCATTAGACTTTATTACTCACTCACACATTTCCACACGCGTAACACACATAACCTTTCTTTTTGTAATGACAAATTCATAAACTTAATTTTCATTTTTAATGCGTGCGTTAATGAATTGTTAGCAGTATTGTTAAATGGAACTTACATTTAGTTACAATTTGGAGGTAGAGTATGAAAGTTCTTATTCAATATGAAGAAACGGGTATGTACAAAGACAGTACATGGAGCACTCCTTCATTACGCGCCAAAGGCCAATTACATGCGGTCGAACCTGCTTGTGCAGCAACGTTAATTAAAAACCACAAAGCGAGTTTACACAGAAATAAACAAGGGGATATTGTCATCGAAAAATAAACAATATCCATTAATGCTAAGGTTAAAACATAGCAAATAAACTCGCATAAAAAAGAAGCAAAAAGCGCCACCATTAATGATAATGACGGCGCTTTTGTTGTTTCTGATAGTCAGAAATTTTGCAGAATTAAGACTTAATTAAACGAGATAGATACAACAAGATCACAGCACCAACGGTAGCAGTAACAATTGAGCCAATGAATCCTCCAGAAGAAAGCCCTAGAAGACTGAAAGCGAAGCCACCAATAATTGAACCCACAATACCAATGACTATGTTACCTACAACGCCAAAACCAGAGCCTTTCATGATTTGCCCAGCTAACCAACCTGCTATTGCACCGATAATTAGGAATGTAATTATTGACATCGGCATTCTCCTTTTTATTGAAAACAAACTAATCTCACTGTTCTAAGACTAGCTAACTTTTCAAAAAAAACTCAAGAATTCATTCAATTATTTAAAATTTTCATCTTGCCTGATTTCTTCCTCATTAGAAAAAGAACAAAAAAAGCAGCCGACATCCCGCTGCTTAAAGGAAGAACTAAGCGTGTTTAGTCTGAGTTAGACTAAATGCTTTTTAAACAAGTTGATCTGATCCAGCAAGACTGGACACCACATTAAGCGACATTTTGCTGTTCAAAGTTAACTGGGCTTAGATACCCAAGAGCACTGTGCCTTCTCGTCCGATTATAATCAACCTCTATGTATTCGAAGATCGTTTGACGCATCTGGTCTCTCGTCATAATCGGCTCATATTGGATCGCTTCAACTTTCATAGAATGGAAGAAGCTCTCAACACAAGCATTGTCCCAGCAATTTCCTTTCCTACTCATACTTTGTTTTAGATTATAAGTAGTTATGAGGTCTCGATAATCTTTTGAGCAGTACTGACTACCTCGATCACAATGAACGATAACCTGCTCAGGGAACCCACGACGTAACAACGCCATTGAGAGTGCGTCACAGACCAGCGTAGCCGCCATTCTGGTATCCATAGACCATCCGATTACTTGTCTTGATTAAAGGTCAATAATTACTGCCAAGTACAGCCAGCCTTCGCTTGTCGCAACATAGGTGATGTCTCCCGCCCATTTTTGATTCGGAGCCGCTGCGTTAAAGTTCTGAGCCAACAAGTTTGGAGCAACAGGCATTTGATGCTTGCTGTCCGTAGTGCACTTAAATTTACGTGCGGCTTTCGGCGTTAAATCTTGACGCTTCATACTGGCCGCCATGGTTTTAACGCCTTCCGAAAAAAGACTATCGAATGGCTTTAAAGAGAATTGAAGCCATATTCGACGCTAAGCCAGGTACACCTGAAGGTGATGAGATTGAACTGCTAGCTTCTTTTGTTGAAGGATATGAAGATGAGCATTATCCAATATAATTGAATTTATCAGTTGAAGTAGTCAATGAAAATTGCTCATAGCAAATATATAATGAGTGACACTGGCTATTAGTAGAGCAATTGGTTAGTTAAATAAATCACTAGAAGTACTATCGATATTAATAAAATCACAAAGATTAGAACTTGAAGCACCTTTTTTATCAGACTTGGCCTATCAAGAATTTCACCAGCTTCTTCTCTTAACCTTCTATCTTCATCAAAATGCCACTTAATAGCAAAATAGGCCCCAATACCTAAAACTATAAGTTTCAAAGCTCCAGCAATGTACGGAAAAACATCTATTAAACTGTTATCCATTTTTATTCCCAATAAACTAGATGCTGATTATAGTGATGAGAATACCAGACCACCGAATGAAGTGAAACATAGTGACAAAACTTTACGTATTTGGTGCTGCAATAAAGGCCATAAATGGAAGGAAACCGTTAACTCTCGAGTGGCTCGCCTAAAAGATGAAACATACGGAGCTGATTGCCTTTACTGCAAGCACTGTGCTGTATATGGAAGCCTGTATTTAGGCGAAAATCGTCCTGATTTGTTAGAACTATGGGATTATTCTAAAAATACTATCGACCCGATGACATTGATAGTGATGGATACTGATGTTCATCTCTAGTGCAAAAAAGACAACAGCCATAGTTTTAATAGCTCTTTAGTTCAGACGAAAAAAAGGCACCCGAGGGAAGGTGCCAATCATTACCATTCAAAATGGAACGAATTACATATTTTTACTTTAGTAGTTAGATTTTCGCGCCGTCATTCACCCAATCTACGACCAATTCACGCTCTTCATCTGTCATCTTGGTTAAGTTACCTAATGGCATAACACGCGTTTGAACTTGAGATTGAATACGTGGTGCATTAGTTTGGATTTCTTCCGGCGTATCCAACATCACACCGGCGGGCGCTGTCGCAAACATATTGCTGGTTGGCGTTGCTGAGTGACATTCCACACAACGCTCCTTGATCACAAGTTGCACTTGAGCAAACACTGAGGCTTCACCCGCGCTGGACTCAGTTGCCGGCTCGGTTGCTTGTGCATTCTCACTGGTTGCGGAAGAGGCATTGTCATCGACTGTTGGTGCTTGTTGTTGAGCGACAGGCGCATCAGGTTGAGATAAGCTCGGCATTTTATTCGATGTCACAAACGCAAGACTTATCATACCCAATACCGCCACAGGCACCGCCCATGCAAATTTTTGGCTGCCATGACGCGTATTAAAGTAATGACGAACCAAAATACTGAATACCGCTAAACACGCCAAAATTAACCAGTTGTATTCCGAGCCATACGTGCTTGGGAAGTGGTTACTAATCATGATGAACAGCACTGGCAATGTTAAGTAGTTATTGTGACGAGAGCGCAATAGACCTTTCGCTGGCAGTGCAGGATCAGGTTCAGTCCCCTCTTCAATTGCTTTCACTAAGTTACGCTGCGCAGGCATGATGATGAAGAATACGTTACCCACCATGATGGTACCAATAATTGCACCAACGTGAATGTAGGCACCACGTCCACTGAATACTTGGCTTAGCCCGTACGCGGCACCTACTAAACAGAAGAACAGCACAATACCCAATAGCATTGGTTTCTTACCCAATGGCGAATCACACAATAATGTGTAAATAACCCAACCAGATACCAATGAACCCACACCAATACCAATCGCAGCACCCACACTTAAACCTGAGCCAGGAGCAATCAGATAGATATTCGCATTGAGGTAGTACACCACCGCCAATAGCAGCACACCGGTGATCCAAGTGAAATACGCTTCCCATTTAAACCAATGTAGGTTGTCTGGCATTTTTGGTGGCGCAAGTTTGTATTTTTCTAGATGGTAAATACCACCACCGTGAATCGCCCATAAATCGCCTGATAAACCGGTTTTAGGGTTCACACGGTTTAAGTTATTTTCAAGCCAAACGAAGTAGAACGACGCACCAATCCACGCGATACCCACGATCATGTGTACCCAACGAATTGCAAGGTTGAGCCATTCGGTAATATGCGGATCCATAATTTTCTCCTTAACTTTTCCATGTCTAGAGCACAATAAGCCGGGATATGGTGAACCGACTTGCTCTGAGCAGACTCTTCTTTTAACAGGCTATCGCGCTTAACAGGTTAATATCGACAACAACCTAAACTAGATCATGACTAACCCAATGAATTACTTAACTTTAGGTAAGTTATCTAGTGACAAGATGACTTTAGTTGATGGTTCAAAATACACTTCATCACAGTTATTGCCCTCTCCGGCACGATCAACAATTAAGAATTGATCATCGGCTTCAAGGGCCAATACTGGATGGTGCCAAACCCCTTTGTGATAATTGACACCTTGACGCCCGTTGCTCAAAAACGCGCGTAATGCCTCGGGTTGCAAATCTTCACCTTTCTCTGCCACCACGATTAAGTATGGGTGACCAAGAAGAGGAATAAAGGCTTGCGAGCCTAAAGGATGACGCTCCATCATTTGAATATGCAACGGGTACGTTAAAGGGGTAGCCTGGAAAATACTGATGATGGGTTCACCACCGTTGTCTGCCACATCCACATCTGCCATACGGTGATAGCGTCGAGTCGAGCCGTTGTTAATCATAAAATAGTCACTGACTTCTTTATCAATCACATCACCAAATGGCTTAAAGGCCTCTTTAGTTAATGGTTCGACTTCAAGTGAAATAATGGTGTCTACAGTCATGTTATCCCTTCCGTAATTTTCTAGCTGAGTGGGACGTTATCTCAACAGATCAAGACGTCCTCGTGTCTAGACAGTCCTCATTCCCTTTTATGATTTACATGTCTTGCAGGCGAAACAGAGCGATCTTATTGATCTGAGCGATTGCTGTCGCAAACTCGGTTTCTTTATCGTTGTGAATTCTCTCGGCAAACGAGGCCAAGATTTGGTGACGGTTCGCCCCTTTTACCGCCATGATAAAAGGGAACTGAAAACGAGCTTTGTATCGCTCATTAAAATCGGTAAATTGTGCAAATTCTTCTGGCGTACATTGGCTAATACCTGCGCCAGCTTGCTCGGAGGTTGAAGCAGCAGTCAATTCACCATTAATTGCGGCTTTGCCAGCTAAATCCGGGTGAGCGTTGATCAAGTCTAATTGCTCTTGTGGCGAAGCATCTAACATGGTTTTGGCCATTGCCGCGTGTAAATTTTCAATATCATCCGAGGTCTCATTTAACCCCTTATCAAATGTACGCTCGGCTACCCAAGGGCTGTGTTCGTAGATATCTGCGAAGGTTTCTACAAACTCAGCTTTGGTCATTTGGCTTGGTTTACATGTCTTAAATAGTGCCACGATCGCTTCCCTTTTCATTGCTTATTTATTTTTATTTGCTTATTTATTTTTATTTGCTTATTTATGCTTCCATTGTATTTCTATTTTCTGATTACTTGAGCATGTCTGGATGTGGATGACATTCATGCCAATGTTTCGCAATATCAATACGACGGCACACCCATACTTTGTCGTGCTGTTTGACATATTCCATAAAGCGCTTCAAACCTTGAATACGTGCTGGGCGACCAATCAAACGACAGTGCAAACCCACCGACATCATTTTTGGCGTTTCTGCCCCTTCTTCATACAAAGTATCAAATGCATCTTTCAAATATTGGAAGAATTGCTCACCGGTATGAAAGCCTTGGTTAGTTGCAAAGCGCATATCATTGGTATCGAGCGTATAGGGAATAACAAGTTGAGGCTTCGGTCCTTCGGTATGCCAATAGGGTAAGTCGTCATCGTAGGCATCTGAGTCATATAAAAAGCCACCTTCTTCTGCGACTAATTTACGCGTATTCACACCATTGCGGCCTGTGTACCAACCGTAAGGGCGCTCACCTGTGATGTCTTTAATCACATCAATCGCTTTTTGCATGTGTTCACGTTCGGTATCAATATCGATATTGTGATAATCCAACCAACGATAACCATGGCTACAGATCTCATGGCCCGCTTTCACCATTTCCTTTATAACGTCAGGGTGGCGTTCTGCCGCCATACCGACCACGAAAGCGGTCAACGGATAATTGAATTGCTCGAAAAGTTTCAGAATACGCCATACGCCAGCACGACTACCGTATTCGTAGATGGATTCCATGCTGATGTGTCGAGCATTAGGGAAAGGTTGCGCACCAATAATTTCAGACAAAAACGCTTCAGATTCTTTATCACCGTGTAACGTACAACGCTCACCGCCCTCTTCGTAATTCAATACAAATGAAACGGCAACTCTGGCATCGTTTGGCCATTGTGCGTGAGGTAGTTCTTTTCCATAACCAATTAGGTTACGTGGATAATCACTGCTCATGAACCTCTCCTTATTAATCATCCCTGAATTCAATTACGTTCTGCTTACTGTCGAGGCCTGGATTTTTAATCTGCACGACTGGTTTCTAACGGTACAGAATACGACTGCAGTTTGCTTTTTCGAACGAACTTTAATCTTTGTTTTATTGATTGTATACAATTATTAAAACATGGCAAATTATTTTCTTCACATCTTGTTAACTCGCGCACTATTCACCCTGTCACAACTAAAAACCTGACTTATTAGTCAAATAATGCTCGATTTTTATAGTAGATTTCAGCATGCCAAAAAAAGAATAAAATCATTAAATTTCAACCAGATATAAAATTACAAGCAAAATACCAAAGCCGACATAGCATGATCTGTTGCTAATTTTTTATACAGTCAGCTTTACCTAACACAATCTTGTGTACATAATTAAATCCAAATATTCACATTTCTTTCACAATCAACAGGGATGACCATGGGAAAACTTACAACACACGTTTTAGATACCGCCAGTGGTGTGCCAGGCAGTGACATTAAAGTTGAGCTTTTTCGTATTACTGAGCAAGGGGCGCAAAAGATCAAAACCGTCATGACGAACTTTGATGGCCGTACCGATTCACCGCTATTAGAGGGAGCAGAATTTGAAACGGGTAAATATGAATTGATTTTTCACACAGCGGCCTACTTTCAGCAACGTGGTGTCACGCTCGACGAAGTCCCATTTTTAGATGACATTTCAATTCGTTTTGGTATTAACGATCAAAGCAGCCACTATCATGTGCCACTACTTTGCTCACCTTATAGCTTCTCAACCTATCGCGGTAGCTAATCAAAAGATTCGATGAAATAGCCCGTTTGCTGTCGGCTATTTCATCCAGTCAAGGGAAATGCCCATTTTATTAAACCGGTGTGAAGATCATGATGTTCTTCAGGGCTTCTTACGCCTCAATTGGCGTCAAGCTCTCTATCTCAGCAGCCTCATTTGACGACGTTGCAAGTAGATGCCAAACCACAAGGAATCAAGACAGTGGAAAATTCAAACAGCGAAACCTTAACGCCAGAATCAAGCCAACCAACGGGTTTGCTCGAACGTTTCTTCAAACTGAAAGAACATGGCACCACAGTTAAATCTGAAATCATTGGCGGTATCACCACTTTTGCCACCATGGCTTACATTATCTTCGTAAACCCATCAATCATGGCCACTTCCGGTATGGATGCGGGGGCATTATTCGTTGCGACTTGTGTCGGCGCGGCCATCGGCACGTTATTAATGGCCTTTTATGCTAATTGGCCGGTCGGACTGGCACCGGGCATGGGCTTAAATGCTTTCTTCGCTTTTACTGTTGTCGGTGAAATGGGCTACACCTGGGAAGTCGCCTTAGGCGCAGTATTCATTTCAAGTGTGCTGTTTGTCGCCATGAGTTACAGCAGTTTTCGTGAATGGATCATTGACAGTATCCCGCATAGTTTACGTTATTCGATGACTGCTGGTGTGGGCTTGTTTTTGGGCTTAATCGGCTTAAAAACAGCAGGCATTGTAGTAGAAAGCCCAGCGACGTTAGTTTCGCTTGGTGATTTCACTCAGCCGAGTGCCGTACTCGCCGCGGTCTGTTTTTTGATCATTAGCGTGCTGAGTGAACGTAACGTATTTGGTGCAGTATTGATTGGTATTTTCTCTGTCACGTTAATTGGCTTTTTCATGGGCATTGTCGAGTATCACGGCATTTTTGATACTCCTCCTAGCCTAGCACCAACCTTTATGGCAATGGACATTAGTGGTGCGCTAGAAGTCTCTATGATCAGCGTGATTTTGGCTTTCTTGTTCGTCAATATGTTCGACACAGCGGGTACTTTGATGGGTGTCGCGCAACGAGCGCACTTGGTCGATGAACAAACGGGCAAAATTAAAGACCTACGTAAAGCATTAAAAGCAGACAGTATCGCCAGCGTAGCCGGTGCGTGTGTAGGCTGCCCTCCTGTAACGAGCTACGTTGAAAGTGCCGCGGGGGTCGCAGCCGGCGCTCGAACTGGCTTATCTTCGGTTGTGGTTGGCTTATTATTTATTGCTGCGATTTTTGTTTCGCCGCTAGCAGGCATGATCCCTGGTTATGCTACCGCGGGCGCTTTAATTTATGTTGCGTTCGTAATGATGAGCAGTATGCAGCACATTAAGTGGAATGACTTTACCGATGCCGCTCCTGCTGCCATTACCGCGCTCATGATGCCGCTGACCTTTTCTATCGCCAATGGTATCGCACTCGGTTTCATCACTTACACTGTGCTGAAAGTGGCAACGGGAAAGAGCAAAGAAGTCTCGATTTGTATGTACGTACTCACCGCTATTTTTATCGCTAAATTGGTCTTTATGACTGGGCATTAATTTCTCTCAAGCAGGCTGTCACTCAGCCTGCTTTCTTTATAGAGACGTTAAACCTGATCGAGTTCAAATAAGTCAAATTGTGTCTATGCAAGCGAACTCAAAATTGCTCTAAATCAAAATTAATTCAGCCACACTCCGTTATGTTGAAGTCATGCTAAACACTTCATAAGAGAGGATGTCTATGAAGCTAAAAGCCTGTGAAAATGATTCCATCATGATCATCTCACCACCAAAGCCTATATGTTGAAAGGTGGACTTAATCACGAAGTAGAATTGGCACGCATGCCAACCACAGAAGATGAACTGCTTGAACTACTCAGTGATTCCATTTCCATGCAAATGAATTAGAACCCATTGAACTAACCAACCTAAGCAGTCAAGAAAATTCACGAAGGTTCCAATTTTACTATCACCCCATTTGTATACCGCTAATGGGGTGATTTTTACGTAATTGATAACTCTCTCACCAATTTTAGTCTTAAAAACGACCAATAAAATATATTGATATATAGTAACCGGATCGAGAACGCATTCATGCAAGTAATAAAAGATCCACTATTGATTACATATTAGGCAGTTAAATCTTCTTGCAATGTGATTTTATATACATTTTTCTTGCATAAAATAACGTTTTCATTAGTATATCGAACTAGTAATTAATTGGTGCAGATAGTAAGCATGACCATTCAAATTAACGACATTAATAAATTCTACGGCAGCAACCAGGTCTTGCATGATGTGAGCTTTAGTTGTGATGCAGGCGATACTTTGGTTTTACTTGGCCCAAGTGGGGCGGGAAAAAGTTCACTGTTGCGCGTATTGAATTTATTAGAAATGCCAGATAGCGGTACACTCACCATTGCCGATAAATCATTCAACTTTTCAGATGATATTTCTGAAAAACAAGGAATGGCACTGCGTAAAAAAGTGGGCATGGTTTTTCAGCAATATAACTTATGGCCGCACATGAGTGTGTTGGATAACTTAATTGAAGCTCCGGTTAAAGTCGCAGGTATGCAAAAAGAGCAAGCCAAACAAGAAGCGATGCAGATTTTAACTAAGCTGCAATTAGCCGATAAAGCCGATGCTTGGTCTCTACAGCTTTCCGGTGGTCAGCAACAACGCGTTGCGATTGCACGCGCGTTAATGATGAAACCTGAAGTATTACTGTTCGATGAGCCTACCGCGGCGCTTGACCCTGAAATCACCTCTCAAGTGGTCAACATTATTAAAGATTTGAGCAAAACTGGGATCACGCAAATTATCGTGACTCACGAAGTTGATTTTGCTAAAAAAGTAGCCAGTCATCTTCTCTATTTAGAGAAAGGCCACGTGGTGGAATATGGCGATCATTCGCACTTTACTCAACCACAATCACAAGCTTTTGCTGACTATTTAAAACATTAATCAAACAGATTAAAAAACACTGATAATAAAACAGAATGCTAGCCCAGGTTAGCGAAAATCACAGATATAAACGGAGTTATACAAATGAAAAAAGTTCTACTTGCGAGCCTAATTGGTCTAGCTTCAACGCATGCCTTTGCTCAAGACACGATTAAATTTGCGACCGAAGCGACTTACGCGCCATTTGAATACATGGATGATAACAATCAGATTCAAGGCTTTGATATTGATTTAGCCAAAGCGCTTTGTGAAGAAATGAAAGCCACTTGTACTTTCCAAAACCAAGCGTTTGACAGCTTGATCCCGGCGCTTAAATTCAAACGTTATGATGCTGCAATTTCTGCAATGGACATCACTGAAGAACGTCTACAGCAAGTAAACTTCACCAATGCTTATTACGATAATGCTGCTGCATTCGTTTCTGCTAAAGGTAAAATTTCAACGTATAAAGATTTAGAAGGCAAACGTGTCGGCGTACAAAACGGCTCAACCCACCAAAGCTATTTAACCGAGCAAATGCCAGGTGTAGAAGCTGTACCATACGCAAGCTACCAAGATGCGTTCATCGACATGCAAAATGGCCGAATTGATAGCGTATTTGGTGACACCGCCGTTGTTGCTGAATGGTTTAAAAAAGACGACAACCTAGCTTACGTTGGCAAGCCAGTGACGAACCCAAACTACTTTGGTAACGGTTTTGGTATTGCCGTGAATAAAGAAAACAAAGAATTGGTTGAGCAACTCAACGCAGCTCTAGAAAAAATCAAACAAAATGGCGAATACAAAGCGATCTTCGACAAGTACTTCGCTAGCAAATAAGTGGTAAACAATACGTGATGTTCTCAGGTTACTCTTTGGCGTTAATAAACGCGAGCTGGCTGACTATTCAGCTCGCTTTCACCAGCCTTTTGGTCGGTTTGGTTCTTTCTATGATATTTGCAAGTGGGGAAATGTCTCGCTTCAAATTCATCTCTTGGCCAACCACAGCCTTAGTCACGGTGATCAGAGGGTTACCTGAGTTATTAGTGGTTTTATTTATTTTCTTTGGCTCTAGCCAGATCTTGTTTTACATCACGGGTGATTACATCGAAGTCAGCCCGTTCTTATCTGGTGTGGTCGCGTTATCGCTGATTTTTGCTTCCTACGCGGCTCAAACCTTACGTGGCGCATTAAAAGCGGTGCCAAAAGGTCAACGTGAAGCGGCAGTTGCACTCGGCTTACCTAAGTCGCATGCCTTTATTCGTATTATTCTGCCGCAAGCCATTCGTCATGCCCTACCCGGTTTAACGAACCAATGGCTCGTGTTATTAAAAGACACCGCTTTGGTTTCTTTGATTGGTGTCACCGATCTTCTCAAACAAGCGCAGCTCACTTCAGCTGCAACCCATCAAAGTTTTACTTGGTATGCGACTGCGGCAGCGGTCTATCTAGTGATTACCTTAATTACTCAACGCGTGATCGCCAAGATCAACAAAAAATATCAATTACAAGATGCCAATATGGCTTCAAACAAACCTAAGAAGAAACAGCCGCTAGGAGCGCAATCATGAATGAACAACATGTTTGGCAGCTACTCGATGGCCTGCAAACTAGCCTTGAGTTAACCGCGGTATCATTGCTGGTTGGTTGTACTTTGTCACTGCTGATGACCATGACGCTAATCGTGCGCCTACCTGTTGTTCATTGGTTAAGCCGAGGTTTAATCACGCTATTTACAGGCACGCCGCTGTTAGTACAAATCTTCTTGATTTATTACGGCCCAGGCCAATTTGCATGGATTCGTGATAGCTTTTTATGGGATTGGTTACGTGAGCCTTGGTTTTGCGCAATGTTAGCGCTGGCGTTAAATACCGCTGCGTACAGTACACAATTGTTCAAGGGCGCATTTGATGCTATTCCTTCTGGTCAGTGGCAAGCTTGTCGCGCACTCGGCATGAACACCAAAACAACCTTGGGTGTACTGTTGCCATACGCCATTCGTCGCGCCATTCCCGCTTATTCTAATGAAGTCATTTTGGTGTTTAAAGGCACCTCACTGGCCAGTACCATCACTATCATGGACTTAATGGGATACGCACAACGCATCAATGCACAAACCTACGACACCTTAACCGTGTTTGGTATTGCCGGCGCTTTCTACCTGATTGTGAATGGCATTTTGTCTTTAGTATTCCGCAAAGTAGAACAAAAAGTGCTGGCGTTTGAATCACAAAGCCATTGATAGCAGAAAGAAAACAGAATCAAAAAAGCGAGCTGATGAGCTCGCTTTTTACGTTCAGACACATTAAATAATACCAATCACACTAGTTAGATGGTCAGAGATTGCGTAGGAAAAAAACTTGAGAACAAGGCGAAAATTTTCGATAAGTAGTTATTCTACAATCAACTTTTTATAAACGAAAAGTATAACGAAGTTATCGAGTTTTTTAACAAGCAAGGATGATCAGATAATTAGTACGATTGGTATAACTCAACTAAATATCAAACATCAAATTACCCGGTGCGAGGAATGGCCAGCGCAATACCGTTGGCTCTCCTTTTTCTCCATCAGCAAAGAAGTAGCCTACTTGTGGTGCGGCATACACTTGATCACCACGGCTAAAAGAGTGTTCATTTAATGTTTGATGCGACAACTTCGCTTCCCAAATTTCATTGGTTTCCCAACCCAGTGGAGCTAACTCAACACGCACTTCTGCACCAACAGGGTTAACCGCAATGACTTGGCATGGCAATGATGCCTGGCTGTTTGGCTTTTTCGATAAGCTCAACTCATGACCACGAATGTAAAGTGAACCATTTTTTTGTGTCGTTTCCGTTTTTGGCGGCAGAATAAATGCTTCGCCATTTTGCCAATGTATATTATTCCAATTGGCTTGGAATTGATTCACATTACCGAAGAAATCAAACACAAAGCGGCTGTTCGGGTGCGCATACAGTTCAACCGGAGAATCCACCTGCTCAATTTTACCGTTACTCATTACCACCACGCGATCAGACAGCTCTAATGCTTCATCCTGATCGTGAGTCACAAACACACTGGTAAAACCTAATTCATCGTGCAAATTACGCAACCAACGGCGCAGGTCTTTACGCACTTTCGCATCAAGCGCACCAAACGGTTCATCCAGCAATAACACTTCAGGTTGGGTCGCCAACGCACGCGCTAACGCAATACGCTGTTTTTGCCCGCCAGAAAGCTGTTCAGGGTAACGCCCAGCCAAGTGACCAAGCTGTACGATTTCCAGTAATTGTTGCACGCGTTTATTAATTTCAGCCGCATTTGGTCGCTTTGAACGTTCCATAACTTGCAAGCCAAACGCCACATTATCTGCAACCGTCATGTGGCGAAATAAGGCGTAGTTTTGGAATACAAAGCCAACGCGGCGATCACGCACATGTACATTGGTCACATCTTTATCACCAAAATGAATCGAACCAGTATTAGCATTTTCTAGCCCAGCAATAATGCGCAATAACGTGGTTTTACCTGAACCTGATGGGCCTAACAAACCTATCATTTCACCATTTTCAATATCTAACGAGAGCGGTGAAAGTGCCTCAAACTTGCCAAACTGTTTGGAAATATTATCTAAACGAATACTCATAAATCACCTTGTTGCTCTTGTTGAGATTGCTGCCCATTGATGTGATTTCGTTCTTGTCGCCATTCAACAAAAGCTTTCAAAATCAAAGTTAATAACGCAATAAATGCCAGTAAGGATGCGCTGGCAAACGCGGCTTCTGATTGGTAATCCTCATAAAGCAACTGGACATGCAGCGGTAAGGTATTGGTTTCACCACGGATGTTACCCGAAACCACAGCGACTGCACCAAACTCCCCGACTGCGCGAGCATTAGTTAAGATCACACCATAAATCAGGGCCCATTTAATATTTGGTAAGGTGACGCGACGGAATAATTGCCACCATGAAGCGCCAAGAATAACCGCGGCTTCTTCATCTGAGCGCCCTTGTTGCTGCATCAATGGGATCAGCTCTCTGGCAACAAACGGGCAGGTAACAAACACTGTCACCAATAATATACCCGGCCAGGCGAACATAATTTGTAAATCATGCTCAAATAGCCATTCACCCAGCCAACCACTACTACCGTATAGCAACAAATACAAAAGACCGGCAACCACAGGAGAAACCGCAAATGGAATATCAATTAATGTGATTAAAAATTTGCGACCTACAAAATTAAAACGAGTAACTGACCACGCCAGCATTACGCCAAATACCAAGTTAATCGGCACCGTCATTAAAGCCACGATCAAAGTTAGGCCTATCGCATGTAGCGTATCTGGCTCACTTAGGTTTTCAAAATAAGTCGCAATACCGCTTGCAAAAGCCTGTTGGAAAATACTGACTAGTGGGATCACCAAAAGAATGGCAACAAAAAATAACGCTAATGAAATTAAGCTCCATTTAACCAGTGGTTGCTCGCCAATTCGTGTAGGTCTAATGTTTGAAGAGTTGGACATCCTTTCCCCTTACTTTCCGTGAATACGGCGTAAATAAGCGCCTTGCCATAAGTTAATCACCAGCAATAAAGACAACGACGTTAATAACACAATCGAAGCAATCGCACTGGCGGCAGGGAAATCAAATTCTTGTAAGCGCACAAAGATCATCAATGACGTAATTTCACTGACATAAGGCATGTTACCGGCAATAAATATGACCGCGCCAAATTCACCTAAACTTCGCGTAAATGACAATGCAACACCCACCAATAACGCAGGTCGAATCGATGGCATGATCACTTTCCAGAATACCGCCCAATCAGACGCGCCGAGTGTCATACCCGCTTCTTCTTCCTCTTTAGAAATCTCTTCTAAAACTGGCTGAACGGTACGAACCACAAACGGAATACTGGTGAATGCCATGGCGACAATAATACCAAGCGGCGTGTAAGCGACTTTAATACCAACGCTTTCTAATATGCTGCCTAGCCAACCACTGCTCGAGTAAAGCGTCGCTAGCGTTATGCCCGCGACCGCGGTCGGCAAAGCAAAAGGCAAATCGACTAGTGCATCTAAAATTCGTTTACCCGGGAATTGATAACGGACTAATACCCAAGCCAGTAATAAGCCGAAAGCACCGTTAAACAATGAAGAGATAAACGCAGAGCCTACCGTCACTTTATAACTGGCAACAACACGAGGATCGGCAATCACATGCCAATATTCACTCAATGTCATTCCTTTGGTTTGCATCACAAGTCCAGTGGCAGGTAACAACAAAACCAAGCTTACAAACAGTAGAGAAATCCCTAAACTGATGGCAAAACCTGGTAATACGCGTTGCTGTTTTGGGCGAGACATAGTTTTTGGACGAGACATCACTGGTGATTCGCTCATAAACCCTCAAATAACCAATCTAAAAATGACTTGTTACCGCCCTGAAAAGAGCGGTAACAATATGCTAAGAAATGCAGCTTAACGACGTTGAAGTTGATCGAGTTTCGCACCATTGGCAAATTGAGTTTTCATTGCGTTATCCCAACCACCAGCAATCTCTTCTACAGTTAACAGCTCGACTTCAGGGAAACGGTCTGCAAATTCCGCTTTCACTTTTTCATCATGCACACGGTAGTTAAAACCGGCTAGCATGCGCTGTGCTTCTTCACTGTATAAGTAAGAAAGGTATTCCGTTGCCACTTCCGTTGTGCCGTTACGTTTTGCATTACGCTCAACCACTGCCACTGGGAATTCAGCTAAGATAGACGTTTTTGGCACCACCACTTCGTAGTTATCTTCACCGTATTGTTTACGGATATTGTTTACTTCCGATTCGAACGTGATAAGAACGTCGCCAATTTTACGCTCAACGAAAGACGTTGTTGCGCCACGGCCGCCTGTATCAAATACGGCAACGTTAGCCAGCATTTGTTTTAGGAACGCATCTTGTTTGGCTTCGTTATCTTTACCAAACGTTTTTTGTGCATAGCCGAGAGCGGCTAGGTAAGTGTAACGTGCGTTACCAGATGTTTTCGGGTTAGGGAAAACCGATGCCACGCCTTCACGTGCTAGATCGCCCCAATCTTGAATATTTTTAGGGTTACCTTTACGTACCAAAAACGCGGTAGTTGAGTAATATGGTGAACTTGCATTTGACAACTTACTCTGCCAATCCGCAGGGATCAATTTACCTTTATCATGCAATACTTGTACGTCTGTCACTTGATTAAATGTCACCACATCGGCAGACAACCCTTGCAGAATGGAACGTGCTTGAGCAGAAGATCCACCGTGAGACTGTTTGATCTCAACCGTTTTGCCGGTTTTCTCTTGCCAGTGCTTTTCAAAGATTGGGTTATAAGTGGCAAACAATTCACGCGCGATATCATAAGATGAATTCATAATGGTTTGATCGGCGGCTGATGCGTTAAATGAGCTTGCAATGAATAGCGTTGCAAGTGCGGTTTTGATTCGTTTCATTATCGTGATACTCCTGTATGAGCCTGAATGGCTTCCTTATGTGACTAGAATATCTGCATAATTTAATGATAACAAAGGTTAGAAATAGAACTTTTTGGAATATTATCGAACAATAAATTGTTTACAGTATTGTTAATAGCTATTGTGTTAGCATCTGGGAACAATAGAAACTAGCCACTGAATTTATTACAGCGCAGAGGGAAGCACGTGTCTGAAAATCCAACTTCTGAATTTCCAACGATCGAAGCTTATGTTGGCCAAACGCCTTTAGTCCGATTACAACGCTTGGTAACTGACAATCAAAGTACGGTTTTAGTCAAACTAGAAGGCAACAACCCAGCGGGCTCGGTGAAAGACCGCCCTGCCCTCAATATGATTATCCAAGCAGAAGCCCGTGGCACCATAAAACCAGGTGACACTATCATTGAAGCCACCAGCGGGAACACAGGTATTGCATTGGCGATGGCTGCCGCGATTAAAGGCTATAAGATGATTCTCATCATGCCGGATAACTCAACCCAAGAACGTAAAGACTCGATGCGAGCCTATGGCGCAGAACTGATTTTAGTCACCAAAGAACAAGGCATGGAAGGCGCGCGCGATCTTGCTTTGCAAATGCAGAGTGAAGGCAAAGGGATTGTGCTCGATCAATTCAATAATGCAGATAACCCAGATGCGCACTTCAATTCAACGGGGCCTGAAATTTGGCAGCAAAGCCTCGGCAAAATCACGCATTTTGTGTCGAGCATGGGTACAACGGGCACGATTGTTGGTGTTTCTCGTTATCTCAAAACGCAAAACCCCGATGTGTGTATTGTCGGTTTACAGCCATCCGAAGGTAGCGCTATCCCAGGCATCCGCCGTTGGCCGAAAGAATATTTACCAGGCATTTATGATGATTCCACCATTGACCAAGTCATCGATATAGACCAAAAATCCGCAGAAGATACCGCTCGTGCTCTAGCGCGAGAAGAAGGGATCAGTGCAGGAGTAAGCTCAGGTGGCGCAGTCTTTGCTGCAATTGAAATAGCCAAACAAAATCCCGGTTCTGTTGTTGTTGCGATCGTATGTGACCGTGGTGATCGCTACTTATCCTCTGGACTATTTTCTTAATAATTTTTTAAGCTCGTGTTTGTCTTACTAAGATAAACACAGCTTACCGATAAAATGAGTCCCCAAGCGCACCAAAAATCATCATTCATCCCTAATTGAGTGCATGAATCACATTTTTGTCTACAAACAGAATACACAAATGCAACAATAATAAGGAAAATCAACCAATTAAAAATTTGGCACGCATTCTGCTTTATATACATTGAATACATGGCAGTATTCGTGAGGCCAATCTCTCACAGCAATGTGGTTAGTTGGTTCATGTTATTTTCCTTTGAGGTTACCTTTCCCATTGATTTGGGAAAGGTTTTTTTTTGCTCTCATACTCAACCACCAACATCAATACGCCTCATCTATGGACAATTATTTTTATCGTTTAGACAAAAACTTTTCACGAGACTGAGAAAAAAATTATTGTTAAATTCGCGCCGAAAACACACCTATCTCGTTAATCATTTGTTATAGTAAAAACACTTACATTTAATGTGATTATACCCAAGTGACTTCAAAGTGCGAACACTCTGTTCACTAACCATTAGCGAATTGTATTTTTCTCGTGCTCGTAGCGATGAGCGCATTCATTTACACCAACCTTAGCGATATACAGATGACAAATAAAATCATTGTAGGATGGCGGGAAATGCTTGCTTTACCAGAGCTTGGCATTGAACAAATCAAGGCAAAAGTCGATACCGGTGCGCGCAGTTCTTGCCTGCATACCTTTAAGATTGAGCCGTTTGAACAAGATGGCGAATTGTGGGTCCGTTTCTGGATTCACCCTGAACAAAAAAATGATGATTACGTAAAAGAATGCGTAGCAAAAGTTATCGACCAACGTACAGTGAAAGATTCTGGCGGTCATGAAGAACAGCGCTATGTCATTAAAACCCTTCTCCGATTTAATAATGAAGAGTGGCCCATCGAAGTCACCCTCACCAATCGTGAGAATATGCTATTTAGAATGTTGTTAGGACGTACGGCCATGCACCATCGCATTATTGTCGACCCTACCGCTTCTTTTTTAATTGCTTCACCTGAGACACATTAGTCAACAGATTCTAAGGAACACGATTTATGAAAATCGGAATTTTATCTCGTAACCGCTCTTTATATTCTACTAAGCGTTTAATCGAGGCTTGCCAAAAACGCGGTCATGAAGTGAAAGTGATTGATGCGCTACGTTGTTATATGAACATCAACTCAGATAAGCCTGAGATTCATTTTAAAGGTGAAGAGCTGAAAGATTTTGATGCGATTGTTCCGCGTATCGGTGCTTCTGTAACGTTTTACGGCACAGCGGTTTTACGCCAATTTGAAATGATGGGCGTTTACCCGGTCAATGAATCCGTGGCGATTACCCGTTCTCGCGACAAACTACGCTCTATGCAGCTGCTTTCTCGAAAAGGCATCGGCATGCCAATCACGGGCTTTGCGAGTAAACCTGATGATATTAAAGACCTACTCGACATGGTTGGCGGCGCGCCAGTGGTGATCAAACTACTCGAAGGCACGCAAGGTATTGGCGTGGTATTAGCAGAAACACGTAAGGCCGCCGAAAGCGTGGTTGAAGCCTTTATGGGCTTGAAAGCCAACATCATGGTACAAGAATACATTAAAGAAGCAGGCGGCGCGGATATTCGCTGTTTTGTGATTGGCGATAAAGTGATTGCCGCCATGAAACGTCAAGCTGGCGAAGGGGAATTCCGTTCTAACCTTCACCGTGGCGGTACTGCTTCATTAGTACGAATTACACCTGAAGAGCGTAAAACCGCCGTCGCTGCAGCCAAAATCATGGGCTTAAATGTAGCGGGGGTCGATTTACTTCGCTCTTCTCGTGGTCCTTTAGTCATGGAGGTGAACTCATCACCAGGTCTTGAAGGTATTGAAGCCGCAACAGGGAAAGATGTTGCAGGCATGATTGTGGACTTTATTGAAAAGAATGCATCAGCAAAAGGAACCAAAACTCGTGGGCGTGGATAAATCTGAGCGTGGCGAAAAAAGAAGAGTGAAAAAAAATTCACCTTTTGAATTCATGGGCCATACCGTACAAGCCGGTGAACGTAAAGTATTGGAAATCGAAGCAGCGAAACTCTATACCCATTCGCCGCTTTCGATTCCTGTTGAAATTATTCATGGTAAGCAAGCTGGGCCGATTTTGATGGTCAACGCTGCGATTCATGGCGATGAGCTCAATGGTGTTGAAATTGTGCGTCAATTGATCGAAAAAATTGATGCCAACAAACTCAAAGGCACCCTCATTGCGGTGCCAATCGTGAACGTATTTGGCTTTATTCATAAGTCACGTTATTTGCCTGACCGCCGTGACTTGAACCGTTGTTTTCCGGGTTCAGAGCAAGGCTCTCTGGCTTCACGTATCGCTTACACGTTCTTTACCGATGTGGCGAAAAAAGCGGATTACATCATTGATTTGCACACTGGCGCGATTCATAGAACCAACTTGCCGCAAATCCGTGCTTGCTTAGATAACCCAGAAACACTGCGCATGGCGAAAGCCTTCGGCACACCAGTGATCATTGATGCTGCGCTGCGTGACGGTTCATTACGTGCTGAAGCAGAGAAATTTGGCACGCCAGTGTTAACTTATGAAGCCGGTGAAGCGCTTCGCTTTGAGCCCATTGCCATCAATGCGGGTATTTTAGGTGTACAACGTGTAATGCAAGCCTTAGGTATGCAGCGCATGAGTCGTAAAAAAGTTCCTGAGTCGGTGATTGCAAAATCAACCAATTGGGTTCGCGCAGAAAGCGACGGCATTCTTCGTACTATGGTGACCTTGGGTGACCGAGTACACAAAGGGCAAGTGCTGGCTTATATCAGCTCACCGCTTGGACATGAAGAAATCACCATGAACGCACCAAAAGATGGCATCGTGATTGGTCAGCAAACATTGCCATTGGTGAACGAAGGTGATGCGGTTTTCCACCTCGCTTACTTTAGTGAAGACAATGACGAAGTGGGTGATAAAGTCGAAAGTTACATCGACCAAGTGATTGAACACGTCGAAGCGAAAGAAGAAAGCATTACGACTGGCTTTATTGCAGTCCCGAACCAAGATCGCGATAAAATCAATAATTAATCCGTTGTTTCTTTACTACGAGCAAACATAAAGCGCTTTATTAAGCACAAAGGCCAAGCAAATCACTCTGCTTGGCCTTTGTTTTTTATACTAACGAAACACTTAAAACGCCGTATTAAGCATTAAGCATTAAGCATTAAGCATTAAGAAGCGATAATACATCTTGAGTTGAACCTGTCTCGGCTAAACGCGGGAAAATCAGATTAACGCTGTTGTTATGTGTATCTAGGTTCAGGTCTGTCATCGCATCCGTCGCAAGAGTAACGTTGTAACCCAACTCCCACGCTTGACGTGCAGTCGACTCCACGCCAATACTGGTCGCAACACCCACGACCACCACTTGTGTCACCTGATTAGCTTTTAAGTATTCATCTAAATCGGTATTGGTAAATGCGCCCCAAGTTTTCTTAGTCACTAGGTGATCGCTTGGTTGAACATCTAAGCGAGCATCTAATTCAGCCCAATCAGCGGGTAGTTCGCCATGCGAAGCCACTTGTTCATTACGACCTGGTGCGCCGCCCGCTACGTTAACCAGTACAACAGGCTGCTGCTTAGATCGAAACGCTTCAATAAGTTGGCAAGACTTCTCAACAACCGGATCCGTGTCATGGCAAGTTGGCAAAGCCAAAATACCTTTTTGTAAATCAATGACGATCAAGGCTGTTTTAGGGTCAAGAACGGTAATAGGCATGAATACTCCGATATAAGCGAAAATAAATAGTAAATTACATTTTGTTACATTCAAGCATTGTACTGGATAATTGCACCCACTGTTAGTTTTATGAATAACTGGTTTTATAAATAACTGTTAGTAAGCTGCATGTTTCCCCTACTTCAAAAAGCATAGCCCTAAAAACAAAAAATCAAACACAAGCCTACACTCATGTTTGATTTTTATTCATAGTGAAAATTGGAAAACGCTAACTAAATTAACGCTAACAACGATTACAAATACTCACAAAGGTAAGCCGTTGCCACTTCAACTTTCAAGTCAAAAGACGAATCACCAATCACATTGAAAGATTCGCCAGATTGATAGGTCACCCAATCTTGTGTGCCAGGCAGCTTCACCGTTAATGCGCCTTTGACGACGGTCATACGCTCTGGGGCAGCGGTGCCAAATGTGTATTCACCCGCAGCCATCACACCAACGCTGCTATCGCCGTCTTGTTGAGTAAAACCAAGAGATTTAACGCTGCCTTCGAAATAAGTATTTTCTTTGATCATCTTCATGTCCTTATGAGATATAAAATAACAAGCATTGTTGTATACAATCGCAAGCCAGAGCTCAAGTTTTATTTTCAGTTTGTGCTAGTATCTGTTGACCTTAGTATCAGCAAGCGCAAGGCGATCAAATGCATCCATCACTTGTTGAGAAGTCATGATTCTGCTGTGCCCAAAACCTGTTGTCGTCACTAATTCAACCAAAGCGCTTTGTTTTGCCATCATTTGGCTAATCGGCAATTTAGCAAATCGATCTGCATCATCATGCACAATGATCGTTGTGCTTTGACGTTCAAGTAAGTGTTGCTGAGGATTAATGGATTGAAGCGGATATTGGTACTCCTGCTCGACTTCGGAGATCACTTCGTTAAACAGTTTCATCGAAAACCCTGAACGTGAGACGGCTCGCATTAAGTTTTCCAAATAGTCCAACACCGGCGCAACCAGCAGTAATGGAATACTCTGAAGTTTCTCATGTTTCGATTCCAATACCGCTGCACTGCCCATACTGTGAGCCGCAATACCAACAATGTCACCACAAGAATCCGCCATCGCTTCCAGCGCATTCACAAACGCGGGCAAGTGCCCATAACGCCCTTCACTTTCACCATGACCAGCATAATCAAAGGCCAATGCGGTAAAGCCTTGTTGAGCAATATGCTCCATCAACGGATAAAATTGTGAGGTGGAACCCGACCATCCGTGCGTGACTAACCAAATCGGACCTTGGCCTAAGGAATAGGTGGTTAACGTGCCTTCATCACATGAAACTTTGCCACGCACAATGCCTTGAGGCTCTGTGTTCTTCACCTTTAAGCGAGCAGGGGTCAGCAATAACTTTTTTGCCGTTTTAATCGCATGCTTTCGCGCTAATGTATGGTGAAGACGAGTAGACACATTCACCAAACTGCGCTTTAAGCTAAAACGACTTGGGGTATTAAAATAAATTTTATTGCTCATTTACACATCCTACTTATTGCAAGGCAGAGAGACATTCAGCCGCACAATGTGTCACATTCGTTATATGAAACGCAACATTTTGAAACAGCTTTGCAATTAATCGCTGAAATTACCATCGATACCATTCTTTCAGGCAAAAATTTGTGATAAAAATGATCATAATTAGTTAGCAAGAAAACTATTTTTTCTTTTCACAATCTCTATGGATGGATCATGTCAGGCATTATCGAGCAGTTTCTCTTTTCCGCGTCCATTACTGGTCCTATTTGCCTCATGTTGCTACTGGGTGTGTTCCTGAGACGAATCCATATTATCAATGACACCTTTATCGATATAGCCTCTAAATTGGTGTTTAAGGTTACCCTCCCTGCCTTACTGTTTTTAAGTATTATTAAATCGGACTCCATCAGTGATAGCAGTATTCCGCTTGTCGGCTTTGCGGTGATAGCCAATATTGCGTTTTTTATCTTTTCCACTTTTACCGTGAAATGGTTAATGAAAGATGGCAGTCAAAATGGTGTGATCATTCAAGGGGCATTTCGCTCTAACACAGGGATTATTGGCCTCGCTTATGTTGCCAATGCCTATGGCAATGAAGGGGTGGCAATTGCGGCCATTTATGTTGCTGCAGTGACCGTACTGTATAACATCTTAGCGGTGATCACTTTATCGCCTAAAAATCAGCAACCGGACGTCAATACCTACAAAAACATGCTGATTTCTATTATCAAAAATCCACTGATCATTGCAATTCTTCTTGCTTTCAGCTTGCATGAATTCTCAGTCACGGTGCCACAAATGTTACTGCATACGGGGCAATATTTTGCCAATATGACATTGCCTCTCGCATTATTGTGCACCGGTGGTTCTTTAAATATCAGTGAGTTACGCCACGATAAAGCCGCCAACATCATTTCAAGCAGTTACAAGCTAATTTTGTGTCCATTGCTTATCACCTTAGGTGGGTATTGGTACGGATTTCATGGTTTAGAGCTGGGTATTATTTTCTTTATGAGCTCTTCCCCTGCTGCGGCAGCTAGCTATGTGATGGCAAGGGCCATGGGCGGTAATGCGACCCTCGCTGCCAATATTATTGCGTTAACCACCGTAGGATCCATTGTGACCTGCACACTCGGCATTGTATTACTTTCCAGCCTCAACTTGATGTAGATATTTATGAGCCAAGAACTGAACAAAGACATCACTTTACTTGGTGGTGTCGGGCAACTCTCCACCACTTTATTAGGCACAGGGCTTTTTATGATCCCAGCTATCGCCGCCAACCTTGCTGGTGAGTGGTCTCTGTGGGCTTGGGTCATTTTATTTCTCGCCATCTGCCCAATTGCTCTCACTTTTGCGATCCTCGGTAAGCAATATCCAAACGCAGGTGGCACAGCCTACTTTGTCAAACAAGCTTTTAACCGCAGGGCTGAGCGCAGTGTTGCTTGGCTGTTTTTAAGTGTATTGCCCGTTGGCTTACCTGCTGCGTTAACGCTCGCAGGTGGGTTCGGTAAAGCCTTACTGCCAGAGGTTATGGCCAATCAATATTTCGCTGAAGTATTGAGCCTATTGCTTATTCTGGCTTTAACGTTACTCGGCAGCAAATCTTCTTCCCAATTTCAAGCCTTAATCGCATTCGGTATTTTTGCACTGGTGGCGGTGTTCTTTTGGCAAGGTGACATTTTGCTACCTGACATTGCCATGCCAGCATTAAATCCTTCATCCATTGTGCCTCTTGGCAGTGCTTTGGCGGTGATGTTCTGGTGCTTTGTGGGGATTGAGGCGTTTTCTCACATGGGAGAAGAATTTAAAAAACCTCAACGAGATTTCCCTATTGCCATCATTCTGGGGTGTTTTGTTGCCGGTTTCATTTATTGGGCGTGTTCTGTGGTGATCTTAAAATTCCACGCTTTTGAACCTAATGTGGCAGCGCACAGCTCAATTCCTTGGCTAAGCGAGCAATTACTTGGCGACAAAGCGAGCATTATGATCACAGTAATTGGTTACTTTGCCTGCTTTGCGAGCATCAACTTATATACCCAAAGCATGATTAGATTGGTGTGGGCACAAAGCCGCGATTACCAACCACACAGTCGATTAGCGCAACTGTCTAAACGAGGTGTGCCTACGGGGGCAACCTATGCAGTGGCGGCGGTGTTATTTCTCTCCATTTCGTTAAGCCATATCGTCAATTTGGACCTCGAATTGCTCGTCAAATTAGCCAACAGTGTATTTGTGCTGCTTTATCTGCTCGCCATGTTTTCGGCATTTCGCTTGCTGACTGGCTGGGCAAAATATCTCGCCGGATTTTCGACTTTACTTTGTACTGTTGTGTTCATCTGCTTAGGCTGGAGCATGCTCTATGCCCTCACTATTTTCATTTTATTGATGCTGCCTTGGGGTACATGGTTCAAGAAACGTACGGCAACGGAATACAGCCTAAAATAAACTGAACGCTGGAGAAATACCGAAGCTGAGGTTAAAAAGAAAAAAGGAGCATGAGACTGCTCCTTTAATTTTGATGGTATAGGCTTGCTCTTCAACAACAAGCCAGAGTGTTAATGCAATTATTTAGGCTGCACAAAATACATGTCTTTCGCGTAAATATTGCCTTTCGGGTTGTTGTCAGGGAACCCTTTTAGCGTTTCACGAACCAGTCTTGTGTGCATGTAATGGTGCAGAGGAATAAATGGTTCTGCTTGATTCAATAATGCTTCTGCTTGCTGGTAGATCTGATAGCGCTTAGTTTGATCTGCTTCATTGCTTGCTTTTTTCATTAAATCATCAAATTTCGGATCACAGTAGCCACTTTCATTGGCGACATGACCACAGGTAAAACTATCGAGTAAACCTGATGGCTCTGGATAATCGGCAAATGCCCAAGAGCGAGCCATTTGGTAATCACCTTCCCCTTTGCTCGCAACATACGCCTGCCATTCCATATTTCTTAATTCGACTTTTACACCCAGTGGCTTCCACATTGATGCCAAGGCTAACGCAATCTTCTTATGGTTTTCACTGGTGTTATAAGTCAAGGTAAATGAAAGTGGATGCTGCTGGTCATAACCTGCCTCTTTCAAGAGCGCTGCAGCCTTTTCCATGCGCTGCTTTTGATCAAGCTTAGCAAACTCTGGCAATGCGGATTGATAATCTGGAATTGTAGGTGGCACAAGCGAATAAGCAGCGGGTTCGCCTTGTCCTGTGATTTTTTCAACTAAAATATCACGGTCAACGGCCATGCTCAGAGCTTGGCGTACACGAACATCATCAAACGGTTTTTGCTTGATATTGAAAGAATATAAATAAGTACCAAGTAATGGCTGCGCTTTAATTTGAGCTGGATTTTCTTTGATGAGTTTTTGATAGTACTCAAGCTGCACTCGGTTGGTCATGTCGATTTCACCCGCTTGAAAACGTGCTAATTCGGCAGCTTGCGACTCAAGACCTAAGTAAGTCACTTTATTAATGACGGTTTTATCGTTATTCCAATATTGAGGATTGCGAGCCACTTCTACGTATTCATTCGGCACCCATTTTACTAATTTGTACGCACCGTTAGTGACTATGTTCTCAGGGCGAGTCCATTGATCGCCAAATTTCTCCACTACTTTTTTTGGCAGTGGGAAGAAAGTTTTGATGCTCATTAAACTCAAGAAATAAGGCGTTGGTTTGGCTAACTGAATTTCTACCGTTTTATCATCAAGAGCTTTGATACCTAATGATGAAGCTGGTTTATCGCCTTTTAGAATTGCTTCCGCGTTAACTATGTTAGCCGTGGTAAAGTAATGACCGGTATTATTGCCCGTATTTGGGTCCACCGCTCTTTGCCACGCAAACACGAAATCAGACGCTAAAACTGGCTCCCCGTTTGACCACTTCAAGCCATCACGCAGTGTGAAAGTAACGATTTTGCCATCTTCAGAAACCACCCATTTTATGGCTTGACCTGCGATAATTTGTCCATGCGCATTTTCAATCAAAAAACCTTCAAACATATCGTTATCGATAATGTCACCAGGCATGCCTGAATTAACAAATGTTGGGTCCAATGTACTTGGCTCAGCACCGTTTCCTCTTACGAGTTCTTGTTGTTTAGCTAATACATCACTAGGGCTAACATCAGCCGCTTGAGCCGATAAACTCGCAGCAAATAACACCGCAGACGCAATTAGAGATTGCTTCATCTTATCTTCCTTGATTATTGAGTCGAACTTTATTGAGAGATACTACACCAACGTATGAGGAGTTTGATAGATTAATCAGTAATGAAAACTTCCACTAACTGATAAAAGAATTTTAAGATAAACTCTCGTCATGTATTTGTTTGCAAGGAAGCAAGCCTGATGTTTACAGAATGGGAATCCAACCGAGTTTGGTACATAGATAAAAGCTACCGTGTATGTGGTTTAACTCACATTCAACGCATGGTGGTGATTAAACTCGAAAATGATGAACTCATGGTGATTTCACCGATTGAACTTTCGACGCAGTGCCAGTTGGAATTATCTCAACTCGGAGCGGTGAAATTTGTGGTATCGCCCACTCCGACTTATCATCATCACCTTTCAGATTGGTGGCTTGCCTACTCCAAAGCTTATTTTTTCGCGACACATTCACTCATTGAAAAACGCACCGATCTGAATTTTGATGGGGTTTTGTCGCATCAAACACCCAAAGAATGGCAAGGACAATTATTACAAACGTCTATTGGTGGCGATGAGTCACCCAATAAAATGTTGTTTTGTGATCCACTCAGCCGCACGCTTTTTATTACCGATAATTTGGTAGCACTACAGCCTCACCTACCCACAGGTCAAAAGATCACAACCTTGATTCAAGGTGGCCGTAACCAGCTTACTTTGCCATATCGTGTGCGCCGTAAGTTTAAAAATAAAGCAATGCTACGAGCATCCGTGCAAGAAGTGATGACTTGGCCATTTGACCGTTTGATTTCAAGCAATGGTCTGTTAATTGAAAAAGACGCGAAGGACGCGTTTTACCAAGCCTTTTGGTGGGCATTCCAATAATTATTTTTAACAAACAATCACTAAAACTTCCTATTTCCGGCAAATCATGACAACCTACGCGCCTAATTCAGTCATTTGATTTAACGGTATATTGTATGAATTATTTTTTCACTTACCTGAAAGGCATTGCCATGGGCGCGGCCGATGTGGTTCCTGGTGTATCAGGCGGAACCATTGCTTTTATAACAGGGATTTACGACACCCTGCTTGGCAGTATTCGTAAAGTTAATCCAAGCTTACTCGGATTGTGGAAACGTGAAGGCTTTAAAGCGGTTCTCACCCATATTAATGCCGGATTCTTAGCCGCTCTATTTGGTGGTATTTTAACCAGCATTTTGACCTTGGCGAAATTAATCTCTTGGCTGTTAGTCACTCACCCTATTCCGCTTTGGTCATTCTTTTTTGGTTTGATCTTAATTTCCGTGGTGCATATCTTAAAGCAGGTCGATGATCGACGTCTGATCCATGTCCTCTTTTTAGTCGCGGGAATTGCGTTTGCCTACACCATCACGGTATTACAACCGCTCGATTTACAGCCAACGCCGCTTAACCTCATCTTAGCGGGCGCCATTGCTATCTGTGCGATGATTTTACCGGGCATTTCAGGTAGTTTTATTTTATTGCTATTAGGCATTTACCCGGCCATTTTAGCTGCGGTAAAAGAGCTCAACATTGGCGTATTAGGTTTGTTTGCAGTAGGCGCAGTGTGTGGTCTATTAAGCTTTTCTCATTTACTGTCATGGTTATTAAACAAACATCGTTCGGCAACGCTAGTTTTCTTAACCGGATTAATGATGGGTACATTACCTAAAATTTGGCCGTGGAAAGAAACCATCAGCTGGCGAGTAAATTCTGATGGCGAGCAAGTACCTCTAGTCGAGCATAACTTGCTGCCACATCAGTTTGAGCAAGTCGTTGGCCAACCGTCTCAATTAATATTAGCCATCGTGTGTATGCTGGCTGGTATTGGTATTGTTTGGCTGCTTGAGAAAGTGGCACAGAACAAAAAATAAACGGGGTATTCATCAGCATGCTCAAACACCCAAGTGCTTCACTGTACTTGGGTGTTTTATTTTGTGCTCTTGTCCTCAAACAAAAGGGATTCTCATTCAAGTCGGAATCATTCGTGTTAGCATCATTCATATTAGTCTCTAAACCGTGACAATTAACTGATCTATCTTTATGTCCGAGATGTCATTCAAACATACAAAACACAATTCAGCCTATTTGTTAGGTATGTTCA
Organism: Vibrio gangliei; assembly: GCF_026001925.1. Classification (NCBI taxonomy): domain Bacteria; kingdom Pseudomonadati; phylum Pseudomonadota; class Gammaproteobacteria; order Vibrionales; family Vibrionaceae; genus Vibrio; species Vibrio gangliei. The sequence goes on along the minus strand of NZ_AP021870.1, from coordinate 235,993 downwards.
CTGTACTGGCGTTAGTGGCTGGTTTTTTTGCGCCTCAGCTATGGGAAATGTGGCGTACTCCCTCTGATTCACATTTTGAAGCGTCGCAATATTGTGCCCTTTCTCGCCAAGTTTGCCAGCAAAGCAATGTCAGTCTTCAGCTCGATACGGATATCGCAAAACCGTTACAAGAAACCCGCCTACAAGTGCAGTGGCCAGACAACAACAGCGAGCGTTTATTGTTAACTTTACGAGGTTTAGAAATGGATTTAGGAACCGCCAAATTTCCGGTAATAAAACAACCCGATGGCAGTTATCAAGGCTCTGTGGTTCTTCCCATTTGCACCGATTCGAAAATGACATGGATTGGCACATTGAGTGACCAAGCAGGCAATAAAATTTACGCGTCGATTAGGATGGAAAAATGAAGAAATCTTGGGTCATTATCTTAGCGTTGGCTTTTAGCTTAGGCTTGGCATTAAACTTTTATTTGCACCCATCACAACAGACATCTCAATCAGCTACAAGCTTAGCGCTCATAAATGGCGATAACGACAAAACGGATATTTTCGATCCCGCCGATACTCGAATTAGAGTCATTTATTTTGGCTTTACCCGTTGTCCAGATGTGTGCCCAACATCATTAGCCATGCTTTCTGCCGCAATGAAGCAACTGGATGACGATCAGCTTTCCCATATCCGTCCAATCTTCATTACATTAGATCCTGAGCGAGATTCCGGTGAAGATGCACAAAAATACGCACATTATTTTCACCCAAATATTCAAGGTTATTCAGGCTCTGCGGCAGCCATTCAGCAATTAGCAACTCGTTACGGTGTGATTTTCCAAAAAACCGAGCTTAAAGACTCTGAACTAAAATACACGATAGATCACAGCTCTTATTTCTATTTTGTTCAACCCGACGGCACCTTAATTAAAAAAGTGCCACATACATTGAATCCACAACCATTAATTCTTTCTATTCAACAAGTTGAAAAGGAAAACGCTTAATGAAAAAGCTTGCTTTATTACTCTCTGGACTGCTATTGAGCTCGGCAGCTTTTGCCCATAATGGCTTACACTACAATGACCCGTATGCTCGCGCGACTCCACCTAATGCAGCAAACAGCGCCATTTTCATGACTATAGAAAATCACATGGATAGCGAACGTACTTTGGTCGCAGCCCAAACGGATGTTGCGAGCAAGACTGAGCTGCATACGGTAGAAAAAGATGGCGACATGATGAAAATGCGTCAAATTGACCAGCTGAATTTGCCAGCTCATGGTGAAGTGGTATTGAAACCTGGTGGTTATCACATCATGCTGCTTAACTTAAAACAGCCTTTAGCTGAAGGTGACAAAGTAACCCTAACTCTGGAGTTTGCCAACGGTGAAACTGAAACGTTAAGCGTGCCGGTAAAAAAAGTGATGGCCGGTATTTCGCATAATTCCGACCATTCAAGTCATTAATCATTTTTCTCTGGTTTAGCTTTAGAAAGTACGTTTAAAGGAGGTATGAGGCCTCCTTTCTTATTCGAGATAACAGGATTCAAGCCCCATCATTATGCCTAACCATCAATCAAGCCATGCCTTCAAAACTTTTATTTTTACGGTATTTGCACTCATTGCATTTGCGGCAAATTCGGTTCTGGCTCGCCTTGCTTTAATGGATGGCAATATTGATCCATTAAGCTTTACCACCCTGCGATTAGCTTCCGGCGCTATCATGCTGTGCCTACTTCTAAGCCTTCGACCAAGGACAAGCCACAATAAAACCGCTTCTCACTTCACTTTGAAAGGCAGTATGGCATCCGCGCTGTGCTTATTTGTCTATGCTCTGTGCTTTTCTATCGCTTACCTTTCGTTAGAAACGGGCACTGGAGCGTTAATTTTGTTTGGCGCGGTACAAATCACTATGATCGTTTACCAATTATGCAAAGGGCATAAGTTGGTATTACTTGAGTGGTTGGGGATCACATTGGCGTTTGCTGGATTTGTTTATTTGATGTTGCCCAATGCTTCTACGCCATCATTTTCTGGCTTTGTATTAATGGCACTAGCAGGCATGGCGTGGGCAGGCTATACCATTCGAGGAAAAACAAGCTCTGATCCACTCAGTGATACCACAGGCAACTTTGTACGCTGTTTGCCTCTGTGCTTGTTATTAATCATTTATATTATGGTCACTGAAAATACGCTGACTTATCACGGTATGATCTTAGCCATCATTTCAGGTGCGGTGACATCAGGAATGGGATATGCAATTTGGTATGTCGCACTGAAAGGCTTAAAGGCGACTCAGGCCGGTGTCGTGCAATTATTGGTACCAGTGATTGCAGCTTTAGGCGGGGCGATCATGGTTCGAGAACCGATCACCCTACCATTTGTTGTTGCTTCAGCGATGATTTTATTGGGTATTCTATTGGTTACGTTACAAAAACGATAACCCTTTAGACTCAATTAAAGCCGCCAACCCAATTAACTGGCGACTTTCACTTTGATTTTACTGTTGTCGATTTCTTTGCCGTTTAACGCAAATCGAGCGGTTTTAGCCTGATCAAGATCCGGCATATAAATGAAACCAAACCCTTTAGAAAGACCGGTTTCGTCATCCAGTACTAAAGTGCACTCACCGACTTCTCCAAACTCTTCAAACAATTGACGCATTTCTGATTCAGTTGTTTCACGAGAAAGATTTCGAACTAACAGTTTCATGGTATATCTCTTTTATAAGTAGGAATGTAAAAACACACTTAATAATGGCATATAAATGGCTCGAGGTAGACTAAATTCTATATTTCGTGACATATTTGTCTCACTCCATCATTGTTTTTCAAGGAAGAAAAATGAATATCGGTATTTACCTCTACGATAATGCAGAAGTGCTTGATTTTTCAGGCCCTTATGAAGTGTTCACCACAGCAAACCGTGTGAATTCAAACGGTCAAGATTTCAATGTTTTCCTGATCGCAGAACAAGCAACCCCTGTGACGGCAAGAGCGGGTTATCGTGTTCTTCCCGACTACAGTATTGCTAATCATCCTAAATTAGATGTCTTAATTGTGGTTGGTGGTGTGCATACTGATGAAATGTACAAAGTTGGTGTGCTTGAGTGGATAAAAACTCAGGAGATGCAAGTACCTCTAATCGCATCGGTTTGCACTGGCGCTTTTATACTGGCGCAAGCAGGGATACTTAACCAACACTCAGTGACAACGCATTGGGAAGATATTCCCGATCTCAAACAACGATTTCCAAAGCTGAAAGTACAAGAGAACGTCCGTTGGGTAAAAGATGGTAACCGTATTAGCTCAGGAGGGATCTCGGCGGGCATTGATATGAGTTTATTTATCGTCAGTGAGTTATTGGGAATGGACATCGCGGAAGCAACCGCCAAACAAATGGAATTTCGATGGGAACAAAATCCTGACTAGCTCCTAAAATAGGAAACCCTGCCAACTCTTTAGTTAGCAGGGTTTGATTATTAGGCTTTATTTAATAAACCAATATTAAGCCGCTTTTTCTTTATCAAGTTGCTCATCATTTGATTCAAGACCGTCAATGAACTCTTCATGTAAGGTACAAATCGCCGCTTCATAATTTTCATCATCAACCACAAATTGCACATCCACATTACGCATCGACGAGTGCGCTGCACGCGGCGTAATATCTTGGTTCATTAATGCGATCATGCCGTGGCTCAGCGCTATATTGGTGTCAATTGAAGCACCAATCACGGAAATTAACGCCACCATCTTGCCGGTAATTTTTGCTCGTGGGAACGCTTTTTCTGCGCGAGACAAGACTTTGTTCTTGCTCTTCGAATTACCGCTTAAATAATAAGTAATCGAGTTGGCGTTCATTTCTTTACCCACTAGCTGAACACGCTCATCATTGATGATTTCCATCAACTCATAACCGACGTTATCCGCTTGGCCCACCATAGCTTGGTCAAAAATATGCAGTGCAAAGACTTTATTTCGACCAGCAATAATTTCCACTTTATCGGTGTTACCCGCATAACGATGTGGGTCAAACGCATGTGAAATCAGCGTACCTTTATGTTCTGGTTCAAAGGTATTTTTGATTACCAATTCAATACCACTACGACGTAAACCAGAAGCTGCATTCGGGTGAATCGCTTCCATACCTAAATTAGCAAGTTGGTCAGCGACGTCATAGTTCGTCTGCCCCATTGGACGCACTTTTTCTGGACCAACAACGCGCGGGTCAGCAGTACTCAAGTGATACTCTTTATGAATGACTGCTTGTTTTGCTTTCGACAACACCGCTAAACGACTAAAGGTCATTTCACTGTAACCACGGTCATAGGTCTTCATTAAGCCTTCGGCGCAGTAAACATAGCCTGTCACGATCGGAAGTTCTTTAGTCACATCAATATCTTGCAACGCATTTTCAATCACTGCGTCGAGATCACCTGACACATCTTTTCCTTGGCCATCAAGATCCCAACCAGATAAGTCAACGAACTTAGCGTTCACATCAAGAGTGTTTAGCTTCAAACAAGTATTGTACGCACTATGTGCTTCACCGATGGAAGATAAAAACTCTCGGATTTGCGGCAAATAATGCTGCATTGAAAACTGACCATACTGGCAGGTTTCCATAATATTGTTGATACAGTTCGTCGCTTGCGCGATGCGATCTTTAATAAAGTTATCGGCACGACGGCGACTGATTGGGTCAGCAAACATATTTTCGTTAATCAATAACATGCGTTGTTCAAGCTCTTCCATGGCTTCCACCCACGCATCATCACGATTTTCAACTAAACGATAAATACCGGCTTTACCTGAACGCTTACATTCCAATAATGCATCGGTAATACCGCCATAAGCTGAAACCACAAACATACGGTTATACGGGTTCTCTGGACGAAGTAAGATGTTATCGAGAACAGCGTCAAAGGCTGACATTGAGGTACCGCCAATTTTTTCAACGGTATGATTTGAGTTTTGAATGTTGGCAGTGTGGCTTCTATTTGAAGAAGTCAAAATAGGCTCCTTGGGTTTCAAAATTTTTCAATAAATGAATTCTTATGAGTGTGGACGTTTCACTCTCGTGACGCGGACACTTCGTGCTCGTATCTCGACCGAAATACGACAAAGCGTAGCGGCCGAGAAACGAGATACGTTTATTTATTCAACAATCGGATACACACCATCTTTATCGTGGGTTTCTGCACCCGTTAGTGGTGGGTTGAATACACACGCCATCACCATGTCTGCGCCTTCATAAGCACGTAATTGGTGATCATCATGCTTGTCTAGGATATAAAGCGTGCCTGGTTTGATTGGGTAAGTTTTGTCACCTTTCACTTCAATCTCACCTTCACCAGAAATGCAGTAAACCGACTCTAAGTGGTTTTTATAGTGAATATGGGTATCTGTGCCTGCATAGATATTGGTAATGTGGAACGAGAATCCCATCTTGTCTTCTTTCAATAGCATACGCACACTTTCCCAAGTATCGGCTACTACACGACGTTCACTGTTTCGGCATTCTTCTAATGTTCTTACAATCATTATTTATCCTTTTTTCCCCTTCTTATTTGAAGCTGCAGCTTTGTTGACTGCGTTTGTTCGCCCCAATCACATAGACAAGCTATGCTCATGGGCTCTCACAAACTTGTCGCCTCACTGCAACTCCAACTAATTTGGGGATATGTACATTTATTAATAGAGGTCGACGATACGTATACTAACTTTACGTTAGCACTCACTTGCCAAGACTAATTACGCATAGCTAACAACTGCCAAACTGGCATTTCACTGACAGGAAGCTCAGTAAATACTTCCGATTCTTTCTGTTTCGCTTGTTTCGATTTATGCATATTGGCTTGTATCATTACGTCTCCTTTACTACTTCATGAAGCTTTCTTAACTAATTTTTCTGAAACCTTCTCAACGGCATTTTCGAAAATGTGAATACCTTGCTCTAGCTCAGATTCACTGACCGTCAATGGACAGAAGAATTTCACTACTTCATCATCTGGACCAGCTGTTTCAATCACCATGCCGTTGTCAAAACACTCACTAGTGATCAGGTCTGAAATATCACCATTCTTACAGGCAATACCTTGCATCAAACCGCGACCTTTAATACCTTCAAACAAGTTTGAATATTGCTTCAATGCTTTGTTCAACGCTTTGTTCAATTGCTCTGCACGCTCTTTAATGTGCATCTCAAATTCATCGTTGTGCCAGTAAGTATCAATCGCTTCGGCAGCGGTGACGAATGCATGGTTGTTACCACGGAATGTACCGTTGTGCTCACCTGGTGCCCATTGGTCGAGCTCTGGCTTCATTAACATGATCGCCATTGGCAAGCCATAACCACCAATTGATTTCGATAGCGTCACCATATCTGGCTTAATGCCTGATGGCTCAAAGCTAAAGAAAGTACCTGTACGACCACAACCGGCCTGAATGTCATCGACAATCAATAGAATGTCGTTGTTTTTACAGATATTTTCTAAACGTTGTAACCATTCATTAGAAGCGGCATTCAAACCACCCTCACCTTGAACCACCTCAACGATCGCAGCAGCAGGTTTATCCATACCAGCCGAGTTATCTTGCAGCATGGTTTCAAATAACGCTAAACCATCAATGTCGGCATAACCTTCATAAGGAATACGGGTTACACCTGAAAGTGGCATTGCTGCGCCACCACGGTGATGCTGGTTACCTGTTGCGGCTAGTGCACCATAAGACACACCGTGGAAACCGTTAGTAAAGGCAACAATATTGCTACGACCTTTTACTTTACGCGCCAGCTTCATAGCAGACTCAACGGCGTTGGTACCTGTTGGGCCAGTAAATTGAACTTTGTATTCCAAATCACGTGGCTTCAAAATCTTCTCATTTAAGCTCTCAAGGAAACGGGCTTTCGCTTCCGAGTGCATATCAAGACCGTGGGTTAACCCATCTTGGTCGATATAATCTAGTAATGCTTTTTTAAGAACAGGGTTGTTGTGGCCGTAGTTCAATGAACCTGCACCGGCTAGAAAATCTAAGTAGCGATCGCCGTCTTCGGTGTGTAACCAACAGCCTTTCGCAGATGAAAATACAACTGGGAAGTTATTGGCATAACATTGAACGTTTGATTCGTGCTTTTTAAAGATATTCATGATTGATCCTGTCTATCATCCTATGTGTTTATCTCGGCTGAGCTCATCCCAACCAAGAATTTTTGAATTTATCGAATTTAAGTATTTATGTTGCTAGCTCGCGCTCTTGTCGCTAACTCATAGCAAGCGGGATATGAAATAAGAACTCACTGTCATGTTCACCATCAAAGTGATTGTCTTTATCTAAGAACACACTGACTCGCCCTTCTTCACCATCCTCTCGTTCAATCTTTCTAAATAGATTCCACGAGCCATGGTTGTCTTTAGTAATCGTCGTCTCAATAGCAGCTACGCCAGCAATACACTCACGAGCTAATAACGATTTGATCATGCGATAGGCAAGCCCACATCCGCGGCTATTTTCCGCAACAGCCACCTGCCAGATAAACAATACTGGGCGGTTAGGGTGACTAGAGGGTTTGAGATAAGCGGAAACAAAACCTGCAATTTCGCCATTTCGCTCAGCAAGTACACAAGTGTCGCTGAAATGGGATGTCTGTAAAAAGTTACAGTACGCAGAGTTCGTATCCAAAGGAGGACACGATTCAATCAAGGCATTCACCTGATTGCCATCGCTTATTTCGGGTTTTCTAAATGTCCACTCGTCCTGAGTGCTGGTCACTTTTTTAGGTTGTGCAACCCATGGTGCCGTAATCATCTTAGCCCTATTTTTTATTTGTACGCTTCGCTTTAAAAGGTGATGTCAAATCAAGAATCACACTCTTATGTCAGCTCAAGCGGTGATTGATTTTTATCAGTAGCAAACTAAACAAACCTCAAAATTGTTTAGTGCCCTAATCAATTTCGTTTTAAATAATAACGTCTGAGATATTTTTATCAACCCCTTATTCCTAAAGTGAATATACAGATACAACATAAATCACTGATAAAAAAGGAACAAATTGGGATAAAATTAATTTTTAATGACAATCAACACATTTAGGGGTGTAATCAATTATTCATTGCGATGTCACCAGAATGACAATGAAATGCAATCAAGAGCGACTAACGTATGGCAAGTGTTGAGATAACAAAAAGCCCTTTGCTTGAGTTCAAACAAAGGGCTTTGAATGGGGTTAATATTTTATGGATTTATGAATGAAACGTGTCACAAAAGCTTTCTACTTTTTTGACTAACTGCTGCTTTTCTTCCTCGGTGATAAAACTGGCTTCAATGGCATTGAGAGAAAGCTGCTTTAACTCTTCAAACGTTACCGGCAGAGCCTCTGCCACTGCAACAAAATTGTCTGTCATGTAACCGCCAAAATAAGCAGGATCGTCAGAATTCACGGTCACACATAAACCCTGACGTAGAAGCTCAACAATATTGTGTTCACCCATAGTTGAAAACACTTTGAGCTTAATATTCGATAGCGGACAAACCGTTAACGGCGTGCGATCTTTAATTAATTGCTCAACCAATTGTGGATCTTCAACACAGCGGACACCGTGATCAACTCGCGCTACCCCCAGCAACTTCATTGCATTGTGAATGTTTTGTGCTGGCCCTTCTTCACCTGCATGCGCGACGGTTAAAAATCCGTGATTCATCGCCTCTTCAAACACTTGCTGGAATTTTGCTGGCGGATGGCCTTGCTCTGAAGAATCTAAACCTACCCCGATAATTTTATCTTTGTGTGGCAGCGCTTGACGCAAGGTTTCAAACGCACTGTCTTGATCTAAGTGGCGTAAAAAGCACATGATAATTTGGCTAGAAATCCCAAGCTCTTCTCGGCCTTTTTTCAACGCTTTATCAATACCGTTAATCACAGTTTCAAACGCAATACCTCGCGCGGTATGGGTTTGAGGATCAAAGAAAATTTCTGTGTGGATAACATTATCTTGCTGGCAACGCAGTAGATAAGCCCAGGTTAAATCGAAAAAATCCTGCTCATGAATTAAAACGTTCGCACCTTGATAATAGATATCTAAAAACGATTGCAAATCATCAAATTGATAAGCCGCTTCCACTTCTTCTGGTGAGTTGAATGGAATAGTAATTTGATTACGCTTAGCCAAGTCAAACATCAAATCTGGCTCTAAAGAACCTTCAATGTGGAGATGGAGTTCAACTTTAGGTAAGCCTTGTATGTACGTCATCATTTGAGAATTCATTATGTTTATCCTTTATAAAAATAAAATGAATGCGCAACGATTTTTCTTTTGATGTAACAATCCAGTTCCGAGAACAAGCTCAGAAAAATATACGATTGATATAAGTGTAGCTGTACAAAGAGAAAACGATCGCCCGCTTGCTCTTCGTAATCAGAAATTGAGGCTTCTGGTAGAGACTCCTGCACCTAAAGCAGCTTGGCTAAATCATGGTCACATTTAGCAAGTGCTTAATCAGCGGGATTATACGAAAGGCACTTTGATGCATGAGTCACATCAAAGTTAGGTGTGAATTGTGCAGAAGAAGTGGCGTAAATGCAACACCACTTCTTAGGGTCTGTTGACCTTAGTTTAACCTTAAATGCTATTCAGAAAGCGTATCCCAATATTCACACATGATGCGATTAGCTTGCTTCCAGCGCGGATCCGATTGCAATTCTTTTAAGCTAAAGGTTTGTTGCTTAAGCAGGTTCATGGCTTGAGGCACTTCGACAATCGGTAGGTTATCTAAGACCTCAATGGCAGATGCGCGGTTATTACACATCAACACCATGTCACAACCTGATTGCATTGATTTTAGTGATCGAGCTGCTGGACCGCCCATGATCGCTGCGCCTTCCATATTGAGATCATCTGAGAATACGATGCCTTTAAACCCAAGCTGATTGCGTAACACGTCTTTGAGCCAATATTCAGAACCACTGGCTGGCTGATCATCATAATGTGGATACACTACGTGTGCTGGCATCATGGCGTCTAATACACCGGCATCAATTTGAGCTTTAAAAATCGCCATATCGTTTTCAAATATGTCCTGACGATCATCAAATGGGGTTTCATAATGCGAATCTACTACTACGCCACCGTGACCAGGGAAATGTTTGCCGGTGGTTGCCATACCCACTTGCTTCATCCCTTCCATGTAGGCGCTGCTGTAGGTCAAAATGGTATCGAGATCTTCACCAAACGCACGGCTGCCAATGGCTTTACATTGAAAGGTTTGGTCTAGAACAGGAGCAAAACTGAGATCAATATCATGAGCAATAAGTTCCGCCGCCATCAACCAACCGCCAAGCTCAGCGGCTTCAACCCCATTGTCCATTTGCGCATAAGTTTGCGCAGGTGGGATTTTAGTAAAGCCGTCACGAAAACGCTGCACGCGGCCACCTTCTTGGTCGACACCAATTAATATCGGGCATTTAGCCGCTTTACGGATTGATTGGTTAAGGGCAATAAGCTGTTCATTATCATGATAATTTCGAGCAAATAAAATCACGCCACCGACCGTTGGGTGAGCTAAGATTTCTTTGTCTTCTGCGTCTAATTCATAACCTGCAACGTCTAACCACAACGGACCCATGGCGCTTTCCTTATATATTCAAAATATTTTGCCCTATTTTGTCACTAATACGATATCTTTAAAACCGAAGTCTTGCTAAAACTAAGTCATATAAATCAAACATTAGAGGTTGTGATGGAAAAGTATATTGGGATTATGTCGGGCACCAGTTTAGACGGCGTCGATACCGCTTTGGTAGAAACCGACGGGCAATCTATCCAACTGCTTGCACAAGATTTTTTCCCTATACCAGACGACCTCAAACAAGATGTGCTGGATGTGTGTATTGGCCAGCAAACCACGCTAGTGAAAATCGGTGAAATTGATCATCGTCTGGGCAAAGTATTTGCCGATGCCGTGGAACAACTCATCGCCAACAATCATATTGAACGTAGTGACATCAAAGCGATTGGTAGTCACGGTCAAACGGTGTTCCACACGCCCGATTCGGCTTATCCATTTACCATGCAAATCGGTGATGCCAACCTCATTGCCGCGCAAACCGGCATCACAACCGTGGCAGATTTTCGCCGTAAAGATATGGCATTAGGCGGTCAAGGTGCGCCTTTGGTTCCGGCTTTTCATAAAGCGTTATTCGATCATCTCGACAATAACATTGTTATTTTAAACATTGGCGGGATTTCTAATATCTCCATCATTAATAGCGATCAAACTTCTGGCTACGACACAGGCCCGGGCAACATGTTAATGGATGCTTGGATGCAGCAACACTTTGGTAAGCCGTACGATAAAGATGCCGCGATTGCCCGTTCAGGTACAGTACAACCGGAGTTATTACAGCGTTTATTGTCTGAAGACTATTTGAAGCTGCCTGCCCCAAAGAGCACCGGTCGAGAACTGTTTAACCTACCTTGGCTTGAACAAAAACTGCTTGGATTAACGCTACAGCCGCAAGATGTTTTGGCAACATTGGCTGAGTTCACTGCACTCACCATTGCCGACCAAGTCACTGGCTTAACTCAATCTAATCAACAAAATGAATTGTTAGTGTGCGGCGGCGGCGCGCAAAACCCATTATTAATGGAAAGATTACAAACACTTTTGCCTGATTGGGAAATTGGCAACACCTTAAAATACGGCATTGATTCCGATTACATGGAAGCCATGGCGTTTGCTTGGCTGGCTCATCAAACCATGCACAACCTACCGGGTAACCTACCAGCTGCCACCGGCGCTTCTCGCCTTGCGGTGTTAGGGGCGATTTACCTACCTAATTAGAATATCAATAATTAAAAATGAGAGAGCCAAGCGATGACAATTCACTTGGCTCTTTATCATTTTATGAGTCGTTTCTGACTATACCTGCAACCAGACACATTCATCTTCGATTTTCACCGGCCATGTTTTCACTTTGGTTTCAGGTTGCTCTACACACTCTCCTGTTTGTAAGTCAAAATGCTGCTTGTACAAAGGCGAAGCAACGCACGGTTTACCTTTCACATCACCAATGATGCCACGGCTTAATACGAACGCATGGCCAATCGGATCCCAATTATCTATCGCGTACACTTTGCATTCTTGAGTGGGCAAGTAAAACAGTGCGATTTGTTGCTCTCCTACTAAAGCATTGGCTCCAAAGTGACGATCAAGTTGAGATAATTTACAAATGTTATGCCACATAATTAAGCTCCTACTATTTCGCGGGTTTGAGCCACAGTTTCATTTGTTTGTACTGAGCTGCTTGCATCTTCGATAAACCCATCCTCTTCTACAAACTTAGTTGGAATACGCTGTTCACGAATCCGTTGGTAAGTCATGGGCACAGAATGATTCGCATCCGGTTTATTGATAAATGGACGGAATTTGGCGAGTTTGAGTGGGTTTTCTACGGTGGTTTTCCACTCACATTGGTAAGTATCGATCACAAGTTGCATTTGGTTTTCTAGTGATTCAGCTAAACCAAGTGAATCTTCGATCACCACTTGTTGCAGATACTCTAATCCGCCTTCCAAGTTTTCTAACCATACTGATGTACGTTGTAATTTATCGGCGGTTTTGACGTAGAACATCAACACGCGATCGATGTATTGAATCAATTGTTCTTTGGTGAGGTCAGTGGCAAATAAATCGGCATGACGCGGGCGCATCCCACCATTACCACACACATATAAGTTCCAACCATTTTCAGTGGCAATCACACCAATGTCTTTCCCTTGAGCCTCGGCACATTCACGCGTACAACCGGATACCGCCATTTTGATTTTATGTGGCGAACGTAAGCCTTTATAGCGATTTTCCAGTTCAATCGCCAAACCGACCGAATCATCGACGCCATAGCGACACCAAGTCGAACCAACACAAGATTTCACCGTGCGCAGCGATTTCCCGTAAGCATGGCCGGTTTCAAACCCCGCTTGAATCAACTCTTCCCAAATATCCGGCAATTGACCTTGTTGCGCACCGAATAAGTCGACCCGCTGACCACCGGTAATCTTGGTGTATAAGTCGTATTTTTTTGCCACTTCACCCAATGCGATAAGTTTGTCTGGAGTAATTTCACCACCCGCAATACGGGGCACAATCGAGTAGGAACCGTCTTTTTGTAAGTTAGCCATAAAGGCATCATTGGTGTCTTGCAGACCACTGTGTTGCGGCTCCAAAATATGCTCATTCCAAAGGGAGGCAAAAATCGAGGCCGCAGTCGGCTTACATAAATCACAACCTAAACCGTGACCGTGCTGACTGATTAAAGTATCAAAATCTTTAATACCTTCGACTTGGCATAAATGGAACAACTCTTGGCGGGAATATTCAAAATGCTCACAAATATGGTTGTTCACTTCCATGCCCATATTAGCCAGTTCGGCATCGAGCACGGTTTTAACCATGTTGCTACAACCGCCACAGCCGCTGCCCGCTTTAGTGCAGGATTTCAAAGAAGCAAGATCGTGACTACCTGCGTGGATCGCCTCCACCAAATCGCCTTTGGTAACGTTATGACAAGAACAAATCAGTGCGGTATCCGACACTTCACCGGATAACATTGAAGTATCAAATAATAGATGCGCCGCATGATCGGGCAAAGTCGTGTCATTGAGGTAGCATTGCAGCAAAGCATCATAATCGGCGTTATCGCCCACTAAAATCGCGCCTAACAATTTATCGCCTTTGGCATTGACCACCAGCTTTTTGTAGGTACCCGCCACCGTATCTTGCAATACCATTTCTTGCGCGCCTTGAGTCATCATTTGGGCATCTCCAATTGAAGCAACATCGACACCTAGTAACTTCAACTTGGTACTCATGTCGGCACCTTTAAAGCTATTTTTGGAATCAGAACCTTGGGTTGGAATAATGAACTCTTGCAATAAACTACCGCAAGCCACACGCGCCATTTGATAACCGGGCGCGACTAGACCAAAGATTTTTTGCTCCCATAACGCACACTCACCAATGGCATAAATATTCGGGTCATTGGTTTGGCACGCATCATTAATCACAATACCGCCACGTTCACCAATCGCGAGACCTGCTTGACGAGCTAAGGCATCTTGCGGGCGAATCCCCGCCGAGAACACCAATACATCGACTTCAATAAATTCACCATTTTTAAAGTTCAAACGGTGCTTGGCACTTTCGCCATCAGTGATTGAGGTGGTCGCTGTATCAAGATGCACATGCAAACCGAGTGCTTGGATCTTTTCTTCTAAAACATGGCTAGCACCCGCATCCAATTGCACTGGCATCAGACGCGGCGCAAACTCGATAACATGGGTATCGACACCGAGCAGACGCAGCGCATTGGCCGCTTCTAAACCCAGTAAACCACCGCCAATCACTGCGCCAGAGCTGGCTTTATCACAGGCTTGACGAATTTCACTCAAATCATCAAGTGTGCGATAGACAAAACAATGATCTCTATCATTCCCTTCAATCGGCGGTACGAATGGGTATGAGCCGGTAGCCAAGACTAATTTGTCGTAGGCTAAGACATCTTCATCATCCATCACTAAACGCTGGTTTTGCGTATCAAGCGTGGTGACTTTACTACCGAGAATTAAGCGCACACCCTGTTGTTGATACCAGTCTTCACTGCTGAGTAATAAATCTTGATGGCTTTGGCCGGAAAATACAGATGATAAATGCACTCGGTCATAAGCAATAAAGCGCTCTTCACCAATCACGGTAATGGCGTAGTGGTCCGTTGCTTTCGCTTCCACCAAACGCTCCACTAAGTGATGCCCGACCATACCGTTACCGACCACCACAAGGTTAGGTTTATTAATTGAATATGCTTGGTTCATGACAATCTCCTTAAGCGCGTTTGATGTCAGAAGCAAAAGTCACTTTCGCTTTCGGTTGAGAGGGTGAGGAATCTTCTGGCTGTTGATGCACTTGCTTTTCATACAAGAATGACAACACTGCTTGGCGATAAGATTGGTATTGTGAATCATTGGTGAGCGCGACACGATTACGAGGTCGTGGCAGCTCAATATTTAGCACTTCACCAATCGTGGCTGACGGGCCATTGGTCATCATGACGATTTTGTCTGATAGCAACACAGCTTCATCGACATCGTGCGTGATCATAATGATGGTATTACCGAGTTCGGCTTGAATTTTCATAAGTGAATCTTGTAAGTGCGCGCGGGTTAATGCATCTAACGCGCCAAAAGGTTCATCCATCAACAACACTTTGGGTTGCAGGGCTAACGCGCGAGCAATACCGACACGCTGCTTCATGCCGCCAGAAATTTCACTGGGCTTTTTATCGGCCGCGTGGTGCATTTGAATCAAGCCCAAATAGTGATTGGTTTGCTCTTTTACCCAAGCTTTATCTTTGCCTTTGGCGATTTGTTTTACCGCCAATTCAACATTTTGATATACCGTCAGCCAAGGCAATAATGAATGGTTTTGAAACACCACTGCCCGTTCTGGGCCTGGGCCATCCACTTCTCGGCTATCCACAATCACACCGCCATCGGTTGGCATAGTTAAGCCTGCGACTAGGTTCAGCACCGTCGATTTACCGCAGCCTGAATGGCCAATCAATGAAATAAATTCACCTTTTTTAATCGTTAAATCCACGCCTTTTAGGGCAATAAACTCACCTTTTGGGGTTGGAAATCGCATCCCCAAACGAGTCAATTCCACCATAGGTCTCTGCAATGAATGCTCCGGCAATGAAGACTCTGGGTTCGTGTCTTTTTCATCACTAACGGGTTGTATTTTTAATGCTTCCATACTCATATTTCTCTTCCTTATTCTGATTCTGTGAGTTGCCTACTTTGCGACTTATCGAAGCTGCTGGGTTTTATCCCAAGACAGTTTTTTCTGTAGCAGCAACATGCCTCGATCGAATAACAAACCAATAAAACCAATCACAATCACAGCCACCATAATTCGCCCGAGCGAATCCGAGCTGCCATTTTGAAACTCATCCCATACGAATTTTCCAAGCCCTGGGTTTTGCGCTAGCATTTCAGCGGCAATCAACACCATCCACGCAATACCAATCGAAAGTCTCAAGCCGGTAAAAATCATCGGAACCGCAGAAGGTAAAACGATGGTTTTCACGTGCTGCCACCATGAAAGACGAAGCACTTTACTCACGTTTAATAAATCCTTATCTACACTGTTTACCCCAACCGTGGTGTTGATCAGCGTTGGCCAAATACAGCACAAACATACCGTCAGCAAAGAGTTCACAAATGACTTCTCAAACATCGGATCATCCGAAACATAAGTGGCACTCACCACCATGGTAATAATCGGTAGCCAAGCAAGTGGAGAAACGGGTTTAAGTAATTGAATAATAGGGTTAAAAGCCTGATATAAAGATTGATTCAACCCCAGTACGATACCGACAGGAACCGCAATCACAGTCGCCAACAAGAAACCTGCCGCAACGGTTTTCAAGCTAGTGCCAATTTGGTCAAAAAAGGTTGCCTTACCTGTATATGGGCGAATACGAACTTCGGCATTTGGATCTTTCGCCAATTTGGCTTGATTGCGATCTTCTTGACGCTGATAAAACGCAGCTTCACGTTCACGGCTGGCAAAGTGATCATCGACTAAACCATTAAATTGCTGCGCCGTTTCGTAAGGACCTGGCAATGCACCTAATGAGGTATGTACCTGCTTAGCCGCCAAGCTCCACATCAATAAAAACGCTACGATCCCAACAATCGGTAATAACCATTTTTTCGCTTGAGATACCGACTCTTGGGCGGACTTATAGGGCAATAAAGAAAAAACATTATTTCTCTTTTTGCTAGCATCATTTGCGATGGAATAAGACATAATTTCTTCCTTGAATTGATTTAATTTATCCAGTACCAGTTAATCGTTCTTGACTTAACTATTTGTAACCAATAGCAAATTTATCTAAGTAAGCATTGGGTTGTTTACCATCAAAAGTAATATGATCAATAAAGTGTTTTTGTGGCGCTCGGAAACCATCGGAGGTATTGAGATCTGGGAAATCTGACGCTTTCATGGTGCCGTCATCAATCAGTGACTGTGCAGCAATTTTGTAGATATCTGGGCGATACACTTCTTTCGCGATATCCATATACCAAGAATCCGGCTTGTGCTCTGGGATTTGTCCCCAGCGACGCATTTGCGTTAAGGTCCAAATCGCATCGCTGTAATATGGGTAGGTGGCGTTATGACGGAAAAAGACGTTGAAGTCAGGAATAGCGCGTTTATCACCTTTTTCATATTCAAAGGTTCCTGTCATCGAGTTCGCGATCACTGCTTTATCTGCCCCCACATAAGCACTGCGAGATAAGATATTCACCGCTTCATTTCGGTTTTTGTTGTTTTCTTCATCCAGCCAATAAGCCGCGCGGATCATAGCGCGTACCACTCTTAAATGGGTGTTAGGGTATTCTTCCGCCCATTGTTTTGATACGCCGAACACTTTCTCCGGGTTGTTTTGCCAAATTTCATAATCGGTCACAACCGGTACGCCAATGCCTTTGAATACCGCTTGTTGGTTCCACGGTTCGCCGACGCAATAACCGTGAATCGTACCGGCTTCCATGGTGGCTGGCATTTGTGGTGGTGGCGTTACGCTAAGCAAGACATCGGCTTTGGCTGTGCCACTGTTATCGCCTTTTTCTGGCGCGTAAAAGCCTGGATTAATTCCACCGGCCGCCAGCCAATAGCGCAATTCATAGTTATGAGTAGACACAGGGAAAACCATGCCCATTTTGAAGTTCTTGCCTTCGCTGTTGTATTTTTCAATCACAGCTTTTAGAGCATCCGCTTTGATTGGGTGGCTAATTTTTCCATCGGGATCTTTGGCAAGTTGTGGTTTCATTTGCTGCCAGACATCATTGGAAACCGTAATCGCATTACCATTTAGATCCATACTGAATGCGGTAATAATGTCGGCTTTAGTGCCGATGCCTATGGTGGCTCCTAGCGGTTGCCCTGCTAACATGTGCGCGCCATCTAACTCACCGTCAATTACTCGGTCTAGTAGCACTTTCCAGTTAGCTTGTGATTCCAAGGTGACGTACAAACCTTCATCTTCGAAGTAATGTTTCTCATAGGCCACGGCGAGCGGCGCCATATCGGTCAACTTAATAAAACCAAATGTGAGGTCTTCTTTTTCTGGCTCGCCAATGGTGACTTTTGCCTGTACCACAGGGCTTACAGCCAACGAACAACTCAAGCCTAATACACTCAGTGCCAATGATGGCTTGACCCACTTTCGTCTAACTTTGTTTGATAACGTCCCTACTTTGCTCATATGCACTCCCTGCAAGCTTTAAAAGTTCTAAAAACAAAAAAGGCGCTACCGACCCGAAGATCGATAGCGCCTTTGCTATATCTTATTTGATGTTCACTTACCGCCATTGATAAGTAACTTCATCATTCATTTGTTTTTACTGCCTATCTAAAATAATTCAAATATTGTGCCAACTTTATAAATACCTAATTTTCAACAAGATAAGTATTAAACGAGGATAAATGCTGTCATTCATGTGTTGTAATGGTGCAGCTTTGCACTACTTTTTTACTACAAACTCAAGTTCTCTAGTGTCGAAATCAAGTTCTTGGCCACTTGGCCTAGGGTCTGACTGTTTTTCATCGCCGAGGTTCTAAGCGCTTGATAGGCTTGCTCTTCATCTAAATTATGCAGTTTCATCAATAACCCTTTCGCTTTATCGACGTATTTTCTGTCATCAAGCTTTTGATTTAATTTGTCGATTTGCTTGGCTTGCTCAAGTGCATGTTGACGAAGGTTAAGCGCATATTGCAGCCAGCCAGAGAGGTTGTCGGTTAAGCCTAAGGGTAATAACGCGTAACCTTCTTGGGTTGGTAATGAGTGAAGATCACTACTGCTAACCATTTGAGTAAAAACCAAAAGTGGCGTATTTTGCTGAGCGGAAAATTCGATGACCCATGCCAGCTCACCGCAGGGTTTATGCCAACTTGCGACAATACAGGCATTAGGTTGTGCTTGAAGTTGAGCCGGTAACTGTTTTAATGAGCACGCGGTAATGTCTTCAAAATCGGCCGCTAACTGCGCACACAGCTGCACTTGTCGTTCAGTATTATCACAGCACACAATCAGGGGCGTATATTTATCAATTTGCTCTGATTGAGTTTGAGAGCCTTGAGATTGAGAATATGGCATAGCTCGATTCACAGCGTATATCCTTGTCATCTTATTTTAAATAATAAATAAGCTGCAATTCACATACCTAAATGAATAACTTTCCCTTTAAAAACAACAAAATACCTCTAAAGTGGTAGACTCTCAATTTGCATCACTTGCGTCAATTGCTCATGCAAATTAACCACTTCTCCGATGATGATCAGCGCAGGTGTCAATCCTTTCAATTGCTTAGCTAAAGTAGGTAACTGATCTAAGGTTGAAATGTGGGTTTGCTGTGCTGCACTACACCCCTTACCAATGATCGCGACAGGCGTGCTCACCGCTAAACCAGATTGAATCAAACCTTGGTAGATTGCACTAGATTGTTCCAACCCCATATAAAAGACCAAAGTTTGCCCTGAACTCACCAGCCCTTTCCACGAATCAAACGCGCCATCCATGACGTGACCGGTAACCAAGGTAACGCTACGTGACATGCCTCGGTGAGTTAATGGAATTTTACTGGATGCCGCGCATCCAATGGCTGCGGTAATGCCAGGGATCACATCATAAGCAATGTTATGTTCAACCAAGGCCAAAGCTTCTTCACCCCCGCGGCCAAAAATAAAGGGATCGCCCCCTTTCAAGCGCACCACTTTTTTTCCCATCGCAGCCTGTTCAATTAAGATCTGATTAATCTGCTCTTGCTTTAAGCTAGGTTGACCGCAACGTTTTCCAACATACATTTGCTCGCAATGTTCAGGAATAAGCGCCAATATTTGCTCGCCAACCAAGCGGTCAAATACCACCACATCGGCCTGTTTAATAGCTTTGTAGGCTTTACGAGTCAGTAAGTCGGGATCATTTGGTCCTGCTCCAACCAACAACACTGAACCATTCTTTGGCTCCCTACTTTGTCTATGTTTAGCAACATTAGGGATAACAGGCGAACTCACGCCATTGAATGGATAGCGGTTCATTTTTCTATTGATACGTAATTGAATTGATGATGCATTCTTCATAACACGTTCCTTGTGCTTAAATTTATTTAATCGCAGTAACAGCAATAGGCTGCTGTTTTAAATACCCTTTCACTTCCGGTAAGCATGAACCGCAATTCTTGCCGCAGCTCAACACACTTTGTAGGCTGTCTAGGCTCATGTTGGGTGACTTTTCTAACTGCTTTAAAATGTCATCTTCGGTCACACGGAAACAACTGCAAATCAACTTACTGGCTTTACCGTCTTGTTGGCTCAGTACCGAGAGCAATCGACCTAAATTGAACTTTTCTCGAATCAAAGGTTGTAGGCTGTCGATATTAAGCTCGCTTGGCTGATTAGACACACACACCATGCCAATGACTTTTTGGTTCACCAGTATCAACATCAACCATGAGTCTTGCAGATCTAACGTCAGACATTTGCTTTTCGGATAAAGCTTCTGAGCCAAGGCTTTTATATCTTGTTTTTCAATGGCATTTACATCAGCAAAACGCCATATCCCCTGCTGGTATAACCCGGTTGAGCGTGCAGAGCTAAAATCAACATGCTGCAAACTTTTGTATGCCCATGGGGCTTGTTTACAATCTAGCCCTATTGCAAAGCCATAATGAACAACAGGCATGGCTGAAATATTTACCCATTGTGACTTAAACGCAGGCTGGCCTGAATGAGGATCAACCAGGCTATCATTTGCTAAGTTCACTTGGCTTTTGCCACCAAATAACCCAGCCCAATGCATCGACATAAAGGCTTGTTGCTGGCTAAGCCCTTTATCGACAGACAAACGTGCGATCAAAGCTTTCTCTATATTGTTTTTTTGAAAATCGGTTTGCTGAAAATTTGACTGCTGAATAACAACCAAACTATTGGGCTCAAGTTTATGCTGCTCGGCAGAGATGGGATTTAGATAAACCGTCGGCTCCACTTCACTTGCGCACAGATGACTGATGTGGCCAGTACGCGTCATGGTATGCCATTGATCACGCTGACGGCCTGAGTTCAACCACCAACTTTGTTTCACATTCGACTGCGTTTGTATCGCCGATTTAGCGGCCACAATCAGATTGGCTTTGCCATTTTGGGTAGGAAAATGCAGCTGCTGAGTGTGTTTATGGCGCAGTACTTTTTGACCGCCCAAAGGCCAAGACTGAGGCTTCCAAGCATGATATTGCTCATCACTCATTTTGCTAAGACTCGATAAATCCAACTGCAAATCCGTCGCTTGATTAATCCCAGTTAATGCGGCAAATTCTCGAAACACATCGGCTTCACTGGCAAACTCAAACCCCGATTTC
Organism: Vibrio gangliei; assembly: GCF_026001925.1. Classification (NCBI taxonomy): domain Bacteria; kingdom Pseudomonadati; phylum Pseudomonadota; class Gammaproteobacteria; order Vibrionales; family Vibrionaceae; genus Vibrio; species Vibrio gangliei. The sequence continues at coordinate 214,536 of NZ_AP021870.1, read as the reverse complement.
ACGGCCACTTTTTGGCACAACAACTTGCCAACTTGACTCACCATCCACCAGTCTGGTTTTGCTTCTCCTGGCGGGGCGATGAATTGTCTTTGACGGGTTAGGCAACGCTCAGAATTGGTCACCATACCTTGCTTTTCACCCCATCCGGCTGCGGGCAATAGCACATCGGCATATTGAGCCGTATCGGTATGAGACGTAATATCGGACACTACCACAAAATCACATTGCTCTAGTGCGCGCCTTACTTGCGCCGAGTTGGGCATAGATACAGCGGGATTGGTCGCCATGATCCATAAAAAACGCACCTTACCAGCTTCAACCGCTTGGAATAGATCCACCGCTTTTAAACCAGGTTGAGTTGCCATATTCGGCGCTTGCCAGAACTCACCCACTTGTTGAATGGAACGCTCATCAAAACCACGGTGTACTGCTAGCTGATTAGCAAGACCGCCCACTTCACGCCCTCCCATCGCATTCGGCTGTCCGGTTAAAGAAAATGGGCCGCTACCTGTTGAGCCTATTTTTCCACTGATTAGATGCGCATTAATAATGGTATTGGCTTTATCGGTACCCGATTGAGATTGATTTACGCCTTGGCAAAATAGCGTCATGGCTGCTTGAGAATCAGCAAACCACTGATAAAACGTTCTTAGTAGATTGATATTGACTGCCAGCGATTTACTTAATGCTTCTAATTGATATCCCGGCTGATTGACTTCATTCTCTAATGCATCAAAACCATTCACATGTTGTTGGACAAACTCAGAATTAATCGCTTTTGTATCAATAAGATAACGAACCAAGCCATTAAATAAACTGACATCACCATCATTTTCAATTTGTAGATGTAAATCAGCTTGCTCTGCGGTAATGGTTTTTCGAGGGTCAATCACAACCAGTTTCACATTTGGGTTGGCTTCTCGCGCTTGCTGAATCCGGCGAAAGAGGATCGGGTGAGTCCAAGCCGTATTCGCACCAACGAGAACGATTAGATCGGTATGCTTTATATCTTCATAATCAACCGGCACGATATCTTCACCAAAAGCGCGAACGTGTGCCGCCACCGCTGAAGACATACATAAGCGTGAATTGGTATCGATATTGGCACTACCGACGTAACCTTTCATTAATTTATTCGCAACGTAATAATCTTCTGTTAATAGCTGTCCCGAGACATACATGGCAACAGAATCCGGGCCATGCTGTTCAATCGTCTGATGAAGCTTATCCGCAATAAGCTCACTCACTTGTTGCCAGCTGACTTGTTCACCCTGCACATTCGGGTACAACAGACGAGAAGGCATATCAAGGCTTTGCGCAAGCGCCGAACCCTTAACACACAAAGCACCTTGGTTAGCTGGGTGGCTGACATCACCGATGATCTCACCATTCGGCTTCACTTCAACACCACAGCCTACTCCGCAATATGGACACGCTGATTGAATACATTCCTTTGCCATAAATAAGCTTCCCTTTCTTTTGTATCCAGAAGGCCAAACAATTCGAAACCAAATAAAAGTTACATAAAGCAAAAACGAAAAACGCCTCTTAGACTGTTTTCACCGAAGTGAGCACAAATCTAAGAGGCGTCTTTGCCTGTTGCGAATCAGGTTTTCTGAATATCAAATGTTATTCATTGTTTATAAATAAGCGAAAAACGTGCCAATTATTAGAGAATAACTAAGGTATTGTTTTTAATGACTTTCAATAGAAGCCCACTTAAAACCCCTATGAATTACGCACTCTTTCTGTGCACAAATTAAAACAACGCCCCTTATTTGACTAAGAGGCGTTGATCGTGTTTGAGCTTAATATCTTATCGAAAAATTAATGATCAACTGTGAATGCTTTATGCTGTTGATAAAGGTTAGACACAATATCATTCGAACTTGCACCGCTATCTAAGCCAAGTGAATCCGCGCTAATATTATCTAACACGATAACTTGCTCACCGCCTTGCTCATTATTAACGGTCAAATTGATTTTCCCATCTTGCTCAGACCCTTTCACACCGGCTAGCAGATCCTCCATATTGATACCGTTCGAGTCCATGTCTTTCAACAAACCTCGAATATCAATCTTATCGACATTAAGTTCAAAGTCTTTGATCACATCAATCGCGGGAGACGCCGTAGTGCCAATATCTTTAGCATGCCATACAAAGGTATCGGTTTCGCCATCGCCGCTACCATAACGCTCACCACCCCATAGCTCGTCGTTACCAGAACCACCAATGAGAATATCTGCGCCAGCACCGCCAACAAGAATATCGTTACCTGCACCGCCAATCAGCACATCGTGGCCTGAAGTACCAACTAAAACATCATTAGTATCATCACCGACAACAACCGAGTGATCGGTCGCATCTGTCGCCGTTAAAGCGTCCTCTGAATCTGGCTGAACATCAATATCAACATTTGTCGTTTGAGGCTCATCAATCGTTGTATCTACGGCATCCTCATGAGAAACCGCTTCGACAGTCAAACTATGATCACCTTCAGGCAAATCCGTTAAATAAGCATCAGCAAGATCTTGCGATGTCACAATCCAAGAGCCATCGTCTTGCTGCTCACCGACCGTTTCACCCACGGAATTAACCAATTTACCTGAATCTAGGTTATCAATTCGAATATGATCTAAATCCGATGCTTGAACATGCTCACTCAGTAAACCGAGCAATGGAATCAATGCCAGTTGCGCCGCCGTTACCGAGACATTCGGTACATAGCGAGTCGTACTCATTAAAGCAGGGCTTGCCATGAAAGCGGCTGCACCCGCGACTGAAACAGTGAATGAATCTTCATCGGTTAGCACATCACCTGAACCTGTATTTCCATTATCACTGGTAGTCATCGTGATGGTCGCATCACCCGCTATATCACCAGTAAAATTAATACCAATATCAAAGAGCTCTTTTAACTCAGCCAAGGTACCGGTCAATTCTAGAGATGCTGTACTATCGCCATGATTAGAGATAAACCCCGTATATTCTTCTGGAATCGATAATACGCCATTACTTGATGACAGCGTTACCGTTAAGATTCCGTCACCGTCATCGGCATCAATATCATCTACCGCTAGCCCTGTAATGAGGAAAGCCTCACCAGTCGTCGCCCCAGTGAGCGTTTCGGTTGGGACAGTGTTCTCCGGTGCATCATTGACGGGAGTAACATCAACATTAATCGTCGTTTCAACCGCCAAACTGTCATCGGCAACCACGCCATTATCAACTGAACGTATATCCAGTTGTAGCTGACCATCCCAATTACTACTATTGGCATTGCCTGGATTGAAAATGATGCTATCTAATGTTCCTGACTCTGTGATGATTATCCATGTGCCATCACCATTGTCAGTGATCGTACCGTTCACATCAGCAGGAAGGCTAAACTCAGCCCCCATACCAACAGGGACATTACTGATAGTCACTTGAATCACTTCCGGCCCATTTTCAGTAATTTGTGCCTCATCCGTACCAGCGCCGCCAGGAACAGGTACATAGGTGGCTGTGTTATCAACCGTAGAAACATCAAGACTCAGTACAATATCTTGCTTTTCATCACCAGATGCTGTGGTAACCACATCCGTATCAATTTCATCCGCTACCGGTAAAATTTCAACAGTAATACTCTTATTGATAGACACAATTTCATCAAGTGAATCTTCTTTGGTATTAACGATCACACCTACTTCAATCGTACCACTGAAGTTTTTAGGTGGTACAAGAGTTAAACTGTCAAAGGTATAACTACGCTGCTCCCCCGTTGCGCTTGAAATGGTCCAAGTGCCATCACCATTGTTGGCTGCGCCTTTCACCACAAAGCCTTCCGGTATACCGGTTAAAATAATGGAAACGATTTTTTCCGAGCCATCAATATCTTGCAGAGTAATAGTACCTTCAGCCAGAGAAATACCACCAGCAGCGTCTTCATTACCTTGAATAGAGTCACCGCTAGATGATTCCACTAATACGTCATCATTCACGGCAATCACATCAATGCTGACTGTGGTTTCTGCAGTGGTTCGAGTATCGGGTTCGGTTCTGTTTCCATCCAAATCATAAGTTGCCGTATCAACAATCACACCACTAACAGTAAAGTCTACTTGGCCACTGAAATCTTCTTTCGGCATAAATTGAACATTACTGAGTTGCTCTGGCGTTAACGTAACCTCACTCACTTGTTCGCCATTTAATAAGAAGTATCCCATGTCTGGATCAACACTAATCGTCAATGATTGGAGAGTTTCCATCCCTTCTTCAACAGTATTGCGAGAGTCGCCAAACGTCACATTTGAAAAATCTATCGTAATCAGTGCATCTTCATAAGCAATGCCCGAAATAGGAACTTCAGTCCCACCCGACTCACTAATAGGCTGTTTATTCTCATCAAGCCCACCACTGCTCACCACATCAACAGAAATACTCGCGCCGACATCTGCAACAGGAGAAACATTCACCGTCACGGTTTGAGTTTGTTCTTTCACATCACCACTATTGGTATCCGTGCTGACGTACTTGATGTCAAACTGGAAATCACCTGCATAATCTGCTGGCGGAATAAGAGATAGGCCACCTAAGTTTAATGTACCATCAACGTTAATGCCGGCTTCAAACACATATTGACCGGTTTCGAAATCGAACTCAGCCCCACCTATCACCGTACCTTCAGGAAGCTGTGAGGCATCAATGACAAGCGTCAACACATCATTCGGAATTTCACTATTTCCATCACCATTAACATCTTCAGTTGAGACAAAAACCGTATTACTTTCAACCAGTAAAGTGCCTAAATTGATCGTACCATCTTCTATACCACTGACCGTCGTTTCGTCAGCCGTAATTTCAGCCGCCAAATCAATCGAATCATTGGTATTGTTAGCAAAATCCAAAGTAATTTGACCTTCAATAACCACCACTTCACTTCGATCATTGTCATCACTCAAATCTTGAACCTTCGCGATAACTTTAATATTCACTTCATCGGTAAAACCTGCTGGTGCTTGAATCTGAATATTGGATAAATTGCCATCTTTGACGGTCCAACTACCATCGCCGTTATTGACCGCACCAGTGACGACAAAACCTTTTCCTTCCGACAAGCTAATGTCACCAAAATCAATCACTAGCTCAGTAATCACTTCATCACTGGATAGGTCATTTTCAGCAAACATGATGGTGCCAACACCACCTTCGGATGTCGGGCTTAGATCTACTACACCACTTTCATCACAAGGTGCAGAGCCTAAGTCATCAATAATGCCATCGTTATTAGCATCAGCACCGGTACTAATGACAATTTTCCCAGCACCTGTTTCGGAATCGTACGGGTCACCAACATCTTCTACTTTCGCGACGACATTAACGTCTAATGTGCCTATTATATTGACTTTTTCAGCAACGACATCAGAATCGACATCATCTTGTTGCACGGTGATCGTAGTCGTTAATTGGAAATCTTTATCTGAGTTGTCAGGCAAAGAAATTTTAAGTTCTGCACCATTGTTTAACTCATCCAGATAGGCATCAAGATTAATGCTACCGCTAGCGTCAAAACTTAGCTCTTGCTGCGAGCCATCGGAATGCACTATGTAGAGCGTATAGTCAGAGATCGCATCGCCGCTCACTCCACCTGGTAAGCTCAATGTAAAGGCCGTGACATACTCTTGCGAATCGGAAAAACTCGGTTTCCAGTTTAAAGTAACCAATTCATCTTCAATGCCGCTCGAACCCGTTGTATAGGTATCTTCAATATCAATAGATGGAGCGACATGAATAATAATGTCTTTTTCATAGACCGCACTATCACCATCATCTTCTGTCACGATAACTTTAGCGGTGAGGTTGATATCTTCGGTACTGTTTGTAGGAGGAAGCACCACAATATTATCAAGTGTCTCCAATTCCACTTGGTAAATAGGTTGACCATTTTCTTGACCAACGTAGGTCACCTTAACCTGTTCTCCGTTGCTAAATACCTTAACACCTTCAGGAATACCTGAAATCACGACTGAAAGTGTTTCAGAACTATCACCATCTAGCGCTTTTCCGTTTTCACCCGAAATAATACTAAAGTCAAATGGCACGCCATCGCCTGCAATAGAACCACTCACTTCGTCACTAGCATCATCTTCGAAGATATTGACTTCAACACCCGTCCCATTACCTTCGTCATCGGTGATAACCTTCCAAGTGCTGCCATCGTTAATTTGAATAATCGGATCATCCGCCACACCTTTGACAGCAACGTTTACAACCTTGCCTGGCATAACATAAATGTCGGAATCGTTGGCACTCGTAGTTGAATCATAAGAGGTGTTATCTTTTACGACACCTTGAACAGTAAAGGTAAAATCACCACTCGCTTCCGGTGGCGGCATAAAACTCAATTGATCTAGGTTTGAATATTCGATTTCGTAGTAATCACCTTCTTCATTCCAGGTTACAAGGTCCGTATTTTCTAAATCTAACTCTTCACCATTTAGGAGTAACTTACTGCCTTCTGGTAGGTCACTGATTCTCACATATAGAGTTTCAGAACCATCATCTTTATCAGAGTTTTGCGTTAACTCGATAACAGACGATAAATTAAGCCCCACATCTTCATCAGATTGAACACGGTTCACTTTTAAAATCAGATCTTCATCGGCATCCGGCTGAACCCGGACAACGATATCTTTTGGATCGGAAAGTGCGGTTTGCTTACCGTCTACGTACGGGTCTTGCTCTTCACTTTGAGCCCATGCATTAATGTGAATATCACCACTGAAATCTTTATCAGGGGTTACCGTTAAAGAACCAATATTAGCTTCTGAAATTCGGTAGGCTGTTATTGTACTACCATCCTCCAACGTCACTTCTACCTCTTCAAGGCCGGTACCTTTCAGCGTGCCAGAAGAGCCTTCAGCTATTTGTACAATGTAATACAGCGATTCAGAACCATCGTTATCATTAAGCACTGCTGACAAACCATCAACCGGTATGTCAGTATCTTCCGTGCCAATATATTCCTCAATGTCTGGATTGCTCCAACTAGGAATATCAGCGATACCATCAACCGTGATAACAAGATCGCCGGTAATAGAACGAGTTTCTCCATCATCCGTTGTGATGTCTGCTTTCACTTCAAAATGCAAGCCATCTGATGAGAAGTCTTTATCAGGAACAAACGTTAAACCTTCAAGAGTCATCACTCCATCAGCATCAGGGCCAGTAAAGGCACTGATAGGCAATTCAATATTGCCATCACTATTTAACGCAATCGGATCACCATTTAAGAAAAACTCACCATGAGGATCCTCAGGAAGCACAATGGTTACGGCATCAAATGTTTCACCTCGGTCAACATCCCCTAGGTCAACCGCCAGCGATACATCAATACCAGGAGAAACTTCCGTGTTATCAAACTCATCAACTGGCTGTCCATCTTCTTCTTGGCCACTCGAAGGGTCTGGGAACATAAAGAATGGATCTTGGTCACTCAAATTTAGTGTCGCTACTGCTGTATCTTCATCACCATCAAAATCGACAACTCTTACGGTAACCTGTGCGGATAAATTTTCCTCTTGGTTGTCCAATTCTGGGTTAGCGACAAAAGTCACTTTTCCATGATCATCAACACTGATTGTGCCAAGTAATTGATCACCATCATCGTCATAAATATTTAACTTACTGAAAGGTGCTTGATGCTGCACAGGCTTTATGCCATCAGTGCCATCAATAAAACTTAAATACAATTCATGTGTACCATCTGCCCCTTCATTTTCTGGGATCAACACAGTAATGTCTGTATTACCTTCCGTTACATTAATTTCAATATCTTCAATATCAGGAAAATCATCCTCAACGGTGACCACAATCGAAGAATTTGCGTAATCATCAGGGTCATCACTTCTGCCAACTTCGTCACCATCTTTATCCACGACATAAACAGGTAGTTTAATATCTAACTCTGTACCAATCGTTGGATCAGACTCAACCGGTTTGGCATGATCCAATGCACCAGTAATTTCGAACGTATAGCTGCCATCCGGTTGGAAAGTCACGATAAAGACTTCACGATCACCAGCCATACCACTAAAAGTGCCATCATTATTATCTAGCATTGTGACCGCAACACCTTGAGATGTTAGCCCTGGGTTCAATACAGTAAAGGCACTAGCATCAATTTTGAATGTGGCAATTTCATCGCTACCGGTATTGATTGTGATCTGGCCAGAAGCTATTTCAGTTGGAGAACCATCCGGGCTTGTCGCATCAGGCTCAGAGCCTTGATGATTATCTCCACCAGCATCAATACCTTGCTCTGAAACGGTGACACCAGAGTCGACAGAGAATGCAGGATCAATACCATCTTGTATTGTAATCTCCGCCATTGGGGGGACGGGTAATAAATCACCATCGGTATCTTCAATTTGGATAGGGAGATTAATAGTAATCTGGTCACCATTAACCAATACTCTCCCCGTGTCATTACCGTCATCACCACCTAGATGATCAAGAGGCCTATTTTGAGTGACGGTGACAGTATAATTTACACTCAAACCATCATCATCTTGAGTCGCAGCTAAACTGATAACCAACACTTCTTCGCCACCAGAAGTCGAGCCTATTAATAAACCAGTATCTTGATTAAATACAAACGTTAGCTCTTGGCCTCCCGATGTTAATTCACTCTCTAATTCTGCGATGAGAGATGGCAGGCCTGCTGGATCAATTTGAATACTCGTCGGATTTAAGCGGTCAACACTTGCATCAATATGCGCTGCTGCAGAGGTATTTGTAACAGGGTAGCCGCCTGTATTGCTACCATTGGGGTCATTAGGTGTTAAATCACCTTCGATAATAGATACAGATGTCCCTTCAGGAGCATCTGTTCTCGAATCACCATTATCATCATTTAAAGTAAATTCAATCACTCCTACTGCATCATCATCATCGGAATCTGTCCCAATAACATTTAGTGAAATAGTAGAAATATCACTTGAGTCTTGATCAAGTGGTTTATAGATTGTGACCGTATATTCACCAAGATTATTTGGATTCAGTACCACGGTTAGAACTGGGTTATTAAGATCATTTTCATCAATTAATGTTGCAGTCAGACCGTCTGTACTAAATTCCCAATGAGTATCATAGCCATTTGATGTAAATTCAGAGTTTTCTAAGCCTTCAAATACGATGGTTTTGACATCATCCGAGCCTGTTACCCAGGTTAAATTATCTGAGCCTGAAGTACTGACCGCTTGACCATCAGCCGACCTTAAATCATTTTCATTGAAAGATAATGGCGTGTCATCAGTATTAAAGACAGGATTATTACCATCTTCAATATTGATTGTGATAGTCGCTGTATCACTAGAATCACCATCTTTATCAGTAGCAAAAACATCAAGCTCAATGGAAGTGACATCTTCCGAATTAGTTTGGTCAAGTGGCTCATATTGACTAATGGTATATGAACCATCTGCCGATACTCTGATCTCTAAAACAGGAACATCAGGAGAACCTGAAATAAAAACGTTTATTCCGGTGATATAAGTAACATCACCCACAGTTGTCGTAACATACTCAACTTCTGTTGGAGTTTGATTCGAAGTCAGCCCTTCTAAAAATGTCTCTTGCTCTTCAGTTAGATTGAACTCCACTCTATCAATTGCGTCACTCGCAATGTCGATAGCAACTTGCCCTGAATGATTTTGAGGATCGGTGGTTGATACATCCGCTTCTTTAAATGACAGTGTGCTATCCGTTAAAACAGGCGCCTCACCATCATTAAACGTCACACTTACATCAATTGGCGTTGGTATGTTATCGCCATCAACTAACTGATCTCCATCGGTATCTTCAATTTGCAATGGAACATAAAAACCTAATTGATTATCTAGCGGGTGATCAAGTGGCTGTCTTTGCTCTAATTCCATGGCAACGGTAACATTACCATCCGTATCCACTGTTGGAGTGAAGGTCAAGACGAACACGATACTGCCATCATCAGCCTTACCTGTGATTGTAATCACCCCATTTTCATTTACTGGATCCGAATCTATCGTGACCGCACGGCCATTTGACATTAATCCCATTCCGTCAACAGTCGCTTTAAATGTTGAATAATTATCAATAGTTAAACTTGTTGGGTCGAGATCATCATTGGCCGCATTAATGGTGAATTCGCCTGTTGATTTTGGCACGGTCGGATAGTCTAGATCATTACTGTCCTCATCGTTTAAATTCCCTTCGGTAATACTGATCTCATTGTCTGTAACATCGCCCGAAGTTGGGTTTGCACCATCATTGATAGTCACGGTAATCGACGAACTCGCTTTATCTCCATCCATATCCGTGGCAACCACATCGAAAGTAAAGCTTGAAACGTTATCCTCTGGTTGATCAATTGGCTCAAATTGCTGAACAGTATAACGGCCGTCTTTGGCAGTATTATTAAAGATGATTTCCAATACTAAGATGTCGCCATTACCATCTGGATCGGGAATATACACTTGGATGTGGCCATCGGCCGGTTGACGTACCGATGTATCTTGACCGTTAGAAGTTATGCTATTGAGGGCGGTTTGCTGTTCTGGTGTTAAGGCGAAAGTAATCGACTCAATCACATCACTGTTGGTATCCAGATCTAACGTTCTACCGTCAGAAATCACATCACTACCCGCTTCAGTTTCTTCAATTACTGTAGTTTGATTAATATTCTCAGGATTGAAGCTAGGGTCCGCACCATCGACAATGGTCACAACCACGTTAACGGGTGAAGAGTTACCCTCAGCATCTTGCAGGAAATCACCATCGGTATCATCGATTTGAACAGGGACCGTAATATTAATTTTATCGTTAGTTTGTCCGTCAGGAGCAGGAGTAAATGAAATAAAGTCGCTATCAACAACATTTTCATGATCAAGCGGCCCATATTGAGTCAACGACATAGATACTTCAACATCACCACTATCCTCAACACTCATTGGGGTCAAAACAAGAGTAAACACCGCATTACCATCAGCAGTCGCGGTAATCGTAATGACACCATCAGCTGTATTTTGCGTAACAGAAAGAGGCTCACCATTTGATGTTAATTTCTCAATATCCGTTTGTAATGCAGCCCATATCCCATCTTCGAGTCTTAAAGTTTTAGGAGCTAGTGCATCATCCACGGCAGGGATAATAAATGATGTATCTTCAACTGGTGCATCGCCTGGATACAAAACGGTTGCAGAAGAATCAAGATCGCCTTCGATAATTTCAATTGTGGCATTTACACTTGCACCATCGGCATTACTACCATCGGCAACCGTTATCACGATTTGTCCAGGAGCAGGGTCACCATCGGTATCTGTAGCAGTAATGTTTATCTCAAATTTGACCTGATCAGATACATCGGTCTGATCTAAAGGTTTATACAGGGTGGCTGTATAGTTACCTTCCAGATCGTCCAAAGTGACAACCATAATTGGGTCATCAGGTGAACCGCCAACTTCATATAAGGTGAGAGTTTTCCCATCCTCACTATATGCAATCGCTGTATTCATCCCATTCGATGTCAGATTAGTTAAACTGTCGGGCTGTGTGGAATCAAACTTGATCGATTCAATATCATCGCTACCTACGGTCAGTACAACTTGACCAGTCGAATCGGTTACGCCATTTCCATTAGAATTAACCGCATCATCTTCTTCAAAAGTAATGCCGCTATCAGTAGCAAAGGTTGGATCGGCACCATCGGTAATAACGATATGAATCGTGCCAGGGTCACTTGGGTCGCCATCAAAGTCAGTCGCAACAACATCGAGAGTGATATCATTTGTACCCGGGCTGCTTTCACTATAAGGCTGTTCTAGCGCTTCATATTGAGTCACGGTGTAAGTGCCGTCTTTTTCTATATTATTGAGTTCAATAACTAAAACAGGGGTGTCAGAACCTTCAGTGTAAATCCCATCATCAGTAGCTGGATCGTCTGGAATATAAACGATCACTTTGCCATCAATAACTTGAACGCTGGTATCCTGATTATTGGACTGCAAAGCATTTAAAACCGCTAGCTGTTCATCCGTTAAAGCAAAATCAACACTCGCGATGGAATCACTTCCAACATCCAAGGCAATTGAGCCATTACTTGGTTGATTGGCTTCAATTTCAGTAATTGCAACTGTCGCTGAATCACCAAAACTCGGCGCAACGCCATCATTGATGGTAACGTTGACTTCGCTGGCATTGGTGAGGTAATCACCATCACTGTCTTTAACTTGAATGGGTACAGTGATAACAATATTGCCATCGCTTTCTTTGACTGAACCTTCTTGGTTGCCATTTTTCACATGGTCTAAAGGTGCATGTTGAGTCAGCACCATATCAACCGTGACATCGCCATTAGAGCCTTGAGCTGGGGTAAATGTTAGCTCAAGCACCAAGGTACCATCAGCGAGTTTTCCTTCTAATGCCCCAGTTTCAGAGTTAATAATAAAAGTAATTGTTTGACCAGATGATGTTAGTTCTGTCGAAAGCTCATTTAGAAATGCGTTCAAGTCTGCTGAGCTTTCATCCAATGGATTAGGATCGATGACTACACTCTCCGGAATTAATCGATCTACCCCAGAAGAAAGGTTTAATGTAACGGCTTCCCCAACAAGAGGATAATCAGATTCCCCTGAACTGTTCACTAAATCAGGTTCAGTTATGGTTATGTCAGCAGAGCCACCGGTGGCATCGGCTCCATCGGTGATAGTGATGGTAATTTCGCCAACATTACTGACATCACTGTCTTTATCAGTTGCAGTGACATTCAAATTAATGGTGGTTAAATTATCTTCCGGCTGGTCGATCGCTTCAAGCTGCTGAACGGTATAACTGCCATCTTTTGCGTCATTATCTAAAGTGATAACGAGAACAGGGGTATCATCACCACCATTAACGCCCGGAATATAAACGGTAATCACACCATCAATGTTTGAAACCTCTGTGTCATAACCATTAGAGGTTAAATCGTCCAGTACCGCTTGCTGTTCAGCCGTTAATTCGAATTGCAGAAAATCTATGGTGTCACTACCAACAGTAACTTCAATCTCTCCAGGTTGCGGATCCGCAGAATCACCATTAATTTCTGTAAATGAAATAGCATCATCGCCAACAGTCGGGTCTGTGCCATCAGTAATGGTCACAGTGACATCAGCTGGTGTTAAATTACCATTTTCGTCCGTTAACCAATCTCCATCGGTATCTTGAACTTGTACTGGAACAGTGAGCTTAATGGTATCGGCAGTTGAATTATCCGGAGCTTGAGTAAATTCTATAAAATCACTGGTGAAGTTTGGATCATGATCGAGTGGCGCATTTTGTGTAAACACAACCTCTACACTAATCCCGTTTTTACCGTCATCTTGAGCATTAACGCTTGGGGTTAACACCAAAGTAAAAACAGTAATGGTTCCTGCAACCGCCGTTAATGTGATAACCCCAGATGCATCGATGGTTTTAGTAACAACAAGGTTCTTGTCACCCGAGGTTAATTTTTCTAAATCTGCTTTTAAAGTGTCCCAAACAGCCGGTTCAATATCTAATGTCTCAGGAACAAGGTCATCATTCACCGCCGTTAACGTAAACGAACCATTATCACTTGGAGCTATGTCGTATGTTGTACTATCAACATCGGATAGCTGCCCTTCTGTCACACCAAGCTCAACGCCAATACCATCACCAGACGCATTTTGACCATCCGTAATATCAATAATGGCGGTGCCAGTGGCAGTATCGCCATCATTATCAATCGCCGTCACGGGTAATTCAAAATGGATAGTTTCACTGTCAGGTTGATCAATCGGGCCTGAAACTACCGCTGTGTAGGTACCATCTAAGTTGATAGTAATGGTCAATAATGGTTCGCCATCACTATTTGACAATGACAACACATTGCCATCTATATCCACACTAGTTGGTTGATCGTTAGAAGTGACATCAGTAAATGCATCGGCGGCTGACGCATCAAATGTTAAGGTTTGAATGGCATCAGAACCGACATCAAGCGGCACTTCGCCCTTAACCTCGAAGTCTATTTGATCGGTTTCATTGATGGTTGTGCCTTGGTCAGTGGAGAATTTAGGAATGTCTCCATCTGAAATAGTGATATAGACCGTCGCAGGATCTTGTAATAAAGACCCGTCAGTTTCGTTAATTTGGATGCCTGCATTTATCTTTATTTCTTCACCATCAACAGAAACATAACCATCACTATTCCCAGTATTGAGGTGATCTAACGGCTCGAATTGAGTCAGCTTGACATGCACAATTGCGCCGAGAGCTATTGGCGCGGCACTTAATTCAATGGTTAAAACTGTAACACCACCCGATATACCAGTGATCGTCTTACCATCAGCACTTAATGTAAATTCAATGGGATTACCGTTGGCTGTGCTTAATTCAGTAGCTAGTTCTGTAAGTAAATCGGAAACTTGCGACTCAGCAAAATGAACCGTACTAGCTTGAAGACGATCGACGCCACTATTAGAAGCTGGATGAATGGGAATATTCGTTGTTCCAACTATGGGATAAGTATTTTCTGGAAGAAGATCGCCTTCAACAATATCTAGGTCTCCTTCTTCTCCACCTGTTGGAAAATTTCCATCTTCAAAGCGAATATCTAAGACACCTTTCGCTATATCGCCATCTTTATCCGTAACGGTCACAAGCAAACCTGCATCCGGATTTTTAGATGTTCCTTGGTCAAATGGACGAAATAAAGTGGCGGTATAGGTTCCATCAGTATGAATTTCGACTGTGAATATCACTTCCCCGAAAACGTTTTTGACTGTTAATAAGTTACCCTCTATTTCGGGTTCAAGAATATCAAAGCTTTGGCTGGTAATACCTTCAAGCTGAGGCTGTACAGCATCAAAGACAATAGTGGATATTTCATCTGAGCCGATATCCAATGGGATTTGTCCATCAATCGGAATACCGCGATCATCCGCTTCCCTAATCAAAATTCCCGGGTCCGTACCAAAACTAGGGTTCTCGCCATCCAAAATCGATACATCAACTAATGCTGGCGAATTTAACTCATTGCCACTTTTATCTTGCCCTTGAATCGCCACATTGATGGTGATTTTGTTGTTAGCATTAGACACCAAACCTGCAGTATTGCCATTGGAAAGGTGATCTAGTGGACCATAAACCGTCGTGGTGAGAGTCACCGTGACATCTCGGTTATTATCTGAACTTGCGGTAATTTGAGCGGAAAACACACGCTCACCGTTAAGTTCACCGATAATGGCATTGTCTGCTTCACTGAAACTAAACGTAACCTTCTCTCCACCAGAGGTCACTTCGCTATTTAATTCGGATAACAAGGCTTGAAGTTGAATCGGTTCAAAAGTGAACGTATCGGGAACAAGAGGAAAACTGCCCGCTTTGAGGAATAAATCAACACTGTTAATCACTGGGTAAGCGGTATTCGAATAAGTTTGAATAAGAGAAAGGTCACCTTCCTCGAACACAGTTGAAGCTTGCACACCTCCACGAGCTTTAACGAGTGCGAATTCATCCTCTTCTTGTGGATATTCAATCTCAAAACCTTCCGTCATAAACCCCGCCTGCGTCAACACCTGATCGTTGTCATAATCGACTTCAACAAACCCATCGGTCGCGGTTTCAATTGGGCCAGATTCGGATGCTTGGGTATCTTCATCTTGGTTATCTTGCTCTTGTTCTTCTTGCTGATCGTCTTCAGAATTATCAACAGCAAGACCATTTTCAACCATAATGGCAATGTCTTGAGGAGAAAGGTTCGACTCTTGCAGTGCGGCAACACTGACAACAACATTAGGATCGACTTCAGTCGTGACTGGCTGTCCTGAGTCATCAACTGTGACACAAGTGACACAATCTGACTGAATCACCTGCTGCTGACCAGACGTTGTTACCACATAACGAGCATTTGGATCGGCCCATAGCTGGTCTGAAGACATAAGTGTCTGAGTCCCTGTAATAGGCTTTAAGGATGGAATATCTTGGCCAATATAGACTTGCCCTTTATCAACCGTAATCGTTGAAACATTTGAATTCATCTTATCCATACTACAGATCCCACTTCTCAATCATGCAATTTCAAACACATTTCATTGCAAAACATTCATCTAATCTATTGATAAATTTGCGCAAAACAACTTTACCGATACCCCCAATGAAACATAATATATACAAAACAACGCAACGCAATTCACATTTTTGTGATTTTGAGGTTTTGGTTACATTTAAGTGTAGAAAATCCTGACAGAATTCTCCTTAAACTCAGTGTTTTAATCGTCAGAAATATCTGAAATATCACAAACTCAACACTACACTTTGTAACAAAGCCCCATTCAAAATATCAACTTAGCCGTAAATATGGATATTGTATGAAGCAAGGACCGACACACGTAGCCACAGAAGATAGAGAGTTCATCGACAATAAGTCGGCCGCCTTGTTGATCTCATCACCAAAAAGACCTCGTATTATTTTGTGGTTAATTGCTCTATTTTTTATTTTTCTGATTGCTTGGTCAGCATGGGCGCAAATTGATAAAGTAACGACAGGCTCAGCTAAAGTTATTCCTTCATCTCAGTTGCAAGTGGTGCAAAATTTAGAAGGCGGTATTGTTAAGCAAGTTTTAGTCAAAGAAGGTCAATCCGTAGAAAAAGGCCAAACACTACTTTTAATTGATGACACTATTTTTCGTTCCAACTATCGAGAAAAAAGCCAAGACTTGGCCAGTCTGAGCGCAGATAGCATTCGACTAAACCAACTAATCACAAACATCACCATAAATAATAAAGCCTCAGATTGGCAGGAAAAAGTCGCTCTGACCATTACCCCACTCCAATTTGATGAAGCGTTTTCTAATCAACACCCTAATTTGGTAAGACAACAGCAGAATGAATACCGTGATGTGATGTCTAATTTGCAAAATCAACTGAATGTCACCGCACAGCAGATCAAACAAAAAGAACAAGAACTCAGAGAAACCAAAAGCCGCGTGGCAAATTTGGCCAATAACTACAAAATCATTCAGCGTGAATACAATATGACTAAGCCGTTAGCGGAAGATGGCGTCGTCCCTGAAATTGAGATTTTACAATTAGAACGCTCTATGAATGACAGCTTACGAGAGCTGACTTCCGCTCGGATGAAGTTACCTCAAACCGAGTCTGAAATTCAGGAAGCCACGTATAAATATGTCAATATTGCTTCGGATTTTCGCGCCAAAACTCAACAAGAATTAAGCGACACCACGAATAAGCTTTCGAGCATGAGCGAAGTTCAAGTGGGCCTACAAGACAAAGTGAGCCGTACAACAGTGGTTTCTCCAGTCAAAGGCACGATTCAAAAAATTCACGTGAATACCATTGGCGGTGTGATTCAGCCAGGCATGGACTTAATTGAAATAGTTCCAACTGAGGATACGTTATTAATCGAAACCAAAATTGCCCCGCAAGATATCGGTTTTTTACATCCAGGCTTGAAAGCAGTAATCAAGTTTACCGCGTATGATTTCACCAATTATGGCGGGTTAAATGGCACACTCGAAACCATCAGTGCCGATACGATCCAAGATGAAGAAGGCAATAGCTATTACTTGGTTAGAATACGTACTGATAAAAATAGTATGCATGATGCTAACGGCGAAGATCTTCCTATCATTCCAGGCATGACAGCCTCTGCTGATATCATTACCGGCAAACGTACGGTGTTAGATTACCTACTTAAACCGGTACTAAAAGCCAAGCAAACGGCGTTAAGGGAGTAACTATGAAAGATCCATTATTACAATCGTTACTCTACGTCAGCCAATATTATGGCCAAGACCACTCTGCTGATTCATTAATCAGTAACTTGCCTTTACAAGATGGCCTACTTACCCCGCATTTTTTTGAAAGAGCGGCAGAGAAAGCTGGCCTTGCAGCAAAGCCGAGACAAATAACATTGGCTCAATTATCGCCGACCTTATTACCTGTGGTCGCTTTGCTAAATGATGGTAGCAGCTGTGTGATCTTGTCACTCAATCATGAGTCTAACCAAGCCGAAGTAGTCTATGCGGAAACCGAAGATTTAGCGCAAGAAATCGATCTTGGCGAATTACAACAACAATACAGCGGACAATTATTTTTAGTCAAAAAGCGTTTTCGTCATGATGAGCGCTCACCGGAAGTATTAAAAACTCGTGATGGCCATTGGTTTTGGAGCACATTATGGCAATCTCGTACTATTTATACCGATGTGCTGTTAGCCTCTGTTTTAATTAATATTTTTGCCGTTGCGACCCCGTTATTTTCTCGATTAGTGTATGACAAAATCGTCCCTAACTTAGCGTTTGATTCATTGTGGGTGCTGTCATCGGGTGTGTTTGTCATTTTCATCTTTGATTTATCACTCAAGCTCATACGTTCTTACTTTATCGATCTAGCTGGTAAGAAATCGGACATTCTCATTTCATCGAAAATATTTAACCGCGTGATGGGGTTAAGAATGGAATCAAAGCCTGCATCTGTAGGCGCATTTGCCCGCCACCTACAAGATTTCGAATCCATTCGTGAGTTTCTCACTTCGGCAACGGTCGGCGCTTTGATTGATTTGCCTTTTGCGCTCTTATTCTTATTTGTGATCTATATGATTGCTGGGCCTTTAGTGCTTGTACCCTTTGGTGCCGTTGTCATACTGGCGATATATAGTTGGATGATCCAAGCGCCACTTAAACGCTCAATTGAGGAGGGTTCTCGCCTATCTTCGCAAAAGCACGCCAACTTAATTGAAAGTTTGCACCAATTAGAGACCGTAAAAACCTTTAACGCACAAAGCCAATTCCAATACCGCTGGGAAGAAGCTGTCGCGCACATGTCCAACTGGGGAATCAAAACACGCCGCATTACTGACTCGGTACAAAGTACGGCCGGTTTCTTACAGCAATTTGTTTCAGTAGCCATGATCATTGGCGGGGTATATTTAATCTCTAATGGCGATTTAACCATGGGGGGCTTGATCGCTTCCACCATGTTAAGTGGTCGCGCCGTTGGACCATTAGTACAATTATCCATGCTTTCTACGCGTTATAACCAAGCAAAATCCGCCATGACAATCATTGAACAAGTCATGGAGATGCCAATGGAGCAAGAAGAAGACAAACGGTATATTCATCGCTCGAAATTACAAGGCAAGATTGAATTTAATAACGTCAGTTTTCATTACCCAAACAGCAAAACTTACTCATTAAGAAACCTTAACTTCACTATCCAGCCAGGTGAGAAAGTGGCGATTATAGGCCGGATTGGCTCAGGAAAATCCACCATTCAGCGCTTAATAATGGGCCTTTATAAAGCCACTGAGGGCTCAGTAAAACTGGATGATTTAGATATTAATCAGTTACATCCGGTTGACGTAAGAAACAACATAGGTTGCGTACCGCAAGATTGCTCACTCTTTTTTGGCTCTATCCGGGACAACATCACACTAGGCAGACCTAGAAGCAGTGATCAAGATATCCTGATTGCAGCTCAACGCGCTGGTGTCACTGATTTTACTCAAGATGATGAAGCAGGCATTAATAAACAGGTTGGTGAAGGTGGCAGTGAATTATCTGGCGGTCAAAAGCAAGCCATCGCTATCGCCCGAGCTTGGTTAACCCGACCACCGGTATTAGTGATGGATGAACCCACTAGCCAAATGGATAATCGTTCAGAAGCGCTGTTAAAACATCAATTAAAGCAACTGGGTAAAGAAGAAACTCTCGTGCTCATTACGCATAAAACCACCATGCTAGATGTCGTGGACCGAGTGATTGTGTTAGAAAAAGCGCAGGTTGTGGCTGATGGCCCTAAGAATGAAGTATTGAGAATGTTGATGGGACAAACTGTCGACAGTGCCTCATCACAAAAAACGCAATCGGCCGTCAGTTCAGAAGAGAAGAAATCTGCGCCAGCTAAATCCAAACAAATTCAAGTCGAGATTCAGGGCAGTAAATAGCCTATCACCAAGTGACTTGGGTATAAATTTTGAATAAATAACGTTAAGCGATTTTTTGACAGCTCGGTAGCTGATACACGAAAGGATCATGACACAAACTGCCTTGTGGGCCGTGTTTTCTAACGCACGGCCTATTTCTGTCATTGCAAACCAACGGTTTTCGCACCATAAAGGCGATAATAATGTCGGCCTTCTCGCCGCCGCAGAAACACGATGATAGATAATATGCGCAGGGGTTCGACGAATAATCTCTGTTGCCACCTCAACATATTCATCCATTTCTGGCGCATCCAAGCGCCCTGCGCGCCACGCTTTTGCCATGGTACTGCCTTCAACGATATGAAGTGGGTGTAGCTTCAAACCATCCGTTCCGACTTGCATTACTTTTTCAAAGGTTTCAAAGTAATCGGTTCGATTCTCTTTTGGTAAGCCAATGATTAAATGAGTACATACTTTGATTCCGAGCGCACGAGCACGTTGAGTGATGTCGGCATAACAAGCAAAATCATGGCCGCGATTAATGCGTTTCAGCGTGGCATCATTAGCGGTTTGCAAGCCTAGCTCAAGCCAAATCTCATAACCTTGCTGCACATAACCACTGAGTAGCTCTAACACGGCATCCAGCACACAATCCGGGCGAGTTCCCACGCACAAACCGACCATATCGGCTGACTTTAATGCTTCTTCATACATGGTTTTGAGAATTTGGACTTCGGCATAGGTATTGGTGTATGCCTGAAAATAGGCGAGGTATTTCTTGGCACGCTTCACCTCTCCCGCTCGATCGTTGAGTTGGGAGTGAATCGGCTTGATTTGAACATTCTCGTCCACGAAGGAAGATACATTGCAGAAAGTGCAACCACCGCGGCCAATCGTGCCATCACGGTTTGGACAACTGAAGCCTCCATGAAGTGTCAGTTTGTGGACTTTCTCGCCATATCGATGCTGTAAATCTTGACCAATTGTGTTCACTAGCTCGTGCAGCTGCATGATACCCTCAGCATTATTGCAATATTCAAAAGCTGAGGAGTATAAATAAGCTCAAGGCCGTACACATTACTTGAAATCAAAAAACAATTATTTCACCACTTCCAGTGAATCGGTATCAATCGAGACTTTATTCCAATCTTTTTCCACTTCACCACGGATCACAATGGTGTCATTTGGCGTTACTGTGCGGCCATACCAAAGATCATCATCAATCTCGACCGTAATTTCACCGGTGGCATCTTGGAACACATAATCTTCGTCACCAAGCGACATAGTTAAATTGCCCATCAGCTCGACTTTGGTGTCATCGCTGGCATTCATTGCGCTGATGACATCTCGTAAAATACGCTTTGATTTAGATGGCCCAACAAAGCCGCCTTTTCCTTGGCTCACATTTTGCTGAACGACAGGGGTTCCATCGGCATTGACCAGATGATTGCTGGCTAATGCAGGTGTGGCAGCTAAACTCACTAAAGCTGCAATTAACAACGCTTTCATAAATCACCTCATGATCTAAATTCTTTTAATCTCTAGTTTGGATTATGACAAGTTAAGCGTGAAGATAGCGTGAAGAAATGGCCAAACTACAGCTCCCATTCACACAAACCTCATATAAATGCATTTGCTAAAAGCATGTACAAAATAGCTA
Organism: Vibrio gangliei; assembly: GCF_026001925.1. Taxonomy (NCBI): domain Bacteria; kingdom Pseudomonadati; phylum Pseudomonadota; class Gammaproteobacteria; order Vibrionales; family Vibrionaceae; genus Vibrio; species Vibrio gangliei. The sequence continues at coordinate 192,906 of NZ_AP021870.1, read as the reverse complement.
TCTGTGTTTTTCTATGAATTTACTAACATCACATTCTTGCATTTATCCGTAGTATCCATTCCATCGTGAAATAACTGGACGGGACTATAATGTATAAATATAAATTACCAGTGTTAGAAAAGATCGGCTTCGGTGCCGGTGATATGGCGGTTAACGTTGTGATATCGTCAATGATGTTGATCATTACTTTTTTCTACACCGACATTTTTGGTATTAAGCCAGAAGATCTTGCCATGCTGTTTATCGTGGTGCGTTTAATTGATGCGGTGACTGACCCCCTAATGGGCATGATCACCGATAAATTCACCTCTCGCTGGGGACGCTACCGCCAATACCTACTCTTCTTGGCGATTCCATTTGGGCTCTCTGTATACCTTGCGTTCAGTACTCCTGATGGAGACTACAACACCAAATTAGTTTATGCCTACGCAACTTACATCTTAGTAACCGTGATGTTTACCGCGGTCACTATTCCTTATATCTCGCTTATTAGTGTATTAACGGATGACCCAAAAGAGCGCTTATCAGCTAATGGTTACCGTTTATTCTTCGCCAAAATTGCAGCGTTTTTAGTAACGATTATTGTTCCTCAGTTGTCAGCAGCTTGGGGCCAAGACAATATCCAATTGGGTTACCAATATTCCATGGGTTTAATGGGCTTGATGGGCACTTTATTGTTCCTATTCTGCTTTGCCACTACCAAAGAACGTATTGAACACGTCGTTGATAAAAAGACGCTCAAAGAACAAGTGAAAATCCTAGCTAAAAATGATCAATGGCTCATCTTATGCGCAGTGTGTGTCACCGGTACGGTTGGTTATGTGATCCGTGGTTCAGTAGCCGCATATTATGCAAAATACTATCTAGGCGGAGATGCCAGTACAATTTCGGCTTTCTTAGCAACTGGTGTAGCCGCGGCTATTCTTGCGATGGTAGCGTCCACTTGGATTACTAAAAAATACTGCAAAATCAAACTGTTCCGTTATAGCCAAGTCGCCGTATTTGTGATTAGTGCGCTATTGTACTTCTGCGTAGGACGTGGTGATTTTGCTCTAGCGTTTATTTTGTACTTCCTAGTGTCTTTCGTTGTGGATTTACATGCACCGGTATTTTGGTCAGCCATTGCAGAAGCGGTTGATTACGGTGCATACAAAACCGGTAAACGTGTCTCTGGCCTAGCATTTGGCGGCATTTCGTTCAGCCAAAAATTCGGTATGGGTATTGCAGGCGCTATCGTGGGCTGGCTACTTACCTACTTCAACTATGTACCAAATCAAGACCAATCGGATTTCACCCTTACCGGCATCGCGCTGATGCTAACCATCATCCCTGGGTTCTTCCACTTCTTGATGGGTCTATTCATGTTCAAATACAAAGTGACAGACAAATACTATCACTCCATGACAGCCACGAAGATCCTCGATCGCGAAGAAAACTTAAGTGACGTAAAAGCGCAAAAACCGGTACGCAACCCACAAACTGCCTTGGGTAAATAATGATTGAGATAGCGATAAAATCCCCCCGTTTTATCGCTATCTCTTTGGCTTTAAATTCGAACATTGAGAAAGATTAAATAGAAAGGAAACGCCATGACACAACCTAGTCATCACCTCCCAAACCCGATTATTGAGCAACGTGCTGATCCACATATTTACAAGCACACCGACGGCTATTACTACTTTACGGCTTCAGTACCTGAATATGATCGCATTGAAATTCGCCGAGCAAAAAGCATTGCTGAGCTCAACACCACCAGTGAATTGATCAACGCTTGGTACAAGCCTGATACGGGCCCATACAGCGATTTAATTTGGGCACCCGAATTACATTTCATTGATAATGCTTGGTACGTCTACTTTGCCGCCGCCCCTTCTCGAGAAATCGTTGATGGGCTGTTTCAACACCGCATGTACGCCATCTCGAATAAAAATGCCAACCCAATTACCGATGAATGGATGTTTGAAGGTCAAATCGAAACCGGTATGGAAACTTTTTGTTTAGACGCCACTTCGTTCAGTCACAATGGCGTGAACTACTACGTGTGGGCCCAAAAAGAAAATGACATTCAAGGCAACTCCAACCTGTACATTGCGGAATTGGAAACGCCAACTATTCTCAAAACCACACCACAACGCTTAACCATTCCAGAGTTTGATTGGGAACAAATTGGTTTTTGGGTCAATGAAGGCCCTTCTGTGATTCATCGTCACGGTAAATTCTGGTTGACGTATTCGGCGAGCGCGACCGATGAAAACTATTGCATGGGTTTATTGTATGCCGATGAAGACAGCAATTTACTCGATCCAAACAGTTGGACCAAAGCGAAAGAACCCGTGTTTAAAACCAACTGGGAGAAAAAGATCTACGGCCCAGGACACAATAGCTTTACTGTCGATGAAGAAGGCCATGATTTGTTGGTTTACCACGCCCGTGATTACACTGAAATTGAAGGCGATCCGCTATGGGATCCAAACCGCCACACCCGCATCAAACGCTTAACTTGGGACAATGGTTTCCCAGTCTTTGGTGAAGCAGTGTAATTTTCTCAACAAGGTATCTGAGTGCTCAGATGCCTTTTTTCATATAAAGGAGCCGTTATGCTCACCTCTTCAAATACGACTTTCTCACCTGAGTCTTTAAAGCATTCACTCGAATCCAATTGTTTTTCTGATGGGCTACCCGCCAATATTAATATTCTCAAAAATCATCATGGCATGACGGCCACCTTTATGGATGTTGGTGCCACTTGGATAAGTTGCCAATTGCCGACAGCACAAGGAATGCGAGAAGTCTTGCTAGGTATGACATCACTAAAAGAATACCAAACTCACAGCGCATTTCTTGGTGCCACAATCGGTCGTTTTGCCAACCGTATCGCCAAAGGGCAATTTTCACTCAATGGACAAGATTACCACATCACAATTAACGACAACGATAACAGCCTTCATGGCGGTATTAATGGATTTGATAAACGACGTTGGCAAGTAAAAGAGTGCAGTGAAAGCCATATTACCTACAATTTACATTCACCCGATGGCGACCAGGGTTTTCCCGGCAACTTAGTGGTAGAAGTGGCCTACACCTTGACGGAAAACAACCAACTTTGTATTGAATATTCCGCCATGTGCGATCAAGATTGCCCGATCAATTTAACCAATCATGCCTACTTTAATTTAGATGGCGCAGAATCAGGACAAACGATTTTAAATCACGAACTGCAACTGTTTGCCGATGAATACCTACCTACTGATGAGCAACTGATTCCAACCGGTGAGCTTCGCCCTGTCGACAATACCCACTTTGATTTTCGAAACAGTAAAACCGTTGGACGCGATTTACTCAAAGATGCCGACCAAAAACTGGCAAAAGGTTTTGATCACGCCTTCACCTTACAACCTGAACTCACTGATGCCAGCAGCCCTATCGCCCATTTAACCAGCGGCGATAAGCAGGTGATGATGTCTGTTTTCACCGATAAACCTGCGATTCAATTCTACAGCGGTAACTTCTTAGCTGGCACGCCATCAAGACAGGGTACGTATCAAGACTATCAAGGCATTGCGCTAGAAACTCAGTTCCTACCCGATTGCCCAAATCACCCAGAATGGCCACAAAGTAATAAGCCATTCATCAAACAAAAAACGTTTTATCAGTATCAAACTATCTACCAATTTGAGTATTCAAAATGAGCACAGCTTTAGAAAAAATGCGCACAGGCGAACGATATGACATTAATGACGAAGAACTGATTGAGATTCGCGACACCACCCGCGATCGTACTGCCATCTACAACCAACTTCCTCGCCGTGAACGTAGAAGTCAGCGAGAGTTAATCGAGCAGATTTTTGCCCGAGTCGGTGAAGATGTGCATATCGAAAAATCGATGAATATTGATTACGGCATCAACACCTACATTGGCAGCCACGTATTCATCAACTTCAATTTTACTGTGCTTGATTGTGCAAAAGTCACCATTGGCGACGGCGCAGTGATTGGAGCAGGCAGCGTGGTGACCAAAGATATTCCAGAGAATGCAATTGCCTTTGGGAATCCTTGTCGAGTCAATAAAATCAACGGCTAAACGAACCATCCACCCACTCAAACTCCCCTATGGCTGATCGCAATGACTCAGCCTTTTTTCTACCCAAAACAAATTTGATATTTTTTATACAGTGAAATGTGTCAGTAATACAACCCCTTAAACACGTAAAAAATCATGAGGCTTCATCGATAATATTATTATTAATCAAACGAATACATTGAAATGCCACATCATGATTACCCGTCACATAAGCGGTCGTGATCGCTCCCTCTTTCATGATGCAAATCGTGTCTAATAATATCGGGTTTGCTTGCGGCATATATTTTTCAATCAAACTTGCAACATCACGCTTATGCTTACAGCAATATTGGGTTATTTGACTATCAGGTTGGCTAAACTCTGCCGCACTGTTAATAAAAAAACAGCCACGAAAATGGCCTAACATAGGCTCACCATCATCAAACCAACTTTTTAATGCCGTAAATAATTTTTCAACTAACTCTTGATTACTGCTTGCCCCTTCTAGCTTCTTTTCGAGCCATGCTAAAAAGACATGATGTCGTTGTTCAAGCGCTGCCAAAATCAATTCTTCTTTGCTTTGAAAGTGATTGTAAAGGGTCTTTTTCGCCACACCAGATACCTTCAAAACCTCATTAATTCCAATCGAATTAATGCCATGTTCATAAAACAAATGTAACGCGGTATTCACTAATCGTTGTCGTTTTTCATTCATGCCGATGCCTTCAAGATATTTCCTCAATGATCTTTCTTGACAAGAAGTAGACCAACTTGTCTACCTTAACAAGTAGACAAGTCTGTCTACCAACAAAACAAGGAAGGTTTATGAAAAGATTCATTACTCCAGTCATTGCAGGGTTCGGTGCCAGTTTCGCCATCGGGTTACTCGCTTTGTTAAACGATTCTATCCAAAACATCGCACTCATTATGGCTCCCTTTGGTGCTACCGCAGTATTAGTGTTTGGAGTGCCAGATAGCCCGCTCGCCCAGCCTAAAAATGTCATTATGGGACACCTGATCACCGCCGCTATTGGCATTATTTTCACGCAATATATTGGTGTAACACCGATTGATTTAGGGGTTGCAACCGGCCTAGGTGTGACTGCGATGCTCATAACGAAAACCACTCACCCACCAGCAGGAGCAAACCCTTTATTGATCATGCTGTCCGGCCAAAGCTGGCACTTCTTAGTGACTCCCGTATTAATTGGAGCGGTTGCGATTGTTTTACTTGGAAAGGCGATGCTACTATTTCAAAAAGGAATATTTCATACCAAACTTTCTAGCTAAGGACAGCGAATGGATCCGATTTCACAAGGGGTATTAGGGGCAACGGCTGCGCTATTAGTCTCCAACAAGGCTAACCGGCGACATGCGGCCAAAGTAGGCTGTGTTGCAGGTTTAGCCCCCGATCTCGATGTATTAATCAAGTCGAGTACCGATCCCTTGTTGGCATTGGAATTTCATCGCCAATTCACTCACGCGTTAATCTTTATTCCTTTTGGCGGCTTAATTGTCGCCTTTCTACTGTGGGCGATTATGTACCGCAACATTCCATTTAAACAAACCTTGTTGTTTGCGGTTGTCGGCTATGCCACTCATGGTTTACTCGATGCTTTCACCACTTACGGCACCCAGCTTTTATGGCCTTTTTCCAATCAAAGAATCGCGTGGGACATGGTGGGAATTATTGATCCGCTGGTCACACTCCCATTGCTCGTCGCCATCATCATGACATGCATAACGTTGTCTAAAAAATGGATCATCACTGGTTCGATATTTTTTGCGGCTTACATGAGTTTTGGGGCTCTACAACATCATCGAGCACTTGAGGCTACCAAGCAACTTGCTCAATTTCGCGGGCAAGAAATCACTCGAATTAAAGCGATGCCGACCATTGGTAATTTGATTGTGTGGCGCACACTATATCAATCTGGAGACCACTATTATGTTGATGCAATACGAGTGTCACTTTTAGGTAAAACCAAAATTTATCCTGGTGATTCTATTGAAGTGTTACATGTCTCGAATACGTATCCAACATTGGCTCAAAATAGTATTCAATTTAGCGATATTCAACGTTTTAGCTGGTTTAGTGATCAGTGGGTAGTTTCAAGTCCTTACACTTCCAACTCGATAGCGGATTTGCGTTACTCATTGCAAGTAAATGGCATTAAACCATTATGGGAAATCGCCGTAGATCCAACCCACCCAGATAAACATATTCAATACCAAATGAACGCTAGCGGTGAAAAAAGAGACATTCTTCCTTGGACTATTTTATTAGGGGAATAATTTCACTCAACTCTCTGAGTAAAGTGATCAAACGCAGTCACTTTTGTATAGCCTTCTGATTCATATAATGCCTGGGCAGCATGATTATCAACAGCCGTAGCAAGTTTAATGGTTAGCGCATTGGTTTCCTGTGCATGTTGCTTGGCCTTCTTTAGCAAAGATCTTGCTACGCCCTGTTTTCTTGCAGATTCAGACACAAAGAGATCATTTAAATACCACATCGGCTTCATCGCGACAGATGAGAACGCGGGATAGAGTTGAATAAAGCCTAATGCTTCATCTTTCTCATTAAGAGCTAAAAAAATCACCGATTCAGAATTTTCTATGCGGGCTTTAATAAACGCTTTTGATGAAACCAAATCCGATTGTTGGCCATAAAATTGACGATACAGATCAAATAAATGCGCGACCTGATCGAGCTCATTAATTGTGGCTTGTTGAATATTCAAATAAGGCTCCTTATTTAAGTCAAACTCAACGCGATGTAATGGCAGATTTAACAATGGTGACACCGATTAACCCTAAAATTGCGCCAGTGACTTTATCTATGTAATAAGCCATTTTGGTGAATCGATGGCGTACTTTTTCAGTTGAAAGTAAAAAGATAATCGCGGCATCCCATAAGAAAACCACCAAAGTCATCCAAACACCTAAGCTAAATTTAAACCCAAAACTGACATCATTATTAAGCACGACAGTAAATAAACTGAGATAAAACAATAGGTTTTTAGGATTCAAAATCCCTGACATAAATCCAGTAGCAAACTCCACGACAAAACTGCTCTTATTGGCAGAAGCGCTAGATGAAGCGGTCTCTATGGTTAACGCTTGGTAAGAGTCTTTACGTGCTTTTAACGCTTGGATGGCAAGATAAATGAGAAATAATCCACCTATGATTTTTAAGGTGATCATTATTGAAACTGAGGCGGCAAGAATAGAACCGACTCCGATAAGGCAAAGTGCAATATAAACCGCATTGGCAGAAGCAATACCAGCCGCGATACCAATAGCGTTTTTTCCTTTATTACGAATCGCACTTTTTACTACCAATACGAAATCGGGTCCAGGACTGAGCAAAGCTAAAAAATGCGCCACAGCAACGGTAACAAATATCCCAAATAAACCCACGTCCATCTTCACCTCCATATGTTGAAAAACGAACATTAGTATGGCCGATTGAGAAGAAATTGGAAGTCTTAATGCGCTTTGCAAGTAAAAGTAAAGGAGCCTAACCTTGTAACTCCGCCTGCTTGGCTTTTGTTAATCCTTCAAACACCAACCGATAAGACTCGGAAAGATAGTATTTCAAGTCCTCATCTAGGTGGCCTGAAGTGTCGAGTTGTTGGATCCATTTCATGCCACGACTGGCAAAGTAAGGGGCGGGAATATAGCCGGCTTCTTCACGTAAAAAATCGAAATTGATAGCTGAGGTTTTAAATGTAAAGGCGGGCTCACCTTGTTTATTGGTTGAGCCTATCGCAAAAACTTTTCCGCCAATTTTCCATACGTGTGAGTGATTCCACTGCATCACATAGGTGCTATTGGGAAGTGAGCGGCAAAATTGATTAAATTCTTCATGCGTCATCAGATGTTGCTCCCTTTGCCCCTTTCCTAATCATTTGAAAAGTATGCCAAGCACCCAGTCCAAATAACACAATGATCAAAACGTTCAGGACGATATTAGAGCTTTGTATCGCTGAGTGCATGCCAGCCAGTTGATCATAAATATCATCAGATAAGCCAAATAAACTGGTTTGATTAAAGCGCCACACTATCCATGCCGTGCTGAAATAAAAGCAGGCTAAATAAAGATGTTTAAAGCGCTTCAACCGTTTGCCTGTTTTGCGCATTACATGACTTTCTCGCGGTATAGTTTCGGGCTTAAACCGGCTTTGTTTTTAAATACGCGGGAGAAATACAATGGGTCAGAATAACCGATAAAACGTGAGATCTGGTTAATTGAGTAGTTGGAAGTGACCAGTAATTGTTTCGCTCGGCTGATGCGTTGATCATCGCGCCATTGGGTAATAGTCATGCCGATTTCATCACGGAACAAATGCCCTAAACGAGAAGGTGACAAGCAAATTAAATCCGCTAATTGCTCATTACTGAAATCTTCATTTAAGTGCTTAGCCATGTAATTGACCACTTCTGTAATGCGCGGATCGACACGCTTTTTAATCAGGTTAGGCTGATTCATTTTGCAACGGATCAGAATTTGCTCAAGCAGGTTCAGGCTCAGCTCATCGGTGTAAGGCTCTTCTAATTTACTCAATTCTTCAATCTGTAAAAATAGTTGATTGAGTTTTGATTGATCATCAATTTGCACCCCTTTGGTCATAAACACACCATTGGTGCATTCTTGCCATTTTAGGCGGTTATTCCAGTAGGCGCGTGGGCGAAAATAAATCCAACGGTGGTGCCATTCTTCCACATCTTTCTCTCGGTGGTAATAGTGTGGTACGCCAGTTGGAAAAAGCAGCAAATCGCCTTCTTTAACATTAAAGGCTTGTTCACCTTGAAAGACGGTCCCCTCGCCTTTCACGGTTAAATTAATAATGAAGCCTTTCATGCCGTTTGGGCGGTCAATGACAAAATCGAGATCGTTATCTCGTTCGATCGGGGTTAAACCTGCCACCAAATGGGCATTGAAATCATAACCGGGTTTAAGTGGATCGTTTTGCATATTGAGGTCCGTATTACTTCCATTAAATCGGAAAATATTGTTCTAATAATTGTTGTAATCCAGCACCTTGATTATCGGTGGTGCAAATGATTTTAGCATGTTTTTGAACATCACTATGAGCATGCAACATTGCAATCCCGATCCCTGCCGCATTTAACATCGAGATATCATTATAATTATCGCCCGCGGTAACTGCTTGCTTTATATCAATATTCAATGTTTGAAGGTAATGTTGCAATGCTTGGCCTTTACTGTGACCTTTCATGGCGAGATCAATTTTATTTTCCCCAGAAAGTGAGCCTTCGAAGTATTCAGTGATCAAAGGCTGCTGCATAAATTGTTGGAAGTTTTCGGTAGTACCTTGCGCAACAAACTTCCAAATTATTGAGCTTTGAGCCAATTCTTGCTTAAAACTGTCAATTTGATAAATGTTTGGCTGTTCCGGTTGCGGATAGGATTGTGCCCAAGCTTTTAGAGGCAGCATATATTCAATAGGCTTGTGCTGAGAAAACGCCATGCCTTGATTGGTGTACATTACCAGTTGCAGGTCAAACTGCTCGGCTAAATCAAGAAACTGCTCTGCAAGATAGTGCGGAATCGGCAATCCCGTTTCGACTTCATTGTTCGCATAATCAAAACGATAAACACCGTTACAACAAATGATAGGCGTGGTTAGACCCAACTCATCATAATAAGGTTTGGCTGCAGTGTGGTGGCGTCCGGTCACGATCATCACAGGGTAAATATGTTTGATTTTTTGTACAGACTCTTTGACCCAAGGATTAAGCGTGTGATCGTCTTGCAAGGTAGTGCCATCCAAATCAAGGGCGAGGAATTGGTACGTCATTAGGCTTCCTTTAGCATGATTGTTTGGATAAACAAAAGCCAGCACGTTCATGTACTGGCTTAGACAATATTGAATCGCGAATAATTAGAGTTTACCAGCAATCATGTCTTCAAGCTTGCCTTGGTCAATCGCAAAATTGCGGATGCCTTCTGCTAGCTTTTCTACCGCCATCGCGTCTTGGTTATGCTGCCACAAAAACTCGGCTTCGGTCAGTGGTTGTGGTGCCGGTTTTGTGGTTTGAGCCGGTTGTAATTTTGCGCTAATTTCACCTTCAGCTTGCTCTAATTCTTGTAGCAAATTAGGGCTAATCGTGAGGCGATCACAGCCGGCTAATTCAAGAATTTCACCGATATTACGGAAACTTGCGCCCATCACGACAGTTGGATAAGCGTGCGTTTTGTAGTAGTCGTAAATTTTCTGAACGGACAACACACCCGGATCTTCTTGCGATGCGAAATCTTTACCTTCTTTGGCTTTATACCAATCCATAATACGGCCCACAAATGGCGAGATTAGGTAAACACCCGCTTCAGCACATGTTCTCGCTTGTGCAAAAGAGAACAACAAGGTCAGGTTACATTGAATGCCTTCTTTCTCTAATTGTTCTGCTGCGCGAATGCCTTGCCAAGTTGATGCCAATTTAATCAAGATGCGATCGTTAGTAATACCCGCATCGTTGTACAACTTGATCAACTTACGCGCTTTTTCGATGCTACCTTGGGTGTCATACGATAAACGCGCATCCACTTCAGTCGAAATACGGCCCGGAATCACCTTTAATATCTCTTTACCAATACTGACTGCCAACATATCGCACGTATCTTCGATCTGCGTTTGCGTATCTTGACTCTGACTTTTCGCATATTCAATGGCTTGCTCGATCAATGGTTGATAGTCGGCTAATTGCGCCGCTTTTAAAATTAAAGAGGGATTGGTGGTCGCATCTTGCGGTTGGTATTGTGTGATTGCTTGAATATCACCGGTATCGGCGACGACGGTGGTGAATTCACGCAGTTGTTGTAATTGATTCATCTCGACTTTCCTAACGACACCCTATCGCCTTGAAGATGAATTCAATGACTCTAGGAATATAAACTTAAGAAAAAAGCGCTCACCCAATGAGCAAGCGCTTTAGCAGATTAGATACCGTTATTTAAGCGGTAGAATAGGCTGTTGTGTTTCAGCGTAGTTTTGAAGTCGCGAACGTTGGTGTTTTTATCAATCACCACTAGTTCAATACCCGCGAACTCCGCAAAGTCTTCTAGCATATCTAGCGTGACGTTTTGCGTGTACACACTGTGGTGCGCGCCACCTGCGTGGATCCAAGCGGCTGCAGACACTTCTAGGTTAGGTTGTGGTTCCCAAAGTGCGTGTGCCACTGGAAGATGTGGAAGATCCGACGGTGGTGTTACGGTGTCGATCTCATTGACCAACATGCGGTAACGGTTACCTAGGTCGATTAAAGTCACAACCAATGCAGGACCTGCTTTGGCGCTAAAGATAGCGCGAGCAACATCATCAGTTTTACCGATAGTATGGCGGTGAATTTGAATCGATGGTTTTTCTGCCGCAATAGTTGGACACACTTCTAACATGTGCGCGCCAAGCACTTGGCCATCACCGGTTAGGTTGTAGGTGTAGTCTTCCATGAAAGACGTACCGCCAGGCAAACCTTCACCCATGGCTTTCACAATGCGCACCATAGCCGATGTTTTCCAGTCACCTTCACCGCCGTAGCCGTAGCCTTTTTCCATCAAACGTTGCGTTGCAAGACCTGGCAAGTTAGTTAGGCCGGTTAAGTTTTCAAAGGTATTCACAAACGCCATGCAGCCACGCTCTTGCAGGAATTTCTCCATACCTAGCTCAAGACGCGCTTCGTTTTTCAAGATTTCGAGTGGCTCAGGCGTTTCGAAGATTTCAGCGGCGATGCTGTAAGTTGAACGGTACTCTTCAAGTAACGCATTAATCGCACTGTCTTCAACCGCATTCACCACTTCAGTCAATTCGCCTAGGCCATAAGCATGAACTTCAAAACCGAATTCAATTTGAGAGCTCACTTTGTTGCCTTCTGTTACCGCTACTTGACGCATGTTGTCACCGAAGCGAGCGACACGTAGTGTGTTACTTTCGTGCCAACCAATCGCCGCACGGCACCAGTGGTCAAGCTGCTTGCGAACCGATTCTTGTTGCCAGTAACCGACGATCACGCGGCGATTAAGACCTAAACGCGTACCGATGAAACCAAACTCACGGTCACCGTGCGCACTTTGGTTCAAGTTCATGTAAGCCATGTCGATGCTTTCCCAAGGTAGCGCTTCGCTAAATTGAGTGTGAAGGTGCACGAATGGTTTATTCAATTGTTTTAGACCCGCAATCCACATTTTTGCAGGCGAGAAAGTATGCATCCATAAAACCACACCAAGACAGTTTTCGTCATTGTTAGCCTCTTGGCATACTTTCAAGATTTCTTCAGGTGATTTCACTGTGTCTTTGCAAACCACTGGCACGCAAATATCGTTGCCTTGGTTAAAGCCCGATACAATTTCTGCACTGTTTGCTGCCACTTGTTCCAGTACTTTTGGGCCGTATAGGTGCTGTGAACCTGTGATAAACCATACTGCTTTTTTTGTTAATGGAGAGTTTGTTAGATCTTTCATAATTGCCTCTATGTTTGTTCTGTTTCGCTTTATTCTCAGTCTTAAGTTGTGCTGACAATGAAGCGCGATTAAATTTGGTCTTTACTGATTACTTTTCTTCTATCAACAGCGCTTTTACTTTTGTCCGTAGTAAGCATCTTTTCCGTGCTTACGTAGGTAGTGCTTATCCAATAACGTCTGCGGGATCGGCAGCGTGCTTGGATTAATAGTGATGGTGCGGTAAGCCATTTTAGCGACCTCTTCCACCACCACTGCGTTATGTACTGCGTTGTGTGGGTCAGTTCCCCAAGTAAACGGCGCATGTTCACGAACTAAAATACCTGGGATCGCCATTGGGTCATTGTCACCACTTTTATTGGCAAGAATGGTCTCAATAATCACCTTGCCAGTATTGAGCTCGTATTCATGCTTGATTTCGTCTTCCGTTAACGCGCGAGCACATGGAATGTGGCCGTAGAAGTAATCGGCATGCGTGGTACCAAATGCAGGAATTGCCGCTCCCGCTTGTGCCCACGATGTAGCGTAAGAAGAATGGGTATGTACGATGCCACCGATGTCTTTAAACGCTCGGTATAAAGCCAAGTGAGTTGCGGTATCAGACGAAGGTTTGAGATCGCCTTGCACCACATTGCCATCGAGATCCACTAACACCATATTTTCAGGGCTTAAATCTTCATAAGCGACACCGCTTGGCTTAATTGCCACCAGCCCCGAATCACGGTCGATACCTGATACATTTCCCCAAGTAAACGTCACCAATTTATGAACTTGTAGATCCATATTGGCACGCCACACTTGCTCTCTAAGTTCAGGTAATAAAAGCTCTGCCACGGCTACGCTCCTTTTTGATCTTCAGTGTAAGTTTGATCTTCGGTATAGGTTTCAATGTGCTGGCCTAAATCACGGTACGCTTGATGACGGCCTTGATAGAAGTCCACGCTGCGTTTAACAGGGGTATAAATATGACGAATTGGGCTCGCCATGGCCGCTTGTGCTTCTGTGACACTAGGGTGAGCATCAGCCGCCACCGCAGCGAAAATCGCAGCGCCAAGGGCACAACATTGGTCCGATTCCACCACCGCAATATCACGGCCCATAACATCCGCGCAGGTTTGCATCACTAATGAAGATTTTTGCGCAATACCACCAATCGCCAGAACGCGGTTCACATCTACACCTTGCGTCGTCATGCAATCCATAATGGCTTTTGCGCCGTGAGCGGTTGATTCCACTAAGCTGTAGAACACATCCGGTGCGGTACTGCCTAAGTTCAAACCACTGATCACGCCTTTTAAACGTTGGTTAGCAATCGGTGTTCTGCGGCCGTTGTGCCAATCCATGCTCAATGGCGAATGATCAGCTTGAGGTTGTTCGCTCGCGGAATCTGCCAGCATAGGAATTAAGATATCGTCGATGTTATCGAGCAAATGTTGGTCTTCAGGATGAGTCTTAACCCATTGTTGAATTGGCCACATCAGCAGGCGTTTATACCAAGCATAGATATCACCGAAGGCCGACTGACCAGCCTCTAAAGCCACTAGGTTTGGATGCGCACTGCCTTTCACTTGGCCACAAATGCCTTCAATAGTTTTGTCACCGATGTGATCCGGTTTCACCATCAAGATATCGCAAGTTGAAGTACCAATCACTTTCACTAGGTCATGCTCACCCGCACCCGCACCGACTGCGCCCATGTGGCAGTCAAACTCACCAATCGCAACCGCAATACCTTCTGGTAGACCAAAACGTTCCGCCCATTCGGCGCTTAATAAGCCCGCTTGCTGATCGGAGGTATACACTTCTGTGAACATGCGCTCACGGATACCATCTAAAGTAGGAGAAATCGCTGATAAGAAATCTTGTGCAGGAAGGCCGTTCCAATCATCGTGCCATAACGCTTTATGGCCAGCGGCGCAGATACCACGGCGCAATTTATTCGGTGCTTGGTTTCCAGAAATCAGGGCAGGGATCCAATCACAAAGCTCAACCCAAGTGTGTGCATATTTTGCCACTTCAGCATCTTGCTCACTCACCCAAGCCGCTTTCGCCCAGAACCATTCTGAAGAATAAATACCACCGACATAACGCGTGTAATCAGGGAAGTTGCCACCGTGAGCCAGTTGGTTAATCAATTCCGCTTTTTGAATCGACGTGTGGTCTTTCCATAAAATGAACATCGCATTTGGGTTATGTTCAAATTCAGGCAATAACGCTAAAACATTACCCTCTTTATCTACAGGCGCAGGCGTCGAACCAGTCGTATCAACACCGATACCGACTACGCTATTGCGTACGTTATCAGACACTTTCGCTAACGCTTCTTTAACCGCTGCCGTCATGGCATCAATGTAATCTTGTGGGTGATGACGGAATTGAGATACCGCAGGTTGGCAATACTGCCCTTCCATCCAACGCGGATAATATTGCACGCCACAAGCGACTTCTGCGCCCGTTATGGTATTAACGATTAACGCTCGTACTGAGTCGGAACCAAAGTCCAAACCGATAGTAAATTTTTCAACACTCATGATGAGTCACCCAATTATTATGAATACGACAAGAGCGAGTCGTTTATGATGATACTTTCGTCCTAACACGCTCTAACTTGTTATTCATTTAATAGGATGGGTCACGATCTCGCCATTAAGATAGCCGCTAAAAATATAGACAAAACCGCTACCCCAAAATTAGTGATAACTGGATCATATTTAGATGTCAGGTTTTGAAGCTAAGGGACATCTCAAAGAGGAGAAAAATGAAGGGTGGGTATTTTATTTGTGCTGACTAAACTGTATATCAACGAGTTTTATAGGTGTTAATCTCTCTCCATGCTATACTTTGCTCCCTTAAATTTTTATCTACTCAACTTGGTGAACACATGAGCCAGCAAAATGAACTTCAACAACTTAACAATCGACTCGATAAGTGCCGCCATAAACTTGCCGCAGCGCAAAAACGTGAAGATAAGCCGGTGATTTTTCAGTTTGAAACTGAGATTAACCAAATCACGAAAAAGATCGCGCAGATCAATCACAAAAATAATTACGACTTAAACAAAGAGCGTAAAGCACTGCTCGCAATGCCATTTAGCCGTGCATTAACGAAAGAAGAGAAAGCAGATCAAGGCAAACTGAAAAAATCAGTGAAAGGGTTAGTCGTTGTTCACCCTTTAACCAAAATCGGCAAAGCGCTACAGCTTGAAGAAATGACAGGATTTGCGCCAAAAGAATTCTAAGCGTAAATTACCCAGGTATATTTCAAAGGATGGTACAACGCCCTGTTTATCATCCTTTTTTGTGTCTCATTTATTGAAAATATCGATAAAACTATGAACAAAAGCTTAATCACCAACCTTATATCTTTATTACTTCTAACACTTGGCTACGTGTCTCAAAACCATATTGCACTCTATGCAGGGTTATTTGCTTTCTCTGGTGCTATCACCAACTGGCTCGCCATTCACATGCTGTTTGAAAAAGTGCCTGGTTTGTATGGCTCAGGTGTTATTCCTGCACGTTTTGAGGAGTTTAAAGCCGCGATAAAAAAATTGATGATGGAGCAGTTTTTCACCAAGCAGAATATTGATAAATTCTTAAATCAAGAAATGGCAAGCAGTGCAGCACTGAATTTAAAACCAATAATAGAAAAAATCGATTTAGCCCCAACCTTTGATTCACTAACGGAAGTCATCATGAATTCTTCATTTGGCGGTATGCTCGCCATGTTTGGTGGCGTTGAAGCAGTTCAACCGTTAAAGCAACCTTTTGTTGAGAAGATGCAGGCCTCTATCATTGAGATAAGCCAAAGCGAACAAGTAAAACAAGCCTTAAAAGAACAACTTGAACAACCCGCGATGATGGAAGACATTCAAGCCAACATTGAAAATATCATTGATCAGCGCTTGAACGAATTAACACCTAAGATGGTCAAAGAGATGGTTCAAACAATGATCCAAAAACATTTAGGCTGGTTAGTTGTTTGGGGTGGTGTGTTTGGTGGTTTAATCGGTGTGATCTCTGCGATTATCAGCGCAGCCTAATAAAACGGTATTACTATGAAAAAATTCGAATTAAGTGACACATTATTAGAGTATGAATACGTTGGCTTTTGGTCCCGTGTTGGGGCAAGTATTGTAGATACGATTCTCTATTCCATTGTACTTGGATTACTTGCTATTCCTGGATTGGAGTCTTATCAACAAAGTTACAGCACACAAACTGAACATTATTCATTTTCATCTTACTCAACCACATGGGCTGGCAGTTCTTTGATGTCTGACACTTGGTGGAGCTACATTCCGTTACTGATAGTCACGGTTCTATTCTGGAAGTTTCGTGGCGCGACTCCTGGCAAAATGTTGATTAAGGCACAAGTGGTTGATGCAAAGACTGGTCAACGATTAACCACGGTTCAATCTATCATTCGCTACCTAGGTTACTTTGTATCGATGTTTGTATTTATGCTCGGTTTTCTATGGGTAGGATTTGATAGCCGTAAACAAGGGCTACACGATAAAATCGCCGGAACAGTGGTGATTCGGCCAAAAGCTGAGACATTCAAACCACAATAAAAGATGCACAATACCAGTTCATAAAGCCTGAATAGTGCTTTTTCAGGCTTCTTTCACTCAAAGAGACCTAATGGCGTAAGTGTACGAATACGAATGCATAATTCCACTTAACACCACCACTTTATCTATCCTCGCTCCAATACAACTCGACAAAACATCAAAGCAAGCAATATCAACGAGGTCACAAATAAACATTAGAAACATTTAGCTACAAACAAACCTGTGAGCAACGCCGTATTAAACTCATGATTTTCATAAAAATAAAACATTCTCTTCTCATAATCCGGCTATACTGATTTAACACAGTGTTCAACTCACGGAGTGACTTATGAGACCCATCACATTGGCATTATTGGCAATCGTTGCCGCCGCACCAATTGGAGCAAGTGCAACCGATCCAAAACCCGCCACCAAAGCAACCATTGCTGAAAACAATAAACTCAAGCAAGCATTACCCTTTAGCGACAAACAAGACTTTGAAAATGCGCAACGTGGCTTTATTGCGAAACAGGATACTGTCACTATAAAAAATGAAAAAGGCGATGTGGTATGGGATTTAGAAGCCTATAAAAAATACATTGGCCTTGATAAGCCTGCACCAGACAGTGTTAACCCAAGTCTCTGGCGTAACGCTCAATTAAATATGATCAATGGCTTATTTGAAGTTACTGATGGTATTTATCAAGTACGCGGTTATGACCTTTCCAATATTACTTTTATTAAAGGTGATACAGGTTGGATTGTATTTGACCCATTGATTTCTCAGGAAACGGCAAAAGCCGCTCTTGAATTCGTCAATAAGCAACTGGGTGAAAGACCTGTTGTTGCTGTTATCTACAGCCATAGCCATATTGACCACTTTGGTGGTGTTCGTGGCATTGTTGATGAAAAAGATGTCTTAGACGGAAAAGTTCAAATCATAGCATCACACGATTTTACCGAACATGCAGTATCGGAAAACGTAATTGCTGGTAATGCGATGGGTCGCCGTGCCGTGTATATGTATGGTGCGTTACTTCCTAGAAACGAACGTGGTGGTGTTAACGGTGGCCTTGGTCAAACAACTTCGACCGGCTTAGCTACCCTAATCAAGCCAACCCATATCATTGAAAAAACTGGCGATGAAATGACCATTGATGGGGTGAAAATGGTTTTCCAATACACGCCAGGTTCAGAAGCGCCAACCGAAATCAATACCTACTTCCCAGACAAAAAAGCATTGTGGATGGCAGAAAACTCAACCAATACAATGCATAACATCTTAACCCTACGTGGTGCACAAGTACGTGATGCTTTGAAATGGGCTAGCTACTTACAAGAAACCATTGATATGTGGGGCGATAAAGTGGATGTGAAGTTCCAAAGCCACCACTGGCCAATGTGGGGACAAGAAAATATTTATGATTATTTCAAAAAACAACGCGATATTTATAAATATACGCACGATCAAAGCGTTCGCTTAATGAACCAAGGCTATGTAGGTTCTGAAATCGCCGAAATGATAACACTTCCAGATTCTTTAGAGAAAAACTGGAGTACACGTGGCTATTACGGCACACTGCGTCACAATAGCCGTGCAGTTTACCAACGTTACATGGGTTGGTATGACGGTAACCCATCCGATCTAAACAACTTACCACCGGCAGACGTTGCGGTTGAATATGTTGAATACATGGGTGGTGAACAAGCGGTAATTAAAAAAGCCAAAGCTGACTTTGACGCTGGTAAATACCGCTGGGTAGCGGAAGTGCTTAAACATGTGGTGTTTGCAAACCCGAAAAATACGGAGGCTAAAGAGTTATTGGCTGACACTTATGAGCAGCTAGGCTACCAAGCCGAATCTGGCCCATGGCGTTCTGTTTATCTACAAGGTGCTTATGAGTTACGTAATGGCACCCCTTCTGCAGGTGGTACAAATACAGCATCACCAGATATCATCAAAAACATGCCACCGGAAATGTTATTTGACTATCTTGCGGTACGAATTTTACCAGAAAAAGCGGCTGGTAAAGCGTTTGCGATCAACATGAACTTCACTGATCTAGATGAGAAATACACTCTGTATGTCGAAAACTCAGTGCTAAACCATACGACCAAACAAACAGATAAACCCGACGTAGCGCTAACATTGACTAAAGAAGCTTTAGATAATGTTCAATTAGGTAATATTACCCTTGAGCAAGCGATTGCAAATGGTGATATTAAACTAGAAGGCGACAAGCAAGTGTTTAAAGATTTTGTAGGTATGTTAGATACCTTCAATTTCTGGTTCAACATTGTCACGCCATAACTCGCTACGGCATCAACCTACGACAATAAAAGGAAGCAGTATGAAAGGAAAAACCATTTCTTGCCGTCCAAAGACCTGGTTACTTACTGCCCTTTTAACCTCAGCAAGCCCATTCACTTGGGCTTGCTCATACGATGGGCTATTTACCAATCCTTTTGCTGAAAGCTTTCCTGGCGCACTTGATGTTGCGATTGCGACACAAGAAGCCATACAAAGTAACCAGATCAAAATGCCTAAGAGGTTAACGGGTACTCCAGGATTACAAAGAGCCAGTTGGTGGTTGAATTTAATGGTGAAAAACCATCCAAATTTACCCGCAAATACGTATATCTACTTAGTAGATACTCAACTCTGGTCAAAATACGACGAAAATAAAAAGCTCACTGTACACGCCAATCCACCTGAAAATGATGCCAACATCGTGCTTGTGTCAGAAACGGCATTGTATAACATCACCAATCACAACTTAAAACTGGATAAGGCGATGCAACTGGGCATGGTCACTCAAACAAATAATGCCACCTTACTATCTAAAAATTAAAGTCCGTTAATTGTTTGAAAGAAATGAATTAGCAAAACTAAACTCGTATAATTGAGCCCTTACAACCATACTTACATCATTGCAACTAGGGCTCTATTTTTTATCACCTCAGCATACCACCGTCGAACCATCAGCTCGCTTCACCATACCTCACTCGCTGACATATTTATCGAGCTCAACCAACTCAAATACCAATTTATTTGCTAAGAGAATTTACCTTGAGCCAATAGACTCTGTTGACTACAATAGCGCCTTTATACCTCTATTATTTTAGGCAATAACTACTATGAGCGATACTAACCAAAAGCCAGAATTACCGGATCACCTAGCAGGTAACCCACGTAGCCCACACTATGTTGCTGAGTGTTTTGAGTATCCTATCGGAATCCGTTTTAACGGCAAAGAACGTACTGATGTCGAAGAATACTGCATCAGCGAAGGTTGGGTAAAAATTGCCTCTCCAAAAGCCAAAGATCGCTATGGCAACCCAATGTTGATCAAACTAAAAGGCGAAGTTGAAGCGTACTATCAATAAGCTTTTTAGAGCGACATAGAAAAGAAAGAGGTGACAGCGTTTGTTGTCACCTCTTTTTTAATGGTCAATATATTCTATTGATATTACTAAATTTAGCCTTACCGCCACTTCAATAACCGCTTCTCTAGCAATGTAATCACATAACTGATAAGCACACCAAGCAAAGACAAGATCGCCACGCCCGTGAACAATCGTTCTAAATCATATAACGATCCAGCTTCCAGAATATAAGCGCCAATACCATATTCAGCGCCAAGCATTTCAGCGGCCACCAGCAAGATGATAGCAATAGCAAGGCTGACACGCAGGCCAGATAGAATACCGGGCATAGCTCCAGGTAATACGATTTTGCGCACAATTGAAAACCACGACATGGAAAAGCTTTGCCCCATTCGGATTAACGAACGGTCGACGTTATCCACAGCACCGTAAGTCGCGACTACGGTTGGGGTAAACGTACCAAAAGCAATTAATGCATATTTTGATGCTTCATCGATACCAAACCAAATGACAAAAAGTGGCAATAAGGCAATTTTAGGGATTGGGAAAATCGCTGAAACCAACGGGACGAGTCCAGCTCGAGCTAAAGAAAATAATCCAATCATAATCCCAAGGCTAATCCCAAGTAATACGCCAATGGTTGCCCCAACAGCAAGGCGAGTGAGAGAAGGCAATAGCTGTTGCCACAACATTCCGCTTTGATATAAATCGACAAAGGTATGCCACACATTCGATGGCTGAGGCACGGTTAACGTTGAGATAAATCCGCTGCGAGTTCCTAATTCAAGTAAAGCAATCAACACAATAAACACTATCGCACCGACCCAAGGCTTAGACTTCGGCGCAAAACCTCCGCCACGAAAAGGTACGGGGGTTTGTTTCGCACCTGGAGAAATATTATCCATCAATCAACTCTCCTTCTGCGGCTAAGGCTTCTTCACGCATTAATTGCCATAAGTAGGATTGCTTTTCAGCCAAGTTCACATCGTTACTGTGTCTTTGATTAAGCGGGGTATCAATCTCCACCACTTCATGAATGCGACCAGGACGGCGTGATAACACGACAATCTTATGCCCTAATCGAACTGCCTCGTTGAGATTATGAGTCACATAGACCGCTGTAAAAGGCTCATTCGTCCACAGATTAACCAAATCATCCATCAAAAGCTCTCGAGTTTGGCTATCAAGTGCGGACAAAGGTTCATCCATCAGCATCACAGCAGGCTTAACCGCTAACGCGCGTGCAATGGCGACACGCTGCTTCATACCACCAGATAACTGTTTCGGTAGTGCTTTACGAAAATCCGTGAGATTGGTGCGATTCAATACATCCGCAATAATGGCTTCTTGCTTAGCACGAGGCAGTTTATGATCTTCCAACACCACACTGATATTGCCTTCCACACTTCGCCAAGGCAGCAAAGCAAAATCTTGAAAGACGTAAGTCAGTGGATTTAAACAATCTATCGTAGGTTCGCCTACTTGAAGTATTTGTCCAGAGTCAGCTTGCTCTAAGCCGCCAATCATGCGTAATAATGTCGATTTACCGCAACCAGATGGTCCAACAATACAAACAATTTTTCCCGTAGGAATATCTAATGAGATGTCTTTTAAAACCTGCATCTCACCATAATTATGGCTTAGGTTTTCAATGATTAAATTCATTTACCCGTGCCCTATTGCGCTTGAGCTGAATCATCCACAGTCTTCACATAACTGCTATCAACCACATCACCCAATTTGATATCTGCTTTCACCATTTTCTCTTTTTGGAACCAATCCAACTGATTTTGCAAAGAAGCCATATTTAAGTAGTTATCGGCATTCAAACGCATCGAACCATTAATGATACTTGGGGCTGCTTTTTCTAGTGGTTGGTCGGTATAGATGTATTTATGAATCAACTTCACCATATCGTCTTGTGCTTGTTTGCCAGCCGTTTTATCAATCATGGCGGCGTTATAATCAGCAGCGCCTTTGGCTAAAGCCGTTAGAAATGCTTGAGTTTGTTCACGTTCATCTTGTGCATTTTTTGTCGAAGTGAAGATGGTCGTTACTTGATAATTTGGTAAAAAGTCAGACACATTACCAATAATATGGATAGCTCCACTTTCCGCTAAAGGTTTAGCAATATGTGGCACAATCGACCACGCATCCACCTGACCGGTTTTCATTGCGCCAATGATCGCACCCACTTTTTGTAGAGGCTTAAACTTTAAACTAATGCCTTCTAGCTGTTCAATTTGTGCGCCAACGTAATGAAAAGAAGAGCCTGCTTGAGAAATAGCCCAAGTTTTACCATCCAGCTTAGACGGATCCGTTAGGCCAGTTTCATAAGCTTTATTTGAAACGACAATCTTTTGACCATCAATTTTAGGATCTTCAGAAAGCGAACCACCAATGACTTTAACTGCCCCTTTATCTGCCAATGAAATCAAGCCACCAGACATGGCCGTTACTGCATAGTCCACATCATGTGAAGCGACCGCCACTGCCATTGGTTGTGCGGCTTGGAAGAACTTCAATTTCACATCCAGCCCTTGCTGTTTGAAATACCCCTTTTCAACCGCAACAAAGGTGGCCGCATGGCTAGTAAAGCGTAATGCGCCAACCGTAATTTCTTTATCGGCTGCATAACCAGTATGAGAAAACAAAGCACTCACTAAAGTTAAAGAACTAAGTATTATAGAAAGTAAACGCTTATTTTCTTGGGGAGACGCAGTAATAAAACCCGCGGAGTTTAAAAGAGACATGGCAATTCCTTCTGATACATTTTCATTCACAATGTGGTGAGTCCAATTTCCACATGCATTTAGGTCTATTTGTAATTATTTATTAACAAATAGCTAAATTAAGCCATTTATCAGGGTGGATCAATCCTCTACGTCACATCCGCTCCATAAACCCACCGCAGACCCAAAAACAACGACCTGAAAGCAACGACATCTTATTCAAGTTTTTCGAACAAGTTAGTGCATGCACTGATCTCATCACTAATGCAATTTTCACTAAAATGACTACATCAATGACATAAACCCGAGGTTATTATGACTCAAGCTCATATTCGAGAAGTCCGTCTTGTTATGCAATCTCAACCCACATCTGATGGGGATGGCGTGAAAATCCAGCGTGTGGCAGGTTTTAATAACAAGCATTTTTCACCATTTTTAATGATGGATGAATTAAAAGCCGATGATAAAAAAGATTACGTTGGAGGCTTTCCTCCTCATCCACATCGTGGCATAGAAACGCTAACGTATATGATGAATGGTCACTTTCAACATAAAGACCACATGGGAAATGTTGGAGAACTGCGTAGTGGCGGTGCACAGTGGATGGCGGCTGGACAAGGCGTAATTCACAGCGAAATGCCAATTATGGAAGAAGGCCAATTGCACGGTTTCCAAATTTGGATAAACCAGCCTGCACGCGACAAAATGAAACCAGCTAAATACTTTGATTTTCAGCCTGAAACCATCACAGAAGAATATTTGTCGGATGGCAGCTTACTGCGTGTGTTAGCGGGCGCTCTTGAAGTCAATCGAAAAGCTCTACAAGGCCCTTTGATGGACACCGGCGTACCTGCAACCGTAGCGGATTGGAAAACTCAAGCAAATGAATCAATCTCGTTGAACATACCAAGCCAACATAATGCGATGATTTATGTCTATAAAGGCAAGATCAATGTAAACGGGAAATCACTAAAGCAATCTGATTTCGCCATCATGCCAGCTTCGAGCTTAGAAAATAACACGATGGATACCATCCAGTTAGAAGCAAGCAGCGATGCAGGATTATTGATCTTTGTTGGTCAGCCTATTGATGAACCCGTCGTACACTATGGCCCCTTTGTGATGAACAGCATGGATGAAATTAACCAAGCAATAAACGATTACCAAGCGGGTAAATTTCACCAATATTAAAATTAAATCGCCTAGGCCAATATCACAGAATCTTCATGAACATAACCTGTGATCAAGGTCTACAATTTAACTATCGTGATTCATTCACTCGCTATAACTGCCAGGAGAAAATAATCACGATACCTTGTGCTTCTGATTCGCATCATAATAAGCCACTCCCTGCTTTTCCCTAATAGCAGGGATTTTTTTGTTTAAAATTCTAGTTCTGCTGCCACTAAACAACCTCGCTCTAATCACTTTACCAATACATTCACCAAGCCAATACAATGAAAGAAAGCTACATTTTGATTGAATGAAAGATGAGTCATTTATTTCACGCAATAAAACAATTAAGCAATAGTGATTTAGATCACATCATAGATTCCATAAAAGATCTTTAATGATTATTTGGTGACAATGATCACAATAAATATTAGTACAGCCAATACTGAAAATGTGACCACCATCACTAAAAGTTTGGCTAAAAAGTTAACGTTATGGATTTGTAAGTAAATTACAAAATAATATTGATAAGTAGATCGCACAAAATTGAAAAAGTGCAGCAGAAAACATGAGGGGTATCACAAAAAACCCGTTATCAGTTCTTATTTAAAATTGTGTGGTAAATTGATTGGGTACTAAGCAACCAATACGGTTTTCGCGAACCGTTTACCACAACAAAATAATTAAGAACATCAAACGGGAGTCGATATGATATCACCTGATGCTAAGATCAAGATACAAAATTTTGGTCGCTTCCTCTCTAACATGGTCATGCCCAATATCGGAGCATTCATCGCGTGGGGATTTATTACTGCCTTATTCATTCCAACTGGTTGGCTACCAAATGAAACGTTAGCTTCCATGGTTGGCCCAATGATCACTTATTTACTTCCCTTACTGATCGGTTATACCGGCGGTAAATTAATCGGTGGTGAACGAGGAGCTGTTGTTGGTGCTATTACCACGATGGGTGTCATTGTGGGAACAGATATACCTATGTTCATGGGCGCGATGATCGTAGGCCCAATGGGTGGTTGGGCCATTAAGGCATTTGACCAACGTGTCGAAGGCAAAATTAAAAGCGGCTTTGAAATGTTAGTGAATAACTTCTCTGCCGGCATTATTGGTATGATCTGCGCCATCATTGCTTTCATGTTAATTGGCCCATTTGTCAAAGTGCTTTCAAGCGGATTGGCATCAGGGGTACATTTTTTAGTAAACGCCCACTTACTACCTCTCACTTCTATTTTTGTAGAACCTGCAAAAATCTTATTCTTAAACAATGCCATCAACCACGGTATTTTCTCACCACTAGGTATTCAGCAAGCTGCGGATACAGGTAAATCAATCTTCTTCCTAATTGAATCGAACCCTGGTCCTGGACTAGGTATTCTGTTGGCATACATGTTTTTTGGCAAAGGTACGGCGAAACAAACCGCTGGCGGTGCATCCATCATTCATTTCTTTGGCGGTATTCACGAAATCTACTTCCCGTATATTTTGATGAATCCTCGTTTGATTTTAGCGGCAATTGCCGGCGGTATGACGGGCGTATTTGTCCTGAATATTTTTGATGCAGGTATCGTATCTCCAGCATCTCCAGGCTCAATTTTCGCAATTTTACTACTGGCTCCAAGCAGTTCATTAATTGGTGTTCTTTGCTCTGTTTTCTCAGCGACAGCGGTTTCATTTACCGTTGCAGTAGTACTGATGAAATCACAAAAGACTACCGAAGAAGATGGTGATAAAGCTGCGCTGGATAAAGCAACGGCGGAAATGAACAACATGAAGTCAGCCTCTAAAGGTCAATCTTCAGATTCAAACAAAACGGTTAATTTGGCAAACACCGTTAATTTAGCAAAAGTAAATAGCATCATAGTGGCATGCGATGCGGGGATGGGCTCCAGTGCAATGGGAGCGAGCTTACTGCGTAAAAAGGTTCAACAAGCGGGCCTTAACATCCATGTGACCAACCTTGCTATTAATAATTTGCCAGAAGGAGCTGATATCGTGATCACTCATAAAGACTTAACAGACCGAGCTCGTAAACACGCGCCAAACGCACACCATATTTCATTAACTAACTTCTTAGATAGCGACATGTACAACCAACTTGTCACTAAACTATTGGCTACTCAGCGCCCAGAAGCCGCAAACGATAATCAAGTGGTAAAAGTTTCCATTCTTGCTGCAAATGATGATAGCTATGAAGAACAACCAACCTCTGTGTTTACTATTGAGCGCAAGAATATTCACCTTGGGCTAATGGCTAGCAATAAAGAAGAAGCCATTCGCTTTGCAGGAAGCCAGTTAGTTGAACTCGGCTATGCTGAACCTGAATACGTTGATGCCATGTTCGAACGTGAGCAACTAGTTTCGACCTACCTTGGCGAATCTATTGCTGTGCCACATGGTACAGTCGAAGCAAAAGATCGTGTGCTCAAAACCGGTATCGTCATTTGCCAGTACCCATCAGGGGTTCAATTTGGCGAAGACGACGATGAGATTGCTAAACTTGTCATTGGTATTGCAGCTAAAAATGATGAACACATTCAAGTAATTACTACGATAACAAATGCGTTAGATGACCCTGATGCTATTGAGAGATTAACGTCAACAGATGATGTAGAAGAAGTATTAGAAATACTGCAAGGCAACCAAGCCGCTTAATTGACTCTCATATTAGAGGTCAGGTGTTCCCCTATACATCTGGCCTCACCCAAAAAGTTTAATCGTAGGAATTTATTATGAAAAATGCAGTTCATTTTGGTGCAGGAAATATCGGCCGTGGGTTTATTGGTAAACTACTGTCAGATGCTGATGTTCAAGTTACTTTTGCAGACGTTAACGCCCCATTGGTTGATCAAATCAGTCACAAACAAGAATATAAAGTCAAAGTAGTAGGCTCTAAATGCCAAATTGATACCGTCAGCCATGTAACGGCGGTGAACTCGGCAAGTGACGATGTCATTGAGCGTATCGTTCATACGGATCTCGTCACAACAGCAGTGGGTCCAAATGTACTTGATATTATTGCTAAAACCATAGCAACCGGCATTGCTAAGCGATTTGAAGCCGGCAACACCTCACCGCTAAATATCATTGCTTGTGAAAATATGGTTCGAGGCACCACTCATCTAAAAGGTGAAGTCTATAAATATCTCGCTCCAAGCCTTCATAATCAAGCCGATGAATTGATTGGCTTTGTCGATTCAGCGGTCGATCGAATTGTGCCACCAGCCGAAGCGGCTAACGATGATCCACTTGAAGTGACCGTAGAAAGCTTTAGCGAATGGATCGTCGATGAAGGGCAGTTTAAGGGTGAAATCCCAGACATTGCAGGGATGGAAAAAACCAATAACTTAATGGCCTTTGTTGAACGTAAACTATTCACGTTGAATACCGGTCACTGCATTACGGCCTACTTAGGTTGTCTAAAAGGACATAAAACCATCCGTGAAGCCATTGAGGACCCTGAAATTTATTTTGATGTAAAACAAGCCATGTTTGAAAGTGGTGAGGTGCTGATCCAACGCTATCAATTTGATCGCGAATTGCACGCCGCCTACATCAATAAAATCCTAGATCGCTTTGCTAACCCTTATTTAGTCGATGAAGTTGACCGTGTGGGGCGTCAGCCAATCCGCAAACTTGGAGCCAATGACCGTTTGATCAAACCGTTACTTGGCACAATTGAATACGGTACAGAAAATATTTCATTATTAAAAGGGATTGCAGCCGCTTGTAAATACCGTAATGATACGGACCCACAAGCCGTTGAGTTACAAAAATCTATTCAAGATCAAGGTATTAAAAAAGCATTAGCGCATTATACTGGCCTTGATGAACACAGCCGTGAAATTCAAACAATAGAAAAACTATACCAAGAGTTATAAAAGCACTATTTATAAAGTGCCGGGCTTTAGAAAACGGACTTTAAAAACCAACGTTTAGGAGCCTAACTTAGGCTCCTAATGAAATTTAGAAGAAGTAATGAGCGAAGAACTAAACGAAACTGACATTCTTGAACGACTAAACCAAACGCCGACTGTGCGAGGTTTCTTTATTCAAACGGTAGACATTTTTAATGAGTCGATTGATGCGCTGATTAAAAGGATCTTCCGCAAGGATAACTTTGCCGTACAATCCGTCGTCGGCCCGTTACTGCAAGATTCTGGCCCACTTGGTGATCTCACCGTCCGGCTAAAACTGTTGTTTGGCCTTGGTGTACTACCCGATGATATTTATCATGATATTGAAGATATCATCAAAATAAGAAACAAACTCAACAGTGATGGTTCAGAGTATGAATTTACTGATCCCACCATCATTCAGTATCTTAAATCTCTCCATTTAACAAACCGTATGAATATGGTTTCGTTGCATGTTGCAGAGCCAGATGGCGATATTGATTTAAATTTTTATCAAATGCAGTTACAAAGACAGCAACAAGTTATCAAGTCCGGGCTCTCGCTTGCCATTGTTGAGATGTGTAATGAGTTGAAAAAAGACAGCCCTTTCTAGCCGTACTTTGACCAATTGATCGTACTTGAGCAGATTCGGTCACTCTTTTAAATATGCGCTGAAATCATATTCAATATTGTATTAAGTCATTCAAATATTCTTCCCGCCTCTCTTATACTGGTTTCCACTATTTATTTCATGGTTGAAACCAAGGAAGCTTATGTCTGCATTATTCCAACCTTTAACAATTAAAAGCATTGAATTAAAAAACCGCATTGCTGTTCCGCCTATGTGCCAATATTCGGCAATCGACGGTGTGGCGAATGATTGGCATCACATTCACTATGCTGGTCTTGCTCGTGGCGGCGCAGGTGTTGTGATTGTCGAAGCGACAGCCGTATCACCAGCAGGTCGTATTACGCCAAAATGCCTGGGTATCTGGAATGATGAGCAAGCAAATGAATTGGCGAAAGTAGCCACGACCATCAAACAAAACGGCAGCGTTGCCGGCATTCAAATTGGCCACGCAGGCCGTAAAGCCAGCGCTAATATTCCATGGGAAGGCGATGATCATATTGATTCATCTGATGCTCAAGGCTGGGACACCATCGCCCCTTCAGCCATCGCTTTTGGTGCCAATTTACCAAAAACACCAAAAGCCATGACGCTTGATGACATTCAACGTGTGAAGCAAGATTTTGTAGCAGGCGCTAAACGTGCATTAGAAGCCGGCTTTGAATGGCTAGAACTGCATTTTGCTCACGGTTATTTAGCACAAAGTTTCTTTTCTCGTCATACCAATCAGCGTGATGATCAATATGGTCAGGATCGTTCACTATTCTTAGTGGAAACGTTCAACGCGGTACGTGAAGTGTGGCCAGAGCATCTACCTCTGACTATTCGTCTTGGTGTGGTTGAATTTGATGGCGAAGATGAAACCATGCTGCAAGAGTCCGTCGCCATGCTCAATACAATGAAAGCGAATGGTTTGGATATGGTGAATGTCAGCGTTGGTTTTAACACGCCCACCGCTCAAGTGCCTTGGGGCCCCGCGTTTCTTGCACCGATTTCAGAACGTATACGCCAAGAAACAGGCCTACCGGTAGCGTCTGCTTGGGGTATAGATAAACCCGAAGATGCAGAACGCGTTGTCGCTGAAGGCCAAATGGATCAAGTCATGATAGGCAAAGCCTACTTGGCAGACCCTCATTACACCTATCGTTTGGCAAAAGCACTCAACGTTGAAAAACCTTCTTGGATTCTTCCTGCACCTTACGCTCATTGGTTAGAACGTTATACCTTCGCCGATAAGTAAGTACTAACATTTTTCAACCACTAAGCCTCAACGAATGGTCTATCAACCGTTGAGGCTTAAAAAATAAATCACGATCTTAAAATTACGCTTGGTAAAACTAAGATAAACCACCAACACATTGATAAAACCGAAGTGATCAGGACAAAGCTCGACACATTAACAGAGAAGTTAAACGCAGCCAACATCCACTGTTGATGAAACAAATTAAAGTATAGCGAAAGCCCCCATAGCACCGTAACCAGAGCGATTACAATCACAGAACCTTTAAGCGCGTTATTAAAATCGGCCTTACTCGGTATGCAATGAAAACAAATCAAAGAGGCAACCAATAAGCTCAATCCGGCCCTGGGTGAACTCAATGCGTGATTGAGTAACACTTCGCTCGCATGCCAACAATATTGTAAGGCAGCCATACTCACGGTATAAACATTGGCCACATCAACATCCAAAACAAACGTTGGCAGGCTTGGCATATTCATAAAATGATAAAGCAAGGTGATGACCGCAAATGCACTTGCTAATGGCGCTAAGGCGATAAAAATGCATCCGATTGATTGATATAAAGAACGACGGTTCCAATTATGTTCAACATAACCTAACCGACCATCTTTACCGACTTGAAACCAACAAATCTTATGGACTTTGTGCCCAAACAAGATCGCCATTAATGCATGAGATGCTTCATGGATGGGGGTACCAATTATCGCAGAAACATAAAACAGAAATTTAGAGAAGGGGTTACGAAAGATTTTATTCGCAAATGTTCGTGTCAATAAGTGGTGCAGCAGAATCACCACACTCACAACCGCAAAGAATAACCACAAACCGATCATATTTATTTTGTATCGTATTATCAGAAAGCCGTATTCTAGCTTAAATTTTGCCATTTATGTGAGTAACAACGTAGGGCTTAGCAACAAATAAAAAAAGTGGCGGCTAAATAACATTAGCCGCCACTTTGCGTATAGTCATGAATCATTGCTTACAACGATTAATCATCATCAACAAACACATGCCCTTCTAGAGAATAAGGTTCACTCAAATGCTCTCTGTGCTGCATTGAATGTCCACGAATTTTTTTCAGCTGCTTCTCAAGTTGAGTCGCTTGTTGGTAATCACCTTCTGCATAAGCAATATAGATTTGATGTTCAAGATCTTCGATACGGTCTTCATGAGTCATGCTAGCCTCCCGCTCGTTAAAGCTCCATTCAAGCCCACCTTGCTATCATGCTGAGTGTAGTATAGCGGTTCTCACCTTGCTAAATTTTTGCTATCTGAATCAAAACCTACAGTTTTAGTGGGAGTATTATCTTGGTTTTTCTCTTTAACCCGATTAACATAATGGTCAAATAATTAAAGATTCTTATTCCCGATAATTGAATGACAATACGGCAAGTGGAAGTGTCATATTCTTACCCCAAATGGGAATACATTTGCTTGCAATAAAGAGCACGGATACATGCCAAACTCAACCATAAGCCCAACCGCTTTTCGAAAAGTTATCATCACCTTGATGGCTCCCCTACCTTTCATTTTGGCAATGAGCGTCTACTTCAGCGAGTTGAGCATTAAAAACACATTACAGTTGGTCGCCACGACCTATGTAAGTCGAATCGAAGTACTCGTTAATGAACTAAGAGATGAAAATCAGCAAGCGCTTTATGATGCTCAAAACTGCAAACAGATACAGCACGATTTATTATTCGAAGCCTATTTGAGAGAAATGTTTCTCGTTGAAAATAGCAAAATAACTTGCTCGTCAAAACGCTCGGTCACCGGCACTCACTTCGAACAGTATCGAATCCCAAGCAACCTTCTTCAGCATGGCGAATTTTTATACGACTTGCCAAAATATCACCAACGTAGCTTAATCGTTGTCGATCAGGATAAAAATAATCCCACTCGATTTGCGCTTTCAATCATTGATAGCGCCTACCTGAATATAAGGCTTGGCGTCAATTCTGATGACCGTGTATCCGATTCTCACTTATTTGCTTCAGGATTGTATTACCCGGAGATCAACACTCAGTACCCACACGACTATAATGTCTCCGCTCAATCGACAGACATGCATTTTAAAGTCTACGTTGAACCAAGTAAAAAACTCATACGTGAAAAAAGAACCATTTATCTACTCAGTGCCATTCCCATTTCTTTGATCATTTCAGTTCTTTTCTATCTGATTTCATTTTGGGCTAAAGGTCGTCGCTCCTTAATTGAAGATCTTAAAAAAGGATTAAAAAACCATCAATTCTATCTAGTGTATCAACCGCTCATTGATAGCAAAACCGACAAAATAGGGGCTGTGGAGGCGCTAATTCGCTGGAATCATCCAAATAATGGTTTAATCCGACCTGATATTTTTATTCCTTTGGCTGAGCAACATGGGCAAATCAATGCCGTCACTGACTTTGTATTAGAGCAAGCGCTCAAAGATTGGGAAGACAAAGTTCACAAGGATATGAATTTTCATTTAGGAATCAATGTCCCTCCTACTTACCTGTCACAGCCCAATTGTATCTCGCGATTTCATAATTTGGCCCAACGATTCAAAGCACAAAATATTCAACTATGTATTGAAATTACCGAGCGTCAATTATTGGATGAAGCTGGCAGACGCGTGTTAACCGATATTCGTAAACTCGGTATTGTGGTGGCTATTGATGATTTTGGTACCGGTCATACCTCCCTTGCCGTACTGCAAGATACTGATTTTGATTATTTGAAAATTGATCGCTGCTTTATCAATACCATTGGAGTGGAATCGGTAAACGCACCAATATTGAATAATATTATTCAGCTTGCTCATGATCTGGAGGTACAAATCGTAGCGGAGGGCGTAGAAACGCAGCAACAGGCCGACTACCTGATAAAGCATAAAGTCGAGTATCTACAAGGTTTCTTATTTTATAAGCCTTTATCACTAAGCGAAGCCGTAAAATTAGTTTCTGAGACATCACCTATAAATGATGAAATTTTGGAATAGGTGCAATTCCACCCTTTTGCTAATCTTACTGAAAATTCAATGATATAGTCTCGCCATCTTTTCTCATCAAACTTTGGTTACTCAAAATGGAACTTTCTATTGAGATCATGGCTCTGTTGGTCGCAGTGGCGATGTTGGCAGGCTTTATTGATGCTATGGCGGGCGGCGGTGGCTTATTAACCTTGCCGGCATTGTTGGCGGCAGGTATCCCCCCTGCACAAGCGTTAGCGACCAATAAACTTCAAAGTTCATTTGGTAGTTTTTCAGCAAGCTTATATTTCATTCGCAGCGGTACGGTGAAACTTCAATCCATGTGGTTATCTATCGCTTGCACTTTTATCGGTTCGGCTCTAGGTGCTGAAGCGGTACAAGTCATCAAACCAGATTTATTAATGAGCATTATTCCCATTGTGCTTATTGCCATTTCAAGCTACTTCTTGTTTTCATCTTCTGTAACACCATTGCCCGATGAGAAAGCCAAGCTATCTCAAGCGGCATTTGCACTACTCATAGGCACAAGCGTTGGATTTTACGATGGCTTTTTAGGCCCAGGTACAGGCTCGATATTCGCTGTTTGTTTTGTCGCTATTGGCCGCTGTAGTCTCGTGGTGGCCACCGCAAAAACCAAGATCTTGAACTTTACTTCAAACATTGCGGCTCTCTCCTTTTTTATCATGGCGGGCTTACCCATTTGGGAGTTGGGTTTAACCATGGCCGTCGGTAACTTTCTAGGGGCAAGACTAGGCGCCAAAGTCGTGCTGGGTAATGGTCAAAAAGTGGTACGCCCTCTGGTGATTATTATGTCGATGACCATGGCCTTTAAGCTCCTGTGGGAACAGCATCAGCAATGGCTTCTATCAATTTTTTAACTCGCTCATGGCTATAAATATTCGGCCGACAGCATAAATGCACCGGCCGAAATAATGGCTTCAACTCCTCAAAATAAAAGCAAAAACGTTCTTCAATCTGCAGGGTTTTAACAATCGACAATGGCACGAGTGCCGTTAATACCCCTCCTAAGGCTAATTGTGCTGCCGCGGTATAAGAATCCATTTCCATTGTTGGCTCAATGCCAAGCTGAGTCAGTACATCGAGCTGATAGCGGTTGGCTGGGTTGGTCAGGTCGTTGGTGATCACTTGAGATGGTAATTGATGCAATACGTGTTTACTCACCAGAACGAACGGTTCTTCACACAGTCGAATGGCTTTTAAACCATGCTGGGCCGGCAAATCGCCAGCGCAGAATCCAATGGTTGCCTTACCAGACTGAACACGCTCTACAATTCTTGGCGTATGATGAGTACTAATACGAATAGCACTATCGATGTGAAAATAAGCCCCCATCATCGGTGATAAATACCCTGCTACAAGCGTTTCTGAACAGTCGAGTCGAATGATGGTTTGATCTTGCACGTCATGCTGCTCATAGATCCGCCCTTGTAATTCATGAAAGGTAGGGCCGACACTCGCAATCAGCTCTTTAGCCGCCGGTGTCAACCTTACATGTCGACCGTCAGGTACAATCAATTTCTTACCCAGTTTTTTTTCAAGCAAAGCAATGCGCTTACTCACCGCCGACTGACTAATGTATAACTGACTACCAACGCGGCTCATGGTTTTTTCGCTTTCTAATACCAGTAAAGTTTCAATACCTTCAAGTAACATATCATTGATGCTAGTTAGGAATAGGTAATAACAAGATATACTAAATTGACTCAAACATGAAAAATATAAAAAAGCGCCCAATTTGAGCGCTTTGAAAAAGTAATGATAAAAATGAATTTAGTCTTAGAGCACTAAGGCTTAATAACTTTCAAACTCTGCAACTGCTGGTGTTCCATTCGAGCCAGTAATATTGAAATTCACTTTGTTCAATGTGGTAGCAGAGAAAGTAATCGTACCAGCTCCAGACCCTGTCGCTAGCACATCACCATTATCATTATTAGTTAATGTCCAGCTGGTAATACGGCCTTCAAATCCAGCGGCTTCACGAATGATCACGGTACTGATTGTTTGCGCCTCACCCCACTTCAAAGAAATACGGCCAGTAGAGCTTGATGGCGACCAATACGAACTCATATCACCATCACGAACATCACCATAGCTGCCGTGACCTTTACTTGAACCATCTGAACCAGCAATTAAAGCGAGATTTTCTGTTGACGGTGTACCTGAACCATTATCACCACCTGAACCGTCTTCACCGCCAGAACCGTTATCGCCACCATTGCCTGTATCTCCGCCGTTTCCAGTGTCTCCACCACTTTCAACGCTGCAATCACCATCAGACACTGCAAAGCCGTTATTAGGCCCAGCCGTAGCAAGCACAATATCTTTAACACATTCAGCATCATCTAATGAATAACTATATGGGATAGAAATGGAAGTCGTCGAAACCGGATCTGGGCCTGCTGGATGGTTAGTATCATTTGCAACCCAAGTGACATTTTCAAAAATGTTTCCAGAGACATCCCAAAAGCCCATATCATCGGTGTAGAAGGTGCCTATCGGGTTTTGTGCATTGGCAAAATGATTATTTTCCGCTTTAATTTGCCCGCCGATGCGTGGGTTCATGCCAGACTTTTCGATACCATCATAATAGTTATTGAAAGCATGAGCCGTACCATGACGTAGTAAAGGTAGGCGAGAATCAATATCTTCATAACGGTTATGGTGGAACGTCACATAAGTATTCTCGGTATCACTGTCGCTCGACCCCATCAAACCACCACGGCCAGAGTGATGAATATAGTTATAAGAGACGGTGACATACTGAGTGCCCGCTTTCATATCAATCAAAGAATCGTAGCCATCTTTTTCACCGCCAGAGGCTTCTAATTCATTGTGATCAATCCAGACATTGTGAACATCGGTTTCCATACCAATGGCATCACCACCATTAGAGGTGGGTGAACCCGATTTCTTTACATTACGTACATGAATATTACGAATAATGATGTTGGACGTTTCACGTAAGTGGATACCAATTTCGTCAAATAAAGCCCCATCTCCTGTCCCGATAAGAGAAATGTTACTGACACGTTTGAATTGAATTTCATCGCCTGTGGTATCACAGCTTCCTGATACTTTTCCCGTGTTTCCATGATTGATAACGCCAGAAACATAAATGATCAACGGTGTATCATCAGCCTCACGACTACACATGGCTTGGTTTATCTCTGTACCTGTTGTCGCATACACAACCTGACCACCTTCACCGCCGGTTGTACCGCCATTCAAGCTGGCATAACCAACAGGCCCAGCCATCACAACGCTCGAGGCACCAAATAGCAAAGCAAAAGTCATACTTTGGGCGAGTTTCGTTTTCATTATATTTTTATTCATTGTTCATTCTCATCCTTTCATAAAGTCCATGATGTCTTGAGTAAAAACATCAATGAAAAGCATAGCTATTATTTTCAAAACAATGGTTCATAAATGACAATTTGTTAAAAAGATCACAACAAATGAATGAAAGGTCAGTAAAACAACACTAAAAACAAAACCCCAACCATCGCTGATTGGGGTTTATAGAGAGCTTCAGACTTCAATGATATTTAACTGATCGTTGTGTTATCGCGATAATACCTCGCCAGCCATTTTTGTTTAGACAAACGAATAAAAAATAATGAACCGCGTACAATCCAATCGCTGAACATGCCAATCCATACCCCATACACTCCAAAACCAAGCACCACACCGAAGAGGTAACCGCAGCAAATGCGGCAGCCCCACATGCTGATGATCGCTGCCCACATGGTAAATTTCACGTCTTTTGCCCCTTTAAACGCCGCAGGAAGCACAAAGGATGCCGCCCAAATAGGCATGAAGAGCGCGTTCAGATAAAACAGATTCACCACCACATCGATGACTGACTCTTCTGAGGTATAAAGTTGGGCAATTTGATGAATGAATGGCACAAAGAGCAAGGTTGAAACCACTAATAAAATAGTGGATGCCACGAAAATCAACATCAATTCTTGCTGCGCCATCTTAGGTCTGTTTTGCCCTAAACGTTTACCGACAATCACCGTTGCAGCCATGCCAAGTGTGTTTCCTGGAATGTTGATCATTAAGATAATCGAGAACGCAATCACGTTACCTGCCATCGCAACGGTGCCCATGCCCGCCACCATAAGAATGGTGATCATTTTGCCAATGTTGAACATCAGTGATTCCACACTAGCAGGGATACCAATACCCAAAATATCGCTTAACGTTTTGCGGCTAAATTGAGTGAAATACAGTTTAAATGGAATAACAAAACGTGAGTTTTTCGCCAAATACGCCAAAATAATACCCGCGCCCACCCAACGAGCTAGAGAAACCCCCAGACCAGCGCCAAGCAGCCCCCAACCTTGCCAATCGCCCACCCCGTAAATCAACGGGTAACTAAACGCAATATTGAGCAAGTTAGTGAGAATATTAACTCGCATTGGCAACTTACTGTTCCCTACAGCACGTAACACCCCACTGCCCGCCAAAGTAATGGCCAGAGCAGGATAGCTTAGCGCCATCGAGGCCAAATACACTTCAGCCAGATGAATGACTTCCGGTTCCGCACCATAAGCCACCACTTCGAGCAAAGGCTTACCACCGAGTACCACAACAACCAAAAACAAAACGGCAATCAATGTGTTCAAACTGATCGTTTGTCTGGCTTGATCAATCGCTTGCTCACTGTTCCTACGGCCATAAGATTGCGCCACAATCACCGTGCCGCCAAGCTCAATGGCCGCCAGAACCGAGTACATGATGTAGGTAAAACTGTCGCTAATACCAATTGCGGCGGTTTGGGCTTGGCCGAGACGGCTCACCAAAATCGTACTAATGATGCCCATTAACACGACACATAACAGCTCAATAAAAATCGGCCACGCTAAAGGAAATACATCACGAATTAATAAAACCTTATGGCGTTTACGTATCGTTAATGGGCGATCTTTTAAAGACGAAAAAGGGAAATTCATGCCTCTACTCTATGGTTACTCCGTAAATAATATCTCGGTCGTACACGGTTTCAATACGGTCACCTAGGCTCACTTCGCCATGTAAATAACCGCCATTAGAAATGTGTCTTGGAATATCGGCGTATTTCCCTTGGTGAGCGGCTTCAAGTGCAATGAGCGCAAAAGAGGCAGGGTCATCAAAACGAGCAAAACGATGTTGCTCTGATGGTAAGAAATAGCCACGATGAAAGTGCTTATCTATTATATTCTTACCAATAGAATCTGCTAGCATTAATACCTTATCTTGACCTGTCTTTTCATGCAGATCGAGCAAAGCGAACAACAAATACGGAGAGGCAATCTGTGTGTTGGTATTCACTTCCGTTAGCCACATGGTATCCGGTGAAATGAGGCCAAGTTCAAAGCGGGCGAACATGGTGGCTGTCAGCTCTCTTATCTCAATATCTTTGCTGGCAATAGAGGCTCGAATAAGTGGCAATAGGTAGGCAGGATCCACATCTTGACGCTTTAGTTCTGTGCCTTTCTTACCGTAATACCCATCACGCGGGAACACATAGCCCGTCATGTCATGGCCACTATTCCACATTGGGACGATTTTATTTTCCATCATATCCCAAGCGTGTTTGAAATAAGCCTTAATACCACTTACGGCCCACGCCAACATGTCTTCATCACCAGTTTGCTTTGCACACTCTAAAATTGCCAACGGGTTATCCACCACCACCGGCCAACTATCACGGAACAACACATTCGCTTCACGCGCAATATCACCAAACTCAGGGCCAAATTGACGCTTCGCACGGTCTCCAAACCAAGAATAAGTCAGGCTGTCATCATCAGGGATAGGTTCGCGTTGCAGCGGTGAAGAAAATTGATACACCGGCATCCCTGTTTCTGGGTGACGCGCCAACACAAACTGTTTGTACAAATGCTTCGCCCACATTTCCGCGTGCACTTCGGTTTTGTATTTAGAATAAAAAGTCGCCGCGTAAATCAAATCTGTTGAGGCATTCACAAAGGTTAAACCGACTGTTTCGGGTAACTGGGGCCATTGCGTTGGGTCTACCACCGGCTGAGGTTGGTGATGGGTAAATACATTTTCTACTGGCGCCACGCCATATTGCCCATGACGACTTAAATCGAGTTTTTGCCAATCCAACACATGCGCCGCCCAAAAACCGTGTAAGAACTGAGTCGTTTTTTCTGCATCCACTTGGTACAAGAATTCATAAAACGGAAAATGATGCTTTAATTCATGCAC
The DNA here is from genome assembly GCF_026001925.1 of Vibrio gangliei. NCBI lineage: Bacteria > Pseudomonadati > Pseudomonadota > Gammaproteobacteria > Vibrionales > Vibrionaceae > Vibrio > Vibrio gangliei. The sequence continues at coordinate 153,524 of NZ_AP021870.1, read as the reverse complement.
GCGCTCTTTACTGGCAGGCCCTTCAATTTCACCGGTTTGTTGATTGATAAAACGATGCCCACCCCAATGAAATAAGCCACTTTCTGCATCGGTGTAATTGTCTAAAAACTGCTTAGCCATTTTATGTGCCACATCCTGCCAATGTGAATCACCGCTAATTACAGATAAACTCACTAATCCACGCAGCACATTTTGTTGACTGGCAAAGTTGCTCATTACGACTTTCTTACCATCTGGGTAAGTCCAATAAACGGGCTTATCATTGAGTGTATCGGCACCATCAGCCAGCACATATAACTCTTGATTTAAGAAACGATCGAGGATGTGCTGATAATAATCCGTCATTAATCTAAGGGAAGATTGTCGTGCCATGTAAAACTCCTAAAATAAGATGAAATCTAAAATTGATATGAAGATTGAAACCAAGGAGATAAGCATTGTTTGACTCTCTCTATCAGATTCTTATGCTGTTCATCTGAAAGCGAATAAGTCAGTATTCTTTTATTTTCAATCTGTTGGTTTGCGTTGATGATAAAGTTATTGAATTCTTCAAAGCGGGACTCATGCGGATAAAACCAGACAACATCGCCTTCCTTACCTTTACCCGACATTTTATCCCAGCCAAAAATATGATCTTGCATTAAGCAGTCGACGAAAGCGCAGTGGCCGATTGCATCTGGATCAGCATATTGTCCATCGTAAAACTGACTGGTTGGGTGCCACGGCCTGCCAAGCGCATAACTGCCTTGAGGCACACCGGCTTCCTTTAATAATTTGCACTGCAGAAAAACAAACCCTAATGGTTGATGTTTAGGCGAACTGGGTGCGGTGACATAACCATAGACATGATCGCCTTTTACATCAGTTCGGTTACGCGCCACGATGTCACAATGGGTAAATACCGCCTGACCTGCGCCAAAAATAAAATCAATCGCACCACTAATCCGGCAACGATGAAAATAGCTACGACCACCATTAATGAATAAGGTATCGTGATAACTCTCAAGCTGAACCTGTTCACAGTGAACGCAGTCAGCATGATTACCAATCAACAAAGCAACAGACTGAGTGTGACGAATTCTTAAACGCTCAGGTCGAGCTTGGTTTTCTAAAAATTTAAAATCATTACGGATGGTTAATTGACTGACTGAACACTGCTTTGCGTCTATACACACGGTTCTTGAGCCATAAGTGCCTGGAATACTGCCATCATGTTGAATTTGTTGGTTATAGCAAGAAGCAGTAATGATGGTGTTTTCTTGGCCGTAGCCGATGAGGTGTACATTATCGCGAGTGACATTAACCCGTTCATAATACACGCCAGGTTTAATCAATATTTGATAGGCTTGCCCATCATCAGGGAATGAATTCAACGCTTGTTGGATAGAAGTAAAATGACCTTGTAGCGGCATTGGTGATACCACAACTTGTCGCTCATTCTCCATAAATACGTTTCTCCATAACAGAACAACATCGCCTTGCCCTATTCTTCTGCTTTTATTCATTGAATATCGGAGATCTGGCAGGGTTCTGAAAAAAGCCCTACCCCGTATAGAGGTAGGGAATGTGGATCACAACTACAATGTAAAAAGCGTAAATATAAAAATCACATTATTAACGGGTTAATTTTTTCAATAAACGATTACCTTTACTTAAGAAACTTTGCGCGGCTTCTTCAGGTGTCGATTTACCGTAATCAATGTGCTGCATTTCTTCGCTGAATAATTCCATTAATTGCGCATTATCCGTATATGGCGTTGTCACAATCTTCGTTGGAACATTCAGAGCTTGTTGATAGCCCAAGTATTGCAAGCTAGATTTATCCAGTTGACCATTGTTAGTCAGAATATCTAGGCCACTTTTGCTCAATGGAATACTGCGGCTTAACCCAAGCGCTTGAACACCATCAGGATCATTGAGTAAGAAGTTAATTAATTTTGCAGCTTCCTCTGGGTGCTTAGTATTACGGCCAATTGAGAACAGCATAGATGGGCGAGACAGCAAACCTGCATCCGTCGCACCGTCTACCATTGGGTAATCGGCTAGTTCAAGTTGCATTGGTGGTTTTAGGTTATCGGCATATTTCGCAATCGCAGAGTCCCACATGTACACACCACCGAACTCACCTTCAATCCAAGGGCGCATTTCATAAAGGTTACCACGACCGTATGAAGCGAACTCTTTCGTGGATGGGAACACATGGTTCTTCACTTGATCTGCATACAATTGGAAGAACTCTTTCATTTCATTTTGATCAAATTTCAACATACCATCAGTGCCGATGATGTCTTTGTTGTGTTTTTGAATCATATAAGAACGGTTCATTGCAAACACATCACGGGCTTCAATGACGAGTGGGTAATATTTCTCACCCAATTTTTCTTTAAATACTTGGCCTGCTTGCATCAACTCATCCCAATTTTTCGGATAAGCAAGTCCCGCCTTAGCCCAAGTGTCTTTATTAAAATAGAAAACTCGAGACGTCATACTCACAGGCAAACCGTTTAATTTACCAGCATTAGTACTCATTTCGATCGAAGCGTCGGTGAAATTAGAAACCCCTAGCTCCTTCGACAGGGAATTCATATCATAGAAACCGTTCCCGTCTTTCGAAAAGATAGGCATCCAGTTCCAGTTGGTTTGCATCACATCTGGCTCAGTGTTACCGGCAATTTGCGTTGTCAATCGAGATAAGTGGCCGTCCCAACCTGTGTACTCACCTTTCACTGTAATATCAGGATATTTCTCTTGGAATTTTTCTAACGCCGCGTTAGTTGCTTGGTGACGTTCATTCCCGCCCCACCAAGACATGCGTAATTCCGTTTTTGCAAATGCGTTAGCCGAAGCCACCGCAAGAGCAAGTGTAGTGACAGTCGTTATTAGATGTTTATTCATAATCAGTCCTTTAAATATAGTTTTAGTTATCTAATGAAATATTTTTTTCTGATACGGCATCGAAAATGTGAGTTTTTTCCATTTGTACTTTGAAACGTACATTCTTTTCTGAGCCAAAACCGACACGGCTTTTGACTACATCTACAGGCACACGAGCGGTTAATGTTTTACTTGCCACTTTGAAGTAAACAAACACCTCATGCCCCATATTCTCCATACGAATGATATCGCCACGTAACACGTTAGAATCATCGTCTTCATCTGTAGCAACGGTAATATCATCTGGACGCACACCAAATACCGTTTTGGTGTAGCCATTTAATTTGATATTTCCAGCTTTCTCTTTTGAAATTAAAAGGCGTTGACCCTCTAATTCAGCATACAAATCGTTACCTTCTTCGGTTAAAGTCACTTCATTGAGGTTCATTTCCGGCGCACCAATAAAGCCGGCGACAAACATGTTTTTAGGATTGTTATAAAGCTCCTCAGGGGTATCCACTTGCATGATTTCACCTAGCTTCATCACACAAATTCGGTCTCCCATCGTCATCGCTTCGGTTTGGTCATGCGTCACATACACTGAGGTTGCTGGGCTATTGCTGGCTTTTAAATGTTTGTGAATATCCGAGATACGAACACGCATCGAAGCACGTAATTTTGCATCCAGATTCGATAGAGGTTCATCGAACAAGAACACTTCTGGTTTTTTCACAATCGCACGCCCTACCGCGACACGCTGGGCTTGACCACCAGAAAGCTGGCGTGGAAGACGATCGAGCAAATCTTCAATTTCTAAGATTGCAGCCGCTTCTTTAACACGCTGTTCAATTTCTTCTTTTGGCAATTTTTGCAGTTTCAAACCAAACGCTAGGTTCTCTTCAACAGTCATGTGTGGATAAAGAGCATAGTTTTGGAATACCATCGCAATACCACGATCTTTTGGCGCCAGGTTATTCACCACACGATCACCAATTTGGATTTCGCCACCACTGATATTTTCCAACCCCGCCAACATACGTAATGTGGTTGATTTCGCACAGCCTGATGGGCCAACAATCACTAAAAACTCACCATCTTGAATCGTTAGATCAATGCCATGAACCGCTTTAAAACCATTGGAATATACTTTTTCTAATTTTTTAAATTTAACTTGAGCCATGATTTATTACTCCGAAATTAACCTTTAATGCCGCTATTTGAGACGCCTTCAACAAAGTATTTTTGAGACATGAAGAACACCACGATGGAAGGAATGATTGCGATAGACGCCATTGCTAAAATCTCATTCCAACGAGCACCTTCTGTCACGTCGATGGACATTTTCAGAGCAAGCGCAATTGGATATTTTTCTACACTCGATACGTAGATAAGTGGGCCTAAGAAGTCATTCACCGACCACATGAACTGGAACAAAGCAACAGAGATGATCGCTGGGCGGATCACAGGGACCACCACATGCCATAACACTTGCATTGAGTTACAACCATCAATCATGGCGGCTTCTTCCATATCCGTTGGTACACCACGTAGGAACTGCACGAGCATGAAGACAAAGAAGCCCTGTGTTGCAAATGCCAGTGGTAAATACAGCGGCAAATAACTATCTAATAGCCCCATCTCACGGAACATTAGGTACTGAGGAATCAATAGCACCGTTTGTGGTAGAAGGATGGTGGCAATTAATGTTGCAAACCAAAACTTCTTCCATGGAATATCAAAGCGAGCAAAGCCGTACGCCACAATGGTTGAAGACACCACAGTAAAAAACACTTTAGGCAATACATATAAGAAAGTATTAATAATGTAATGACCAAAGGTAAACTCTGTACCGGTTTTCCAGCCATTGATAAAGCCGTCTAAACTCCATTCACTTGGGATTAAACTCATTGAAGTGAAAATTTCATGGTTTGGCTTAAATGCTGCGGTAAACATCCATAAAAGTGGATACAGCATCATAAAACCAACAATGATTAATACAGAATAACGAATAAATGCATTAATTTTTTCACGACGAATAGTTCGATTATTTTCTGCATTTGCAGCTTCTACTGAAGTATTCATTTTATTATCTTTCGTAGCTATAGTATTCATTGTTATTTCCCACCTTTATCGCCAGAGTAGAAAACCCAGTATTTTGATGAGCGGAATGTAATTGCTGTAAATATGGCTACGACGACAAATAAAGACCATGCCAAAGCACTACCATATCCCATATCAAAGTATTTAAATGCTGTTTCATATATATATAGTGAGATTAAATACGTTGATTTCATCGGGCCGCCACCGGTTACTACGTATGGCGCAGTAAACTCTTGGAATGCTTGGGTGGTTTGCATAATGAAGTTAAAGAAAATAACTGGGGTAATAAGAGGCACCGTCACTTTCATGAACATTTGCCACTTACTTGCACCATCAATCATGGCCGCTTCATATTGAGACTGTGGTACGTTTTGTAGCGCAGCTAAGAAAATAACCATCGCCGAACCAAACTGCCACGCACGTAATAAAGTGATAGAAAAGAGTGCAAATGAAGGTTCACCTAACCAGTTGATTGGATCGAGGCCGATAACACCAAGTAGTCCATTCAGCACACCATCAATAGCAAACAATGCACGCCATAAAACGGCGATAGCAATACTACTACCTAGAATTGACGGGATGTAATAAGCAGTACGGAAGAAGCCAATACCACGAAGTTTAAAGTTCAAGATAAAAGCGATAAGAAGAGCAAAAGCCAGTTTTACTGGAATGGTCAAGAAAACGTACAAAAATGTCACGTTCATTGATTTCCAGAATGTGCCATCTTCAAGAAGCATGTACCGATAGTTCTCAACGCCCACAAAGTTTGGTGTGGTCATCAAGTCATAATCAGTAAAGCTCATCAAAAATGACGATACGAAAGGGAAAGCAGTAAACAGTATCAACCCGATAATGTAGGGAGATAAGTATGCTAAACCCAGCTTACGATTTTCATACATTTCCTTGTCCTCAGTTTTAATTATTAGATACTACTAAGTTAGATATCACCCTTATCAATGCACCTTAATAGCAGGTTTAAAATAGACGAGATAAAATAGTTCATCCATAGGCAAAAAACGTAATTGTGATCGCCTCGATCATTTATGGAACGATGTTTCAGTTATTTGGTGATCTAGTTAAAACTAGCTAACACAATGTTTTAGTTTCATAAAAATTGAAACATACCTAGGTAGATAAATATAATTTTTCAAAAATGCAGACTAAAGTCTAATTGATAAATCAAGCAGTTAACAAATCGTTAATGCTCTGTATTTTTTCGGGGATAAAATTAATGATCAATTTCAAAATTATTTATCCTAATTTTTAAAACAATGTTTCATGGATCACATTTAACAGGAGTTAATAAATAAAATTTTATTTTTTATATATTCTTCCAATGCTAACCAACAAAACAAATAAAGGACTATAATATGAAAAAGATGTTAACTCTATCGTTATTAGCTCTCGCAGTGACTTCCACTGCCGCTTCTGCGACTTCAATTAATATTCGACATGAATGGAAACCAGAATATGGTGATAAAAACGACAGTGCTCATGCTGACCGTATTGCAGTAAGCCATCGCTTCAAAAGTGGTATTGGCTTTGAAGTCGAAGCAAAATGGAAGAGTAATAATGAAGATGCTTACGGCGATATGAGTGGTAACGGACAGCAAGCTAACATTAGTTACCGTTGGAAAATTAACGATACCTTCAGCCTAACACCACAATTTAAATTAGAATCTGGTGCCGATAAAGTCGGCTACCAAGGTAACTTGACCCTTGGCTATAAAGCAACAGACGATATTTCAACCTCTATCCGCTATCGTTACCACTATGAAAACTTCAAAACATCCGCTGGCAAACCAAACTCTCACTACAACCGAATCACATTAGCGGCAGGCTATAACGGTGTTCAAGATTGGAAATTCGGTCTAAGTACTGATTACACCATCAAGCAAGAAGGTCAAGAAGTGTGGAATGGTGAGAAATACGGTTTTTCTGAAATCAACGGCAAAATCACATACACCGGTATTGGTGGTGGCTGGGCACCGTTTGTTGAAATTGGTGTCACACCTGCCGATAAAAATGCAGCTGGCGACGATGATAAAGACGATTGGCGCCCACGCTACCGTGTCGGCCTGGTTTACAGCTACTAATAGGGCAAATAACTAAACCAATCATCTTTATATTTCATTCGCGTAAACATATAAAAATGATCCGCAACCGCCTTATGCTTTCGCAGTAATAAGGTTCCGCATCCTCTTCATTTTGTTTAATGCGTGATGAAACCAAAACCGGAAAAGGCTTATTGGCCATGTTGTAAAAATGCATGTGTTGGTAAGCCTTTTTTTCTTCTTTGGAACCTAAAAACATGAATAAATCACTCTTTACCCAGTTAGGAATATCGGCTGCGTTAGTCTTTGCTTCGCCACTACACGCGGCACTTTATAATGTAACCGTCGCTCAAGATGGCTCTGGTGATTACAAAACCATTCAAGAAGCCCTAGCCAATGCCCCACAAGACGACAGTTTATATACTATCTATATTAAAAATGGCACCTATCAAGAGCGCCTTAATATCGAGAGGCCAAATCTCTATTTCATTGGTGAAAGCCAAACCAACACCATCATTACAGCCACAACGGCCAGCGGTACGCAAAAAGACGATGGGTCGACATGGGGCACAACAGGAAGCCGCACGGTCAATATTAATGCTGAAAACTTTAAAGCCAGAAACTTAACCATTGCCAACGGCTTTGATTACCCAGCAAACCAAGAAAAAGCCGATGATGACCCCACCAAAATCAAATCAACTCAAGCGGTCGCACTATTAATCTCCAAACCAGGTAATCACGCCCAGTTCAAAAATGTCACTCTGGAAGGTTACCAAGATACGCTCTATCTAAAATCGCCAATGAACTATTTTGATCAATCGAAGATCAGTGGCCACATTGATTTCATCTTCGGTTATGGCGGTGCACTCATTGAAAACAGTGAAATTATCGCTCGTGATAGAAACGACGTCTCGGAAGGTAACTCGTACGGCTACATCACCGCACCAGCAACCGATATTAATCAAGCATTTGGCCTAGTTTTCAAAAGTTGCCATCTCAAAAAAGAAAACCCTAAAATGCCGGCTAAATCGTTCGCATTAGGCCGACCTTGGCATCCAACGACAACATTCGAAGATGGCCGCTACGCCGATCCAAACGCGATTGGGCACGCTGCGTTCATTAATTGCCGTATGGATGATCACATCTACGGCTGGGATAAAATGAGCGGAAAAGACATTAATCAAAACACCATTTGGTTTACACCTGAACAATCTCGTTTCTGGGAATACCATAACTTTGGTGCCGGAGCAGTGCCCCCCAATCAACCCAGTGATGCTTATCGCCCTCAGTTAACTCACCAGCAGATTAAACAATACGATAACGATACTATTTTGGATGGTTGGACACCTGATATCTCCCTGCCGCCTCACAGCAACCTTCAAGGTGAGGTACTTAACTCTTCAATGAGTTTTCCAGCCATCATAACTGCCATTGACAGTAGTGGTCAGAAAGTCATTGCGAAAACCGACAAACAAGGTCGCTATGAACTTAGTATCAGTAAGATGACGTTGCCGATTGTGGTATCGGCCAATGACCTCAGCGGATTTTCTTGCCTGAAAAGTGATAAAAAACGTTCATTCTGTATGAGCGCACTCATCACCGATGCTAAACCTGGTGAAACCACATTAGGTAACATCAACCCATTTACTGATGTTATTGTGTCCGGTTTAGCCAATTCTGTCGGTATTGACGGCCCGCAGCAATTAGTAGAGAAAGGCTACGTACCCGTCCTGCCTTTAAAAGAATTAGAGCAAGCGCGTGCTAATTTTCAACAGGCTTTCTCTCAAGCATTTGAGCAGCGAGGTATGAAAGATACCTCAATATTAAGCCCTGAAAACTACGATAAAAAGTATCACTCTGTGATGAAAAAACTCACCGAGAAAGTGCTACATAATCGCGGTTATACCACCAGCACTGGACTGGCGTCAGCAACCACATTAACCGATTTGGCTTTCCACCCTATTTTGAATATTGAGAGCAATCCAAAATATCAATTGCAAGATGACCAGTTAGACCAAGTGGCCCATCAAATAAAATCGGCTAAGACACGCGTCTTTTTGGTTGGCGATTCAACCGTATCGAATTACGAGCAAGATGTTTACCCGCGTATGGGTTGGGGCCAAGCGTTTGATTTGCAATATTCTGATCGTGATTTAGCGATTGTTAATGCCGCTCGTTCTGGCCGAAGCTCTCGCGATTTCATCAATGGTCGCTGGCTCAGCAGCCTTGAACCGTACGTGAAACCAGGCGACTACTTATTCATTGAATTTAGTCATAACGATGAAAAATGTAATGGTGCCAATGGAGAGCGTGGCCCCATTGATGTCGCGAACTTGTGTACTTATCCAAACTCAGAAGACGGCAAACCTCAATACCCATTTGGTAAGCCACACTACTCATTCCAACACTCGCTGGAGCGCTACCTCGCCTTTGCTAAAAAACACAAAATGCAGCCAGTATTGTTAACGGCTACAGCGCGAGCAAAAACCGCAGCAGGCGAATACGGTGCTCCGATCAATCCACTCCAGCATGTCACCAAGCAAAACAGCAGTAATGGTTATGGCTTCTTTGGCAGCTACACCCAAACGGTTATCGACACCGCCAAAAAACACAATGTGCCACTGATTGATATGCAGGCAGAATCGATTCGTTTAGGCGATGAAGCTGGTAGTGGTTGGAGCAATATTTGGTTAGCTGTCGACCCTGCTCAATACCCATATTATGAAGGACGTACCGGAAGCCTTGAAAAGCCTGATACGACTCACTTCCAACAATATGGCGCTCAGGAGCTAACTAAAGTGGTTGTTGACTACATCAAACAAGAACCCAAATTGAAAAAGCTCGCTCGTCAGTTATAAGCCCTTTGCAACACACCTAAAACAAAAAACCACCTCAAACTGAGGTGGTTTTTATTTCATCTTAAACCAAGAAATATTGATAAGAATTAGGTGGCTATATTAACGGTAATTTGCAATTTCAACGGTAACTTAGAAAGACGTTTTTCAATGGTTTGACGAGTTTGTTCTATATCTTCAATCAAAATTTCTTCACAGTTATTATCAGGAAGAATGTCCACATCAATCCACAGCTCCTGCCCGACTTTTGCAACACCGGCCAATTCAATCTCTTGGTCTGATTCTTTACCTGCCGCGACAACACTTTGGTCTACGCTGTGGCAGATTTCTTTGCTCGGTGCCATCAAGAAGATTTCTCTCAAGGCCGAACGCAACATATCTAATGGGACTTTGATGAAATAAAACGACATCGCTAGCATCATTAATGGGTCGGCATACACCGCATATTTAGCAGCCGGCGTTAATGTCATTAACCATGCCACCACAAAGCTGGCTGTTACCGCAACACTCAATAATGTGTCCATTTGCCATTGCTTTACTTCTGCATCAATTAAACCCGAAGAGCGTTTTTTATTTAGTGATGCCATGTACCACCACGCTAAACCACAGCCTAGAACATTAATCGCACCAAACGCGGTGGCAATTGACGCATCCACTTCGCGTCCACCAGTAAATAATGAACCAATGGCTGAATACAATGAATAGGCCACGATCAATAAAATCACTGCGCCTTTTATGGCAATCACTGCTGGCTGAAACAGGGCACGACCAAAAGTAAATTGGTTATCAGAAGGCTTTCGAATATATCGTGCCGCTGTGAGCGACAATAAAGTTAACAGTAAGCTCACTAAAGAATATACACCGTCAAACATGATGACCAACGAGCCAACTAATAAACCCACCACCAAACCACCACCAGCAAACATTGACGCTAAAAGGGCTGAAAGAGTTAAAACGCGATTTTCTTTATAATTTGTTTGAGCACACATTTTATTTACACCAGTAGAAAACTGAATGTATTTTGGCTGAAAGGCGGGACTTTACAATAACGATTTGTACAAGCTAACGAGGGCGAGACTTCTAAAAGAAATTTTTTAATTAAATTTCAATCACTTGAAATCAAAAACAAGCGTCATAAAATTTGACACTGAGTGAGTTTGTCCTCTTTTTTGAAGCTAATATCAAGGTGAAATTAAACGCACTCTTGTTGTTTAGATGGAATATCGAAAAAATTGAAATCACGCAAAATCGAGTGGTTAGAAATCAAATAAGTAGTCACTCACTTTATCTGCGAGCCAAGTCATCGCAGGATTTTCAGCACTACCAGCAATACTGAACATACAAAAATCTTCTTGAGTTAACCCGTAAGTATGTCGAATAACCGACAAACGCTGCTCACGTAAATGATGACGAATAAGAGGTTCCGGCAGTACGCCCCAAGCGTTTTCACTTAAAATCGTCGACAGCATATATTCGAAACTAGAAAAACCAATGTAGCGATGCGAGAAAGGCTCAAGGCTGGAGTTATCTTGCTCATTGAGATAAACCATCACCGCTTGCATCGACTTTCTTAGCTCTTGATCACTGACCCTTTTCAGCTTAATCAACGGATGCGTAGCACTACATACTGACATCATGCGAATTTTGCCAAGTGGCTGATAACCAATACGAGGATCATCTAACCGCTCATAATCCACACCAAAAGCAAAATCCACTTGTTGTGTGGCCACTAGATTGGCTAAATCACCACTTGAAGCAAGAATGATATTAAAAGAAGTGTTCGGAAACAGTTTGTTCAGTGAATGGGCAAGATCTTGCCATAAGTAATCGGGTAAAGAATCATCTCGAGCGACCCAGACTTCAGCCGCAAATTCATCAGAAACCTGCGCGCAAGTATGTCGTATACGAGAAGCGGTAATCATCATGGTCTCACAATCTTTGTAGATCGCTTTTCCTGCTTCTGAGAGCGTCAAGTTATTGCCCGTGCGAACAAACAGCTCGACGCCTAATTCTGTTTCTAATGCTTTGATCGCCATGCTCAATTTAGTGCGATTACACTCTAATTGACGTGCCGCTTCTGAAACCGAACCGGTGTTGGCAATAGTGCAAAATGCTTCGATTTGAGACAGATTCATAGGCCGCTTACTCAGTTGACATTTGGGGCATGATAAACAATTTCTCACGCATTGCCTATCCACTCGCCGTCAACTAATCTCAGGTTTCAAGCGCGACAAATCACCCTGAACAAGTTGCGCGATTACACACTTCGCCCAACGTGGTTGTGGCAGCGTTTTTACCAAAAATTTTACTTTTTTGCGCCAGATATAATTCGGCGGTCGAGATCGCATCGACCAAAGCATTATGCGCATTGTAGTCAGGTAAACCGTAACGCTTACGCACATCATTTAATTGCAACTCTAATGCCGTCGCTTTTTGATGAAAGGTGAGATGTTTTTCAATTTTCAATGTATCAAGCCAAATCAAAGGCAAACCGTCGAGGCCATATTTTTTCTTAATATAAGAATCAATAAACTTACGCTCGATAATCGCCCCATGCGCCATCACCACTTTACCCATCATTTTGCTAAACAACCGATTCATGGCTTCATCAAGTCTGTCACCCTCAATCAACATTTGCGGCACGATATGATTGATGACCGCACTCTCCGCTTTAATCGTTTGGTCGTCATCCACATAACAATGTGCGGCAGTCCCCATATCGATTTGGTTTTGCTTCATTTGAATATTGCCAATACTCAGTAAGCTGTCTTTTTCGAAATCCAACCCTGTGGTTTCAAAATCCAGCACCAAAAATTCCAAGTCTTTAAGCAAGGTTTCAGGCTCTGGCAACGGTGTTTCAAGCAATAGGGTTAATTCAGGCGACGCTGTCTCTGGGATCACTATCGCTTGACGTTGTTTTTCCAATTTCACTAAAGGGTGAAAATAATGCTTTATTGCTTGTAACATGGTGAATTAGCCTTTGGTGAAGCGCAGTTTCGCGCCTTCTTGTAATTCATTGATGATCTTAAACGCGTCTTTTAAATGCTTACGTTCAAAGCTGCTGAAGGTTTCAGGATCGATATGATTATCGGGCTTTTTGCCTAGCTTCAACGCTTCATTTTGATGGGTAAAACGAACCTGAGTGATAAAGCGGTAAGCGCCGATAATATTCTTATAGCTTTGCTCCGTCATGACACCTTTCTGATAGGCCCATTCAAAACGTTCTTCTGTTCCGGTTAATGTGCCTTCGGCCGATAAACTGTAAATTCGGGCAAGGTCAATGATGAGGTTTAATGCGTATTTTTTGATATTCAAAGTACGGCTGTTATCACCACTCTTTTCCAATACCAAATTATTAAAAATCCCCAATGGTGGCTGCGTATCGACCGCATCTCTCACCAAAGACGGAATAAAACGGTGGCTTTCGGCAATACATTGGTGCAAATGCTGCTGTAACTCCGTCGCCAATTCCCCATTGCCATACAAAGAGCGCACTTCTAAAAACACACTGATGTTGAGTAGCTTATTGTATTCCGGTGTACTCACCCATTTACGGTAATACTCTTTCCAGCGTGATAATGGCTGGCACCATTTTGGTGTCGCGGCCATATATTTACCATCACACAGAGGATAACCACAGGCATCGAGCCCATTACAAACCATCATAGCGAGGTGAGTAAAATAGGCCATATCGGCTTGTGTCGCGCAGTCATCAATGATCAATGCACTATCTTGATCTGATAATAAATGCACTTCGTTGCGAGCATGAGAGCCAGCAACAATCCATGAATAATCACAAGGCGCTGGGCCTAATTTATCTTCGGCGAGTTGAATAATACGGCGGTTAAAGGCATCCATGATCATCGACATCACGGAAGCGACAATATTAGAGGCAACCTGGCTTTCCACTAATGCAGAGAAGATGGTCGTACGTTCATCTTTTAGCATTTTTAGCGCTTCAATCGAATTCGAATATTTGATTTTCTCGATCAAGAATAAAGCTTGAGTACGGTGGTTATGCACTAAATGCGTGGTGGTAATCAGCCCTATCACTTTTTTTCCTTGCACCACAGGCATACAGCGAATATTGAATTGCATCATCAAAGAGATGGCTTCTAGCACCGTCGCATCAGAATGAATCAGTTGTGGGTTGGTGGTCATCACCGTAGAAATAGGCAGCTCGGTATCCACGCCTTTAGAAACAACGCGCGTTGTCATATCACGGTCGGTAATGATGCCAACAATGTCGTCGCCGTCTTTTACTACCGCGCAAGACGATCGCATTTCACCACACATGTACATAGCGACTTGCTTGATGCTGGTCTCTTTATCAACGATCGCAATATTTTCGCTCGCCACTTCAGCCACCCGTCGATAGTAAGGGCCTTTGTTATCAGGCGTCACACGGTACAAAGCTGAGTTCAAACGGGCACGAGCGCGAGTGTCAAAGTATTCAGAATATTGAGGGTTAGATTTAAATAGATTCTGCAAAGTGGAATGAGGCACAAGATATAGCAGACTGTCGGCTAATGCGGTGGCGGTGTAGCCATCTTCGCTATCAGCCAGCGGCTCTAAAAAGGTAAAGCCAAACTGATCTTCTTCCCCTAAGCGAGCACGTAATGAGCCATCTTTCATTCGCTGCTCAACCGCTCCAGTGCGAATAATGTATAAGAAACGCTCTTCACAGCCTGAACTAAAGTGAATTTCTTCACCTTTTGATAAGTAGATGATTTTTACTTTACTGACCACATCTCGTACTACCTCGGTCGGCAGTTTGTCAAAGGGATCAATACGTACAACAAAATCATAGATATTTGGCAATAAAGCGTTGCTCATAAATACGGTCTCTTAATTCAATGTGTCAACAATATCAAAACACCATTTCAAATATAACAAGAAAAGTGAAAACTATGCTTTCGTGCACAAAAAAAGCAGCCAAACGCTGCTTTTTTTATGATTTGCAATTTTGAGCTTAAGACGCTTTCGACATTGGGTATTCGTGGTAACCCAACTGCTCAGAGATATTGCGGCAAGCCACTTGTAGCATATTGACATATTCCGCCATGCGATCTTCATCAAAACGGATGGTTGGGAATGAAATGGATAAGCCCGCAATCACATGACCAAAGCGATCATACACTGGCGCTCCAATACAACGTAAACCCGGTTCTTGCTCTTCATTATCTTCGGCATAACCTTGTTGTTTTACGACTTTCAATTCTTCAAGCAATTGATCGACATTTTCATGTGTCTTTTCTGTGTGCTTAATGAATGTCACGTCTTTCAAAGCATTACGCACAAATTCTTCATCACGTTCCGCTAATAATACTTTGCCAATCGCCGTACTATACAGTGGGTTGCGGCGACCAATACGTGATTGCATGCGCAAGTTGTAGCCAGAATCAATTTTGTGCGTATAAATGATGTGGTCGACATCCAGTGCGCCTAAGTGAAGCGCCTCATTGGTCTTCTCTGAAATATGACGCATTTCTTTATCTGCCAATGTGATGATATCCACATACTCAAGTGATTTTGCGCCCACTTCAAACAACTTTAACGTCAATGAGTATTTATCGGCCTCACCTTCTTGATCCACATAACCCAACATTTTCATCGTTTGTAAGAAACGATATGTCGTACTTTTTGACATCATTAAACGCTGAGATAGCTCGGTAATACCGATATCCTTTTGCTCACCTAGCGCTTGCAAAATCCCAAATACTTTCAGTACTGAGGATACTGCATCAGGTTGCTTACCTTTATCCATAGAGATTAGACCTTTAATTCATGAAAGTTATTCTTATTACTGACCTATTCTATATAGATGTCATTTTTTTTAAAACACCCAGTTCAAAAAAGTGAAACAGAGCGCACGTATTTTCAATAAACTAGATATCCGTCACTTTTAATGAAACAGCTTTTTAAAAATTATTGAAAACGTGTTTTAGTATTGCTAATGTGACAACACATAAACGAAAACACTCTACTCTATTTGTTCATTGCCGACCCAGTAGGAAGGTAAGAAAAGGAAAAAAACTATGATTCTTAATGCATTCAATCTTGAAGGTAAAGTTGCCATCGTAACAGGCTGTGACACTGGTCTTGGTCAAGGCATGGCACTTGGCTTAGCACAAGCGGGCTGTAAAGTGGTTGGTGTTAACTATGCATCACCAGACGAAACCATTGAACTTATGAAAGCGGGTGGTCATACTTTCCTAGATGTTCGTGCCAACCTTCTTACTCAAGATGATATTCCTCGTATCATTGAAACGGCTGTCAATGAATTCGGCAAGATCGATATCCTAGTGAACAACGCTGGTATCATTCGTCGCGAAGACGCAATCGAGTTTTCTGAGCAAAACTGGGACGACGTAATGAACATCAACTCTAAGACTGTGTTCTTCATGTCTCAAGCGGTTGCTCAGCAATACATCAAACAAGGTCACGGCGGTAAGATCATCAACATCGCGTCTATGCTTTCTTTCCAAGGCGGTATCCGTGTACCTTCTTACACTGCATCTAAGAGTGCGGTAATGGGTATCACTCGCGCAATGGCGAACGAGTGGGCAAAACACAACATCAATGTAAACGCAATTGCACCTGGCTACATGGCAACCAACAACACTGCCGCTCTACGTGCAGATGAAGAGCGTAATGCAGCAATTCTAGAGCGTATTCCTGCTGACCGTTGGGGTAAACCAGAAGACGTAGCGGGCCCATGTGTATTCTTAGCTTCTGATGCGGCTAGCTACATCAATGGCTACACTGTAGCAGTAGATGGCGGCTGGTTAGCTCGCTAATACTGAACGACCAGAAAGAAGAAAGGTTGAATTATGTTTGTATATGGTAAAGACGTTGAACTAGAAGATCTTGGTGATGGCGTTAAGCGCAAAATCTTAGCGTACAGTGACAACATCATGTCAGTTGAAGTTCACTTCGAAGACAACGCGGTCGGTTATCTTCACAACCACCCGCATGAGCAACTCACGTATGTTCTGTCTGGTGAATTTGAATTCACTATCGGCGATGAAACGAAAATCGTAAAAGCCGGCGATGCACTCTATAAAGAGCCAAACATCATGCACGGTTGTAAGTGTCTTAAAGCAGGCGTATTGCTAGATAACTTTACTCCAATGCGTAAAGACTTCATCGAGTAACCCTTATTTCGTTCCCTAACCCTCAAAGCAGGCGTTAGGGAACCCAAATTCAAAGTTAACTATTTTCTATTGGAGAAAATCATGAAAATCGCACTAATGATGGAAAACAGCCAAGCAGGCAAAAACGCAACAATTCTTAACGAATTAACTAGCGTTGTTGAGCCACTAGGCCACACAGTTGCTAACGTAGGTATGAGCGATGAAAACGATCATCACCTAACGTACATCCATCTTGGTATTCAAGCTAGCATCCTACTTAACTCTAAAGCAGTAGATTTCGTAGTGGCTGGTTGTGGTACAGGTCAAGGCGCAATGATGTCTCTTAACCTACACCCAGGCGTAGCATGTGGTTACTGCCTAGATCCTTCAGATGCTTTCCTATTCAACCAAATCAACAACGGCAACGCGCTTTCTCTAGCGTTTGCAAAAGGTTTTGGTTGGGCAGCGGAGCTTAACGCACGTTACATCTTCGAGAAAGCATTCACTGGTCCTCGTGGTGAAGGCTACCCAGTTGAGCGTAAAGAACCACAAGTTCGCAACGCAGGTATCCTAGGTGAAGTGAAAGCCGCTGTATGTAAAGAAAACTACCTAGATACGCTACGTGCTATCGACCCAGAATTAGTGAAAACTGCCGTTACTGGCGAGCGTTTCCAAAAATGTTTCTTCGACAACTGCCAAGATGCTGAAATCAAAGCATTTGTTCAGGAAATTTTAGCGTAATACCAATCAAATTAATTAGATGAGCAGAAATTGCGTAGGTAAAAGGCTTGAGAACAAGGCATAAATTTTCGATAAGTAGTTGTTCTACAATCAACTTCTTTATAAACGAAAAGTATAACGCAGTTATCGAGTCTTTTAACAAGCAATAATGGTCAGATAATTAGTACGATTAGTATAGGCTAACGATCCAAACTGCACTACTCTATATGATGTACCTACTTTTGCCGATCTCCCCCAGATCGGCTTTTTTTATTAGCTATCTACCCTGTTAACCTCCCTCTCTTTTTCAAGAAATCTACCTTAATCACAGAAATCAAAACGATGTTCCATTTTAATTGACCCTCATGCGCCAATTATTAATAATAGAGGCAATATTTTTATAGGAGAAAAATTATGCAAGTCAATCGTGTTGCCGTTATTGGCGAATGCATGGTCGAATTACAAAAAGCTGGGGATGAGCTATACAAACAAAGTTTTGGTGGTGATACCTTAAATACTGCGCTATATCTTTCTCGCTTAACCAACCAAGCGATTACTACCTCTTACATAACGGGTTTAGGTAAAGATCCTTTCAGCCAAGCGATGATGGAAGCTTGGAATGATGAGAAAATTGATACTTCTCATGTACATATTTCTGAGACTAAATTACCTGGCTTATACTCAATTTCAACCACGCCAGATGGTGAACGTAGTTTCCAATACTGGCGTAGTGATGCGGCAGCACGTTACTGGTTGCTAGAAAAGAAACTCGACACCATTATTGATGAATTAAGCGATTATCAAATGATCTACCTCAGTGGTGTGAGCTTAGCTATTTTGCCAGAAGAAGCCCTGCAAAAACTGATGTTGGTGCTAAAAGCCTGCAAACAAAAAGGCTGCAAAATCGCGTTTGATAATAACTACCGCCCAGCACTATGGTCTTCTAAAGAGAAAGCTCGCGCAGCTTATCACTCGGTAATAAGCCTTGCGGATATGACCTTCTTAACCTTTGAAGATGAAGAAATGCTGTATGGTGATACCAAGGAGCAGCAAGCGATCGACCGCACTCAAGCGTGTGGCGTCACCGAAATCGTGATTAAACGTGGCGCAGAGCCTTGCATGGTGATCACTCCAGAAGGCACATGGGAAGTCGCAGCCAATAAAGTCGAGAACGTGATTGATACAACGGCCGCAGGCGACTCTTTCAGCGCAGGTTACTTAGCAAAACGCTTAACTGGCGGAAGTGCCGAAGAAGCAGCGCAAATGGGACACAAACTGGCTGGCACGGTAATTTGCTTCCGCGGAGCCATCATTCCAGCCAATGAAATGCCGGCATTAAACTAATTTTGAAAACGAATTTATTAAGGATAAATCATGACAAGCATTAAACAGCGTCTGAGCGAAATTAAAGTGGTTCCTGTTATTGCCATTAAAGATGCGGATAAAGCAGTAAAATTGGCACAAGTGTTGGTTGAAAACGGCCTACCTTGCGCCGAAGTCACATTCCGCACGCCAGCCGCCGCTCAAGCCATCAAAAACATGCGTGAAGCCTACCCAGACATGTTAATCGGTTCAGGTACGGTTCTGACTACAAAACAAGTGGATGAATCTATCGAAGCAGGCGTTGATTTTGTCGTTAGCCCGGGCCTTAACCCAACCACAGTAAAATACTGCCAACAACGTGGCGTGACTATCGTACCTGGCGTCAACAACCCAAGCCTGGTTGAACAAGCGATGGAGCTAGGTTTAGATACATTGAAATTCTTCCCAGCAGAGCCTTCAGGCGGCGTGAACATGCTAAAAGCACTGACTGCCGTTTACCCAGTTAGCTTTATGCCAACTGGCGGCGTGAGCCCGAAAAACGTCAATGATTACCTTGCTATCCCAGCAGTCTTTGCTTGCGGTGGTACTTGGATGATCCCAACCGATCTTATCGACAATGAAAAGTGGGATGAATTAGCTGCGCTTGTGGCTGATGTAGCGAAAGTGATTGCTTAATCACTTCATATATCCCGATAAAAAACCGAGCTTAATATTGCTCGGTTTTTTTGTGCTTCAATTCTATTCAGCTCCTAAAAACGAATACACATCACCTTTTAAAACCATATTTCAACTACTATGTGCTCAAGCAAAAATTTCGTGCGACACAAGCCGTATTATTTCTGGTTAAAATAGCAGCAACCCTTATTTATCAAGTCATCAACGCAATCCCTTCTGTCTTCTAAGACCGTGCTAGAGATCACAGATATTAGCAAAGACAAAAAAATTGAACCTCCGTTTTGATTTTGCGCACATTTTATTTTTACTTTTGGAGGTATGATGCATAAAAATCAAAACGATGTTTCAGGAAGATTATTATGAACTATGATTATTTAGTGATTGCTGGATATTTCGCCCTGATGGTTCTCATCAGCGTTCTATTCAAAAAAATGGCGAGCAACAGCACCAGTGACTACTTCCGTGGGGGCGGTAAAATGCTCTGGTGGATGGTTGGTGCAACTGCCTTTATGACTCAATTCTCTGCATGGACGTTCACCGGTGCCGCTGGTAAAGCATTTAGCGATGGTTTCGCTATCCTATTTGTTTTCTTCGGCAACATGTTGGCTTACGTTTTTGCCTACTTCTATTTTGCACGTCGCTTCCGCCAAATGCGCGTTGATACACCAACAGAAGGTGTTCGTCGTCGCTTCGGTTCTGTGAACGAGCAATTCTTTACTTGGGTTATCATCCCACTAAGCGTCATCAACGCAGGTGTATGGTTGAACGGCCTAGGTGTATTCGCTTCAGCAGTATTTGATGCAGACATCATTACGACTATCTACGTAACCGGTGCAGCTGTATTGGCTATCTCGCTAATCAGTGGTGCTTGGGGTGTGGTAGCGTCTGACTTCATTCAAACCCTAGTTGTTGCGGTTATCTCTGTTGCTTGTGCAGTTGTGGCGCTATTTGTTGTTGGCGGCCCAGGTGAAATCGTAACGAACTTCCCTGGTGGCTTCTTCATTGGCCCTGACATGAACTACCCTATGCTACTTGTTGGTTCTTGCTTATTCTTCCTAGTAAAGCAATTACAAAGTATCAACAACATGCAAGAGTCTTACCGTTTCCTTAACGCAAAAGATTCGAAAAATGCTAGCAAAGCGGCTCTTATGGCGCTAGTAATGATGGCAATTGGTGCAATTGTTTGGTTCATCCCACCTTGGGCAACCGCGATTCTATACCCAGATGCAGCGGCTGCTTACCCTAACTTAGGCGCGAAAGCATCGGATGCAGTTTACCTAGTATTTGCCCGCGAAGTGATGCCGATTGGCACGGTTGGTCTTCTAATGGCAGGTCTATTTGCGGCTACCATGTCTTCAATGGACTCTGCACTGAACCGTAACTCTGGTATCTTTGTTCGCAGCTTCTGGGCAACCGTAGTACGCAAAGGTAAAGCGTCTGATAAAGAACTATTACGTGCAGGTCAAGTGGCGTGTCTTATCAACGGTATCCTTGTTATCTTGATGGCTCAATTCTTCAACTCATTGAAGCACCTAAGCCTGTTTGATTTGATGATGCAAGTTGCGACGCTACTGCAATCACCAATCCTAGTTCCATTGTTCTTGGGTATCATCATCCGTAAGACACCAAAATGGGCGCCATGGGCAACAGTTCTTGTCGGTATGTTCGTGTCTTACCTAGTAGTAACGGTATTCACTCCACAATTCGTAGCAAGCTGGTTCGGTATTGAATCACTAACAGGTCGTGAAACATCAGACTTCAAGACAATGATCACAATCGCTGCTCACTTGTTCTTAACCGCTGGTTTCTTCTGTGCAACGACTCTGTTCTACAAAGAAGAGAAAGATACTCACCTTGAAGAAACAAAAGCGTTCTTCGAAGATGTGGACACAGAGTGTATCGCAGAAGACGGCCAAGACGAAGTTGACCGCATGCAACGTCAAAAACTAGGTACGCTAGTAAGCTACATGGGGTACGGTCTAACCGCGATGGTTCTGATTCCAAACCCAATGTGGGGGCGCGCATTATTCCTAGCTTGTGCGATAGCCATCCTAGTCTTTGGATACTTACTTAAGAAGAGTGCCAAAGCCGATAATGCAACCGTGGCTAATGCAACCAACTAATTAAATCAATGAATAATAAACAGCCAGTCCTAGTTACTGGCTGTACTTTTAGGAGAATATTATGGCTAAAGGTCAAATCATCGATCTACAATTTGAAACTTTCGTAGATTCAGATACTAACAACAAAGTCACTCGTTTAACGCCGACTAACGTTATCTGTCACCGTAACTACTTCTATCAAAAATGCTTCACCACTGATGGTTCTAAGCTTTTATTTGCTGGTGACTTCGATGTGGTTAACGGCGAAGCAAACCGCAACTATTACCTGCTTGATCTAAAAACCCAAAAAGCCACTCAGCTTACTGAAGGCAAAGGAGACAATACCTTTGGCGGTTTTATCTCAACTGACGACAAATCGTTCTTCTACGTGAAAAACGAATTAAACCTAATGAAAGTTGACCTGGAGACACTAGAAGAAAAAGTGATCTACACCGTTGATGAAGAATGGAAAGGTTATGGCACTTGGGTTGCGAACTCTGACTGTACTAAACTCGTGGGTATCGAAATCAAGAAAAGCTGTTGGAAACCTCTCACTTCTTGGGAAAAATTCGCTGAGTTCTACCACACCAACCCAACCTGTCGTTTAATCAAAGTTGATATCGAAACTGGCGCGTTAGATGTAGTACATCAAGACGATGCCTGGTTAGGTCATCCTATTTATCGCCCGTTTGACGACAATACTATCGGCTTCTGTCATGAAGGCCCACACGACCTTGTAGATGCGCGTATGTGGCTAGTGAATGAAGATGGTAGCAATGTTCGTAAGATCAAAGAACACGCCGAAGGTGAGTCTTGCACGCATGAATTTTGGATTCCAGATGGCTCAGCAATGGCTTACGTTTCTTACTTCAAAGGCCAAACGGAGCGCGTGATCTTCAAAGCCAATCCAGAAACACTCGAAAACGAAATGGTGATGGAAATGCCACAATGTTCTCACCTAATGAGTAACCACAACGGTACGCTTATGGTGGGTGATGGCAGCGATGCGCCTGTGGATGTCAACGACACTGACGGCTACGATATCGAAAACGACCCGTTCTTATACATTCTTAATACTGAGAAGAAGAGCTTTGCCCGCCTAGCAAAACACAGTACATCTTGGGAAGTGTTAGACGGAGACCGTCAAATTACCCACCCTCACCCATCATTTACCCCGGGTGATACTGGCGTATTATTTACTAGCGATTTCGAAGGTGTACCTGCGGTTTACATCGCAGAAGTTCCAGAAGAATTAAAGGCATAATCTCGTGTAAAACAACACATTTTTAACAACCACCGAATCCCAGTTAACAGCCTGTTAACTGGGATTTTTTATGCCTATCACACCAGTTATTTCGCGCCACATTTTAAACTCATAAGTAACGTGAATCTGTTCACATTCCTAATCACACAAAGTTACCAAGATCACAAATCAAACCAACCTTTCTTTTAAAATAGAACACTGTTTCACTATAGTATTTAGGCAAGAAGAAAGTGTCTTTGCAACAACAAAAATAATAATCAAAAGGACTGTGAAAATGAAAAAATTGCTTTTAGTACCAATGGTTGCAATCGCGTTAACCTCCATGGGCGCGTCTGCTGCTAGCATCAACCTTCGTCATGAATTTATTCCTGAAGAAGGCGACATGGCTTCACGTCACCGTGATCGTATGACACTGGCTCATACTTTTGCGAATGGTATCGGTATCAGTGGTGAGATCAAATGGGGCTACGCTGGAGATGATGTCAACCTAGGTGAAATCAAAAGTGTTGGCCATGAAACAAAAGTTAGCTACAACTACAAAGCATTCGATAGCTTCACTTTACAACCTGCTTATGCAATCGATGCTGGTGACTCTTCAGTAACTCATAAACTGGATTTAAAAGGTACTCAAAAGCTTACCGATGATTGGAACGTCGCATTACGTTACCGCTATGGTTATAAAAACGTTTCTGATCCTGGTACAGACAACAGCCACTACAATCAGTTGAACCTAACCAGTGGTTATAACATTGGCGACTTTGGGCTCGGTATTGATTTTGAATATAAATTCGAACAATCAGACAGCTCAGGCTACGACGGTGATAACAACTATCTAAACCTAGTTAACTTAACCGCAGAATATAAAGGCTTTGAAAGCGGCTGGAGACCTTTTATGGAATTCGGTATGGTCAGCCAAAATACTGACGGAATGAAAGAAGGTAAAGATGAGTACGTTCCTCGCTACCGTGTCGGCCTAAAATACAACTTCTAATAAACCTATCTACATTAAAGAGTTTATATCGCTATATATAAACTCTTTTTTCTTTTCGCTTTAAAGGACGTGACGATGAAAAAGAAAACTCTAACAGGCTTAATTGCTCTTGCGCTTAGCCCACTTGCCGCCCACGCAGCGCTACCGGATGTTAACTCACTTGAATGGCATGCAGTTACGTTTGGCCAGTCAACTGACTTAAACTTCGGATCCACCATCTTGCCGGAAAAAGTCGGCACTAACCAAGTGACCGTTGATGGTAAAAAAATCACTTCAGGTAAACTTGAAAAGCACTTCACCATTGAAAGCCGCGGCGGCAAATTAGCGAACTCTCACGAAGGTGTCACATACTACTACACAGCTCTACCAACCGATGTGAACTTTACGCTTTCTGCCACCGTCACGCTTGACCAACTTGGCCCAGAAACGGGCGCTGCGCCAAACCGCCAAGAAGGTGCAGGTATTATGGTGCGCGATATCGTCGGTAAACCACGTCTCGATCCACAACCTCTGGGCATGGAAGAATTCCCAGCGGCTTCAAACATGGTGATGAACGCATTCCGTGCTAATAAAAAAGGCGATGCGAACGGCTTAACCAACATCAATGGTAATTATCGCGAGGGTATCTACCACCCTTGGGGCACAGGCGGCAATAAAATGTACCGCGATGAGTACCTAAAAGGCGTGAAGTTTGGTGAATCACTTAAATACACTATGTCAGTAACTCGTACTGACGAAACATTCGAAGTCACGTTCAGCGATGGCAAAACAACGAAAACTGTGCCTCTTAAAGACGCACCGGCAAACCTAGTTGAAATGCAAGATCCTGATAATCAATATGTTGGTTTCTTCGCTTCACGTAACGCAAAAATTTCTGTGTATGATGTGGATTTAAAACTGTCTGAAGCTAACACCAAAGACGCACCAAAATACCAAGCACCACAAAATAAACTGGTATTTGAAAATGCCTCTTCAGCACACACAGCCAGTGACGATTACTACGTTCAAGCGCGTGCCAACTACGCCGGTACATTCTCTGTGACTCAAGATGGTAAAGAGATTGTTTCAGGTGAAAAAGTGGAAGCGGGTGCGCTATTTAGCCACAAAGCCGATCTTGATAAAGCGTCAAGCAACTTTGAAATTACCTTTACAGCGGCAGAAGGCCCAGATCTTAAACCTAAAGTACAAAAAGTCACTGTAACGAAATCTGTAATTGATAACCCAGAGAAAATCTACGTTAGCCCGAATGCCACCGCTGCGGGTGATGGCAGCGAAGGCAAACCGGTTAACCTAGAAACCGCGCTGCAACTACTGGCACCGGGTGGCACTATTTACCTAGAAGACGGTGACTACCCTGCCACTAAGATTTCAGCAGAGTTCAGTGGTGTAGAAGGTAAAGAAAAAACACTCGTTGCACTGGGCGATAACGTTCGCTTTACGGGTGAAGTAGTTCATTCTGCTCATTACTGGCACTACAAAAATATCGAAATCGCTGGCGGCCAATTTATTGTTTACGGTAGCCACAACACCTTCGAGAAAATGTTGACTCACGGAGCGCCGGATACTGGCTTCCAAATCACCTCTCCTGAAGGTGTAGGTCGCGCATTATGGGCAAGCTACAACACAGTCATGGATAGTGAAAGCTACAACAACATGGATAAATCTCGCATCAACGCCGATGGTTTCGCAGCCAAAATGCGCGTGGGTGATGGTAACACCTTTATCCGTTGTATCTCGCACCACAATGCGGATGACGGCTGGGATCTATTCAACAAAGTGGAAGATGGCCCGAACGGTGTGGTAACTATTATCGATTCTATCGCGTTCAAAAATGGTCAAACGCTAGACCATCCAAATTCAGGCGGCACCATTGGTAACGGCTTTAAATTGGGCGGCGAAGGCTTACCAGTCAACCACGTCATCAAAAACAGCCTAGCGTTTGCCAACAACATGGACGGCTTTACCGACAACTTCAACCCTGGTTCATTAACGGTTGAAAACAACGTCTCAATCGACAATAAGCGCTTTAACTACCTATTCCGTTTAAGCCCATATTCAGATGAGATCAAACAAGGCACATTCACAGGTAATACCTCTCTGCGTTTCTACCAAACCAGTAAATACGATGATTCTGTCAGTGCAGATAAGTCGGTTGATAATGCTTTCTATGAAAAAGGCAAAACACAATTTACTGACGGTAACACCATCAAACCTGAGCTACTTGAGAAACTAAAACAAGCAGCGAAGATTGATGAGTCGAAGCCAATGCCAGGTCGAGATGAAGCCTTAGCACTGAAAGAGTTGCTTAAATAACCGCACATAAAATGAAGCGCCGGTGGTATTCAGGCGCTCTCGATTAAGACCACAAATCAAACAAGCCCCCAGTTTATAACTTACTGGGGGTTATTTTTTTAGCCGCGAAGTTAATCGTTCTCGTGTACCAGATAAGTGCAAACGCATTGCTGCTCTTGCAGCATCAGGATCTCCCAATTCAATGGCATGGCATATTTGTTCATGTTCTTTTAAAGCCTGAATTTTTCTTTGAATTGGAGTAATCTGTTGTTTTTCTGGTACTAAATGACTATCAATGTATTTTAATAAACCAAGAAAATGTGGGTTTTTTGAGGCGATAGCAATAGCGTAATGAAAATTTAGATCTGCTTGGAGCGGTGGTTTTTCTTCATTAATCATACTTTCCATTTCTACAATAGCGGCTTTAATACGCTGTAAATCTTTCTCTGTTCTATTTTTAGCCGCCATCAACGCTGTTTCAGCTTCAATAGCAATACGCATATCTAAAATATAACCAAGCTTTTCTGCAGCAGGTGCATCCGTATCTTTAAGCTGAAATCCATCAAGCAAAGGCTTAGGAAGCACAAATGCTCCTTTCCCCTGCCGAGTTTCAATTAAATTATTTGCTCTCAAATTGGCTATCACTTCTCGTATTACCGTCCGGCTCACATTAAATTGCTCAATCAACTCATGCTCAGATGGTAACTTATCCCCCGCTTGATACTTACCATTATCAATTTCAGAGATTAGATCTTGAATAACATCTGTCGATAATCGACCGGATTTTTTCATTCTTAACATTCCTTAAATTAGCCACCCAACTTGTATTACAAGCATTAGTAATTTAAACAAACGACTAAATAACAAACGTGACCAAACTCACACATTATTCCATTTATAGATAAATAGTATATATTTACAGCAAAAATGAGATCAAAACACCATTAATCTATAATCCACACTGATACATTTACCGCATAAGATAACACCAACTTGTAATACAAGTAAGAATTATCTAAACGGATTAATTGTTTTTTTTTAAATTTTAAGATACCAAACATAAATGAGGGAAATCATGTTTCGCTACAATTTCGATGAAAAATTGAGTTTTAGAAAAGCGATATATTATGAGTTTGATCCCATTAAGCTCCCCAAAACTTTTCAAGATGGTACCGGTGGGCTTGGGCAATTCGCTCCTGAAAGAGGATGTATCGAACTGCATGATTCAGAAGGATTCGTTGCCCACTATTTAGCAATAGATAAAACCTTTATCCACACTATTTTACCTTTGATCTTAACGGGAGAATCTCGTTCATTTAATGAATGGAGAAACTTTTTATATTGGAAGGTAAGAAATAGTGGCAGCCAAAGTGAAAAAGCAGTTTGTTTAGGAAAAATGGATACTCTGATGCTGGATCTCCTAGCACAACGCAAAAATATGCCACTACACCGCTTCCTCGGTGCAGAGAAGGATTGGGCTAAGGCTTATAAAGGTGGGGGATCCATTTTACTTGACGATTCGGAGCTTGTTGATGACATGCAACGCTACGTCAGTGAGGGATATACCACTGTTAAATTCAAAGTCGGTAGTGACAACATGGAGCGAGATTTACAACGTATTGATAAAGTTCGAACCGCACTTGGGTCAGATATCGAAATTGCAGTAGATGCCAACCAAAAATGGGATGTGCAAACCGCAGTTCAATTCGCAGAGCTGACAGAATCTTTTAATCTAGCTTGGTTAGAAGAACCGATCCACGCAAATGATATGAATGGTATCAAAGAGTTAAAAGAAAGAGGGGTCAAAGTTCCTCTAGCGTTTGGCGAATCGATGCGTATTAATTACGAATTTGAAATATATGCCGAGAAAGGGGTTGATGTTTTACAGCCGTCGGTTGGTCGCATGACAAGAATAGATGATTTAATTGCTATTAGAAATTTATCCCGTGAAAAAAATCTGCGATTCATGTCGGGAGGACGTGTTTATCTATGCGCCTTATTTGGCACATTATTTAATGAAGATGAATTAATTGAATTTCATGAACCTATTAGCCAACCGGTTTGTGAATATGCACTCAATATTCCTGAAGAACGAAATGGGAGATTTTATTTACCTACCAATATTCCAGGCAATGCTCAGAGATTAAATATAGAAAAGCTAGAAAGAGATGGCCTACTTAAATTAAAACAATATTTTTATAACAACTAATAACACTTATTTACCCTACAAGGATTTTAATTATGAAGAACAAAGCTATTTTAGGAGCTGCACTATTACTGACTTTATTCTCCACAACAGGATGTTTTGATAATAAATCAGAAACTCAAGTAGAAACATCAAAAAACACCCCACAAGTGCAGCAAGATACCTCTCTAGCTTGGACTGATAATACTGTAACCTTATATATTCCAGGAAAGCCGGGAGGTGGTTCTGATCTTACGACTCGATTTTTATCAAATGGCTGGTCAGACAAAACGGGAATGAATTTCGCAGCTAAAAACTTTAATAGCACGGTTGCCAGTTTTACACAGCTAGCAAATAAAAAGCCAAATGGCTTAACATTAAGTGAAACCCATTCTGCACTCTTTACTCAATATGTCACTGGCTCGTCTGATGTTGACCCACTTAAAGATATAACACTTATTGCCCATATGGGAAACAATGGCTTACGAGCAATAGCAGTACGCACCGATGCGCCCTACAACACTTTTGCTGAGCTTGTCGAATATATGAAAGCAAACCCCAATACGGTCAAAGCGGGTATTTCACCTAATGGAACTACTCAGTTTTTATTAGGCACACTTGAGCATAATTTAGGCATAAAGTTCAAATATGTAGAAGCCTCTCAAGAGACAGACCGCTTAACGAGTCTTGCTGGCGGGTTTATTGATTTAGGAACAGTATCTCTCGCAAATGGTGAAGAATATGAACAAGCTGGAAAATTAAAGATCTTAGGCACCGTTGGTGCAAATGGCGCCGTGATCGATGATTTCATGCCTACTGCTCCTGAAAACTATAAAACTCTGCAAGAGATGGGTTATGAAAAATCTTATGCCGTAACCAACTATTACGTCATAGGGCCAAAAGGCATGGACTCTGCATTGGTTGAGAAAATCAATATGTCACTAAAAGACTTAGCCAATAAAGACAACCCTTATTACATCGGAATGAAAGGTATGGGGCAAATGGCTCAATGGCATTCAGTAGAAGAATCAATGGCTAATTTCAAAGATGAATATGAAAGTAAAGCTGCCGTAGCAAAATCTTTAGGTATATACAGAGAAGAGTAATTCATCATGATATTAAAAAATGACCAAATTATCAGTCTACTTTTTCTTGTTTTGGCAATTGTATTCCTAATTTTTGTTAATGATATAGAGATACCTAAAAACCTGACTGAACCCGGACCAAGAATTATGCCTGTTATATCGATAACATTAATGATTATTTGTTGTATAGGCGTATTTTTTGAATCAATAAAGAATAAAAATCAAAGCGAAAAGCCATTTTTGTCAAGAGATGGGTGGAGGAGATTATTTTTCATGTCGGCTCTATTAATCACTTATTCTCTTGGGCTTATGTACTTTGGATTTTTAATTACCACACCATTTATGGCTTTTGCTTTAATAAACATGTTCAGTGGTGATAAAAAAATATCAATATTAATAGGAGTAGTTGCATCAATGATCATAACCTCATCGATCTATGTCCTATTTTCCGTAGGCTTTAATGTCATGTTGCCACCAGGCATATTATTCGAATAAATCGGAGGTCTTATGGACGCATATCTCTCTAGTTTATTGCTCTGCTTAGAGCCTTTAAATTTGATGCTCATCCTAATTACAGCTGTGGTAGGTTTAATATTTGGTGCAATCCCCGGGCTAAGCGCGGCAATCGGCATCTCTCTATTATTACCAATGACAATAGGGATGGATACCACCCAAGCATTTTGTATGCTGTTATCTATGTATATAAGCGGTGTATCCGGCTCTTTCATTGGTGCGACTTTGATTGGGATCCCAGGAAGTTCATCATCGATAGCCACAACATTTGATGCATATCCAATGACAAAAAATGGACAGGCAACTCGCGCACTAACGATTGGTATTTTAGCCTCATTTTTTGGGACGATTGCCTCTATTATCATTGCAACTTTTCTTAGCCCTATTATTGCAGACCTTGCATTACAACTAGGCCCATGGGAATACGCAAGTTTATGTTTTTGTGCAATAACACTAGTAGCAGCCCTATCCCAAGGCAGCATGTTTAAATGCTTGTTGGCAACATCCATTGGCTTGCTGATCGGATGTATTGGTATGGATAAAGTTTCAGGAGTCACACGTTATACCTTTGGTACTCACGAATTAGATGGTGGCATCAGTGTCATTGCCATCACACTAGGTATTTTTGCTTGTCGACAAATTTCCATGAACTTTGCAAAAGGCGACCAAGAATTACCAGAAGTCAAAGATGGTAACTTTAAAGGTCTTGGCATATCGATTGTTGACATTACACGCCATATTGGTGCCATCATCCGCTCATTCTTTATTGGCTTATGGGTCGGTTTTTTACCTGGGATGGGCTCTGGCGTATCAAACATGATTGCTTATGCACATGTGAAATCAAGTAATAAACATCCTGAAAAGTTTGGTAAAGGGTACCCAGCTGGTATTTGGGCATCAGAAGTGTCTAATAATGCATCAATTGGTGGTGCAATTATTCCAATGATTGCATTAGGGATCCCTGGTGACAGTATTACCGCCATGCTCTTAATCGGCTTAATGATCCATGGCTTGCAGCCGGGCCCTCTCATGCTGACGTCTAACCCAGACATCTCTTATTTAATTTTTGCAGGCATTCTAGTTTGTTGCTTAATCGTTTTAACCATGCAGTTATTAACAAAACGTTGGTTCCCTTTATTACTCAAAATTCCGTATCACTATTTATATGGCACTATTTTGATAGTTGCATTCATCGGGGCATACGGTACAGCTAATAGCATGTTTAGCATCTATGTCATGCTCGGTTGCTGCTTATTAGGTGTAGTGATGGAAATAGCCAAGCTCCCAACGAGCCCATTTATTCTCGCATTCATTTTAAGTAAGAGCCTAGAAGAATACTTTAGAAAAGGGGTGAGCTATGCCGATGGCGATTATTCAATGTTCTTAACACGCCCAATTTCATTGATGTTCATTTCTATTGCTGTCATTAGCATCTTATGGCCATTAATAAAAAAATATCGCGCTAATAAAAAGCAACAAACGGCCGGTTTAAACCTATAGACAGGACATCATTATGAATGAAAATAGCTACCCAAATCGCTTTAAACAATCGCTGAAGAACAAAGAAAAACAAATTGGCTGCTGGAGTGCTTTAGCCAGCCCAATAACAACAGAAATATTAGGCCTAGCAGGGTTTGATTTTATCTTATTAGACGGGGAACACGCTCCAAATGACATACAAACATTCATCCCACAACTCATGGCACTAAAAGATAGTCAGAGCATTCCTGTGGTACGACCGCCGGTGAATGATCCTATTGTCATGAAGCGCTTACTCGATATTGGATTTTATAACTTTATTATTCCGTTTGTAGAAACCAAAGAAGAGGCAGAGTTGGCTGTTTCTTCAACTCGTTATCCACCCGAAGGTACACGAGGTGTATCGGTTGGACACAGAAGTAATGGATACGGGACCATTAACGACTACTTCCAGAATATTAATCAAAATATCAGTGTTATTGTCCAAATTGAAAGTCAAAAGACATTAGATAATTTAGAAGCCATTTTATCGTTAGAAGGTATTGATGGTGTCTTTGTCGGCCCCAGTGATCTCGCTGCCGCTTTAGGCCATTTAGGTAACCCGAATCATCCTGAAGTTCAAGAGGCTATCAAATCAGTTTTTAATCAAGCGAAAGAGGCCAATAAATCAGTAGGAATTTTAGCACCAATTCAAGCAGATGCTGAACGCTACCTAGAGTGGGGAGCCAATGTCGTTGCCGTCGGTAGTGATTTGGGCGTATTTAAAAATGCAACTCAGCAGTTGTGCCAACACTTTTTAAATAAGTAACGAGGGAGAAATAATGATGAAAATTGGATTTATCGGTTTAGGTATCATGGGTAAGCCGATGAGCAAAAACCTAATAAAAGATGGCTATTCATTAATCGTTCTTGACCGCGGTAAAGATGATATAAAAGAGCTCGTTGAAGCTGGAGCAGAAACAGCAACCTCACCGAAAGAAATCGCTCAACGTAGTAATGTCGTTATTACGATGTTACCTAACTCCCCTCACGTCCAAGAAGTCGTATTAGGTGATAATGGCTTAATCGAAGGCGCAAAGGAAGGCCTTGTCCTTATTGATATGAGCTCTATTGCCCCATTAGCAAGCCAGGAAATCAGCAAAGCACTAGCGAACAAAGGCGTTAAAATGCTTGATGCACCGGTCAGTGGTGGTGAACCTAAAGCTATTAATGGCACACTCTCTGTTATGGTTGGTGGAGACAAAGCGACTTTTGAGCAATATTATGATGTCATGAAAGCCATGGCAGATTCTGTTGTCCATACTGGTGACATTGGCGCTGGGAATGTCACCAAATTGGCGAACCAAGTTATTGTTGCTTTAAATATCGCTGCCATGTCAGAGGCTCTGGCCCTTGCAACAAAAGCAGGAGTGGAGCCTGAACTTGTCTATCAAGCTATTCGAGGGGGGCTCGCGGGCAGTACCGTTTTAGACGCAAAAGCCCCCATGATCCTCGACCGTAATTTTGAACCTGGATTTCGTATTGATTTACACATCAAAGATCTCGCTAACGCATTAGATACATCACATGGTATAGGCGCTCAACTGCCACTGACCACACAAGTTATGGAAATGATGCAAGCACTCAAAGCCGATAACCTTGAAACAAAAGATCATTGTGCCCTTGCATTGCATTACGAAAACTTAACTAAAGTAACCATACAGCGTTAAAGCCCCCTCCTCTAAGCAAGCATCTAACAGCTACCGATTGGGTAGCTGTTTGGTTTTATGGCCCCACACTAGTAACCTGTTGAATACTTGAAGTTCCCACCTCAATTTTTAATTGAACGATAAAATTGTGACTACCTCGCCTACCGACACGAAAAATACGCCACAACTTCTATCAAACTGTCCAAAATCTTAAGTTTTTAACCCACCAAAACCTCGAAGATAAGCCTATCAACATTATCGAGGTTTACCGATGTCTAAAAACATAATTGCTGTCGATCTAGGCGCTTCTAGTGGCCGAGTGATTTTGGCCAAAGTGGCCTCGCAAAAGATCGAATTATCTGAAATTCATCGCTTTGCCAATCAGCTCATTTCTCGTAATGGGCATGATTGCTGGGATCTAGACGCGTTACTGGCGCACATCAAGCAAGGCATCGATAAAGTTTTACAGCAAGGCATCAAGCCTGATTCTATCGGTATTGATACTTGGGGCGTTGATTTTGTACTACTAGATAAAAACAGAAAACCACTCGGTGATTTCGTGGCTTACCGTGATAAGCGCACTCAAGGTGTGATGGAAACCTTTTTCGCTGAGCAGATGTCAAAGCAAGACGTGTATGCTGAAACTGGCATCCAGTTTTTATCGTTCAACACCTTGTACCAACTCCGTGCAATCAAACAAAGCAATCCAGCTTGGTTCAAGGATGTCGAACGTTTGTTGTTTATTCCTGATTACCTTAACTACCGCTTAACAGGCGTGCAAAACTGCGAATACAGTAACGCTTCCACCAGCCAATTACTCAATTGCGAAAGCAAAAGCTGGAGCAAGAAACTGCTCAATGCGATTGATATTCCAAGCCATTGGCTGCTCGAACCCCAATTACCCAACCATGTGATTGGCCATTACGAGACAAAAGAAGTGCAAATTCCTGTGGTTTCAGTGGCGAGCCACGATACGGCATCAGCGGTAGTCGGCGCGCCTTTGCAAAATGAGAACACGGCGTTTTTAAGCTCTGGCACTTGGTCTTTAATGGGCATTGAGCGTCTTGAACCTATCATCAATGCACACACCACAGAATTAGAACTAACCCATGAAGGTGGCGCAGAAGGTCGCTTCCGCATCTTAAAAAACATCATGGGCATGTGGTTAGTCCAACGCCTGCAAAATGAATTTTCACAGTTTAGCTTTCCACAACTGGTGGATATGGCCAAATTAGTGACCCCATTTCGTTCGTTGATTAATCCTGACGATCAGCGATTCCTCAATCCAAGTTCAATGCGCGCTGAAATCCAAAACTACTGCCGCGAAACCTCTCAGCCA
Source organism: Vibrio gangliei (assembly GCF_026001925.1). Lineage (NCBI taxonomy): Bacteria > Pseudomonadati > Pseudomonadota > Gammaproteobacteria > Vibrionales > Vibrionaceae > Vibrio > Vibrio gangliei. The sequence continues at coordinate 118,849 of NZ_AP021870.1, read as the reverse complement.
ATTCCTGAAACTATTGCTGAGCTTTCGCGCTGTGTTTACGACAGCCTAGCCTTGAAATACCGCAAAGTATTCCAAGATTTGCAAAGCATCAGCCGTGTTGAACTTGACTCTATCCACATTATTGGCGGTGGTGCCAATAACAAATTCTTAAACCAATTATGCGCCGATGTTTGCCACACTCCGGTTCAAGCAAACCCAACTGAAGCCTCTTCACTTGGCAATATCGTGTGTCAATTGGTGGCCTTAAACGCCATCAACAACATCACTGAAGGTCGTGAACTTATTCGCCAATCCTTCCCTATCGACAGCTATACGCCACAGCCGATAGCGCACTTACAACAAGCTGTAGACACGTTTACTCAGCTACTCACTCTTACTGCAAGAAAATAAGGCTTAATCCAATGAACAAAACTGATATTGAAACCGCATACAACATCGCCAAACGACAATTTGCTGAACTTGGCATAGATACGGATAAAGCCATTGCTAAAGTCAATGACATCCCAATCTCGATTCATTGCTGGCAAGGCGACGATGTACGTGGTTTTGAAAACCCAGATCAAGAATTAAGTGGCGGCATTCAGGCCACCGGTAACTATGTTGGCCGTGCTCGTTCTGCGCAAGATTTACGTCAAGACCTCGACAAAGCGTTCTCATTAATTCCTGGGGCTAAGCGCTTAAACCTACACGCGATTTATTTAGAATCCGACACGCCGGTTGATCGTGACAAAATTGAACCAAAACACTTTGCAAATTGGGTGGAATGGGCGAAAAAAGAACAAGTAGGCTTAGACTTCAACCCCTCTTGTTTCTCACATCCGAAAAGCGATGATGGCTTCACTTTGTCGCACCACGATGATGAAATCCGTCAATTCTGGATCGATCACTGTAAAGCCAGTCGTAAAATTTCTGAATACTTCGGGAAAGAGTTAGGCACGCCTTCAGTGATGAATATCTGGGTTCCTGACGGCATGAAAGATATGCCTGCAGACCGCCTTGCTCCTCGTAAGCGTTTGATGGAATCTCTAGACGAAATCATCTCTGAAAAGATCGACACTCAATACCACAAAGACGCAGTAGAAAGTAAGTTGTTCGGCATTGGCGCAGAAGCCTACACCGTCGGTAGCAACGAATTCTATATGGGCTACGCCACCAGCCGCGGGATCCTACTTTGCTTAGATGCGGGTCACTTCCACCCAACCGAAGTGATTTCCGACAAAATTAGTGCCTGTTCTTTGTATGTCGATGAATTCATTTTGCACGTCACCCGCCCAATGCGCTGGGACAGTGATCATATCGTATCGTTTGATACTGAAACGCAAGAAATCGCCAAAGAAATTGTTCGTCATGGCTTATTTGATCGCGTCAACGTTGGCCTTGATTTCTTCGATGCCTCTATCAACCGCATCGCGGCGTGGGTGATCGGTACTCGTAACATGCGTAAAGCACTTCTAAAAGCGGTACTTGAGCCATCCGACAAACTTAAAGCCCTTGAGGTTGCTGGCGACTACACCACGCGCCTAGCACTAATGGAAGAGTCTCACTCTAACGCATGGGCGGCGGTTTGGGATTACTACTGCCTACAAGCGGGCGTACCTGTCGGAGCAGATTGGCTGCAAGATGTGAAACATTACGAAGAAGCCGTTTTATTACAACGCTAACCCATCACTAAGAGGATAACTTGATGATACGCAAAGCATCGGTGATGACGTTAAAACCAGGCTGTGAGGCCGAGTACCAAAAACGTCATGATGAGTTGTGGCCAGAAATGGAACACATGCTCAAAACCCATGGCGCACATAATTACTCGATATTTCTGCACCCAGACACGTTACAGCTGTTTGCGTATGTCGAAATTGAATCGGAAGCACTTTGGCAGCAAACCGCTCAGACGGAAGTATGCCAACGTTGGTGGGCGTATATGACCGATATCATGGCCACCAATCCGGATAACTCCCCCATCGCCACCGAGTTATATCCGGCCTTTTATTTAGCATAAATCAACCAAAGTGAGGGCCAGTCTCTCACTTTGATTTAAGGAAAAACCATGACTCAAATCTTTTTAAATGAAGCAGTAAAACGAGAAATCGATAAAGTTTCAGAAGCCGCGCAATACCTTTGGCAACGTGAATGGGCAGAACGCAACGGCGGTAATATTTCTGTCGATGTCACAGAGATCTTTGGCGAATTACCTCCTAGCTTAGACAGTTTTCCACACTGCAAATTATCTATGGTTGGGGATGACCAATTTCCCAAAGAAAGTGCAGGCCACATTTTCTTTGTAAAAGGCACTGGCGAGCGTATTCGCGAACTCGATCAACCTCAATTAGCCGGCTGTATTTTACGTATCGATGACGATGCGCAGGGCTATCACATTTTATGGGGCGGTCGCGATTTGCCTGATTACGCGCCGACGAGTGAGTTCATCTCACACGTTGAGATCATTATGCAAAAACAGCAAGCGGGCTCCGCTGATCGCTGCGTGGTTCATACCCACCCAATTGAGCTGATTGCCCTATCGCACCATCCTAAATACGCCCATGATGAAGAGCTGTACACTCATGTCTGCTGGCAGATGATCCCAGAAGTGCGCGCATTCGTACCACGCGGTATTGGCATCGTGCCGTATTGCATGCCTGGCAGTAAAACCATGGCGGATGGCACCAAAGAAAAACTGGCTAAACACGATGTAGCGATCTGGGAAAAACACGGTGCGGTTGCGACAGGTGTCGATGCGCTGACGGCGTTTGATTTCATTGATGTCGCCAACAAGGGCGCAAAACTGTTCCTAATGTGCCTTGCCAGTGGCTATGAACCTGAAGGGGTCAGCAAACAAGCCATGCACGAATTAAAGGAAACCTTTGGGCTATAACATTCAATTAATCTAACCAATAAGCACCGCTTTCTTTGAGACGGTGCTTTTGTCATGTTCTTGGTCGTGACAGCAATTTTTTGGTAGTGACAGCAATCACAGTTCAGAAAAACTTAACAGACGCAGATTTTAAGAGTCGATCTTAGTCAAATACAGATCGTGAAAATTACTATAAAACACCATTTTATTTTTAATCTTAGCTGGGCAGAAAAGTAATGAAACTGAACGTCAACGATTTCTTTTCCAACACAGAAAGAGCCATTACGACGGAATTGCGCACGCCGCAAGATAACTTTCCTGAACATAGTCATGATTTCCAAGAGTTGATCATCGTCTCACAAGGCAGCGGCACTCATGTTATCAATGATATTCCTGACAGCTTAGAGCAAAACCACGTCTGCTTTATCAGCCCACAAGATCGTCATTTATTCGAAAATGTCGATAATTTATATCTAAGCAACATCTTGTTTCGTAAAGACGCGCTTAGTTTGCCAGCAGGACTCAATGATTATTTGCCGCAAGGGTATTCCGACCATAAAGGTTGGCATATTAGTAATCAAGCGATGCAGAAGGTGAGTCACTTAATCCAAACGCTTGATACCGAAGTGCATCAACCACAACGTGATTCTGAATGGATGGCACAAGCCCTGTTTCAACAATTAATTGTCGAGTTACACCGAGGCAAATTGGCCCCGCTAGAACACGCCTCAATGGATGATAAAACGCTACAAGTTTTAGATTGGATCAAAGCCAATTATCACCAAGAGTTCACCATTGGTGAAGTCGCGGATCAGTTCCAGCTTTCATCACGCACCTTGAGCAGAAAGATCAAGCAAATCACCCACCAATCGTTTAATAACTACTTACACCAAGTACGCATTAACCAGGCAATGCAACTGCTGCAATATTCTGATTTATCGGTCACGGATATCGCCTTTAAGGTCGGCTATTCCGATAGTAACTACTTCAGTACTAAGTTCAAAAAGCTCATGAATAAATCACCATCAGAATTCCGATAGTTTACGTCCAACACCTCATCCATCGATGGCCAAATTCACTTGGCCATTTTTTATATCGAAGCCACCTCTAGGAGCCAATTTCAGCAAGATGACGGTTTTGTGATTCTGAATACACAAACTTGTCATTTCGGACAACAAAAATTCAAGCTTGGCATTTTTGCAAAGGTGCGCCAAACGGGGCTATGACATGATTTCGTCGAAATAAAACGAATGCGCCAGTTTAAATAAGATGAATTAAACACAGCGTTCATACTAATAAAAAGTGGGGGTCTGTATGTTCAAGCGTACAGCAATAACGAAATGTATCTTACTATCTGCAGTGCTTTTGCCATGTGCACTGCCAGCTTCAGCGGCGACCATTCTCAGGCTTGCCTACGCTGAAAACAGCCAACCGGTCAAAGATGCGCTGCAATACCTAGGTAAAGCCGTAGAAGAAAAAACCAATGGTGAAGTTAAAGTGCAATTTTTTCCTGATGGTCAACTCGGCGGCGAACGTGAACTGGTCGAAATGACACAAGTCGGTGTGGTTGACATCACTAAAGTGTCATCCGGCTTAATGGAAAGTTTTTCTCCGGTTTACGGGGTATTTTCACTGCCATATCTATTTGAAAGCCAGCAATCTTTCTACAAGGTGATGGAAGATCCAACCATCATGAATACCGTTTATCAATCGACCGAACATCTTGGATTTACTGGTGTTGGTTGGTATGACTCCGGTGCTCGCAGTTTTTATATGAGCGAAAAACCGGTGCAATCATTGGCGGATTTAAAAGGTAAGAAAATCCGCGTAATGCAAAGCGAAACTTCCATCCGCACGATGAAATTACTCGGAGCATCACCTATCGCTATGGGGCAATCTGAAGTATATACCTCATTACAACAAGGCATTATTGATGGCGCAGAAAATAACGAATTTGCACTCACCATTGCCCGTCATGGTGAAGTGGCACCTTACTACACCTACGACGAACATACGCGCATTCCTGACATTGTTCTCATGAGCAATATGACTAAAAAGAAACTCACGCCAACCCAACTGCAAGCCTTAGAAGAAGCCGTAAAAGAATCGACTGAGTTGGAAAAAGCGAAATGGGCCGATGAAATGAATAAAACTCGCCAATTGGCCGAAAGCGAATTTGGCGTGAAGTTTTTCCATGTTGACCATGCTGAGTTTAAACAAGCCGTTCAACCTATTTACGATGATTTGCAATCCAAACCTGAGCTGTACTCACTGTACCAAAAAATAAACCAAATTCAGTGATCGCTAAGTTTCTGACTCACTTTTCACGCAACACACCAACTTGCGCTGAAAGCTGAGAACTAGGAAGGGAATAACATGAACAAAATTAGAACCATTTTAGATAGAAGCATCGAGGCCTTTGGTTGCCTTGCGTTGCTTATCATGGTCGCGGTTGCCTGTTGGCAGGTGATCAGCCGCTATGTATTTAATTCACCAAGTACCTTTTCTGAAGAGTTTCTACGCTTTGCTCTGATTTGGGTATCCTTGATTGGTTTAGCTTATGTGTCAGGCAAACAAGAACACATTAGCTTGACCTTATTTCTTGATAAGTGCCCACCACATTTAATCCATATCTGGAAGATCGTGTTGCAAGTAGTATTCATCGGTTTTGCGGTGTATGTCCTTATCATTGGTGGCTGGAACGTTTCATCCATCACTATGTACCAAATTTCACCGGTACTCCAAGTCTCGATGGGTAAAGTCTATTACGCACTGCCAGTGTCTGGCGTGTTAGTCATTATCTACTCATTGCTGAATATCGCTGATCTGATTAAACAAGGTCAGACTCAACAAACTGATGGCGTTGCCAAAACGTCTTTGGAAGGTCAAAAATGATTGATCCAGTTTTAGCTTCCTTCACACTTATTTCCGTTTTTGTGGTGCTACTGATATTAGGCACACCAATCGGCTTATGTATTGTTATCTCTTCGACTGCGACTATTTTAATGGCGCTCGACTTTAACCTCGCCATGTTCGCAACAGCGCAAAAAATGTTCTCTAGCTTAGACAGTTTTGCTTTGCTAGCCGTACCATTTTTCATTCTCTCAGGGGTGATAATGAATAACGGCGGCATCGCCACACGCTTGGTGAACTTTGCTAAATTGTTCACTGGCCGTGTCCCTGGTTCTCTGTCTTATACCAACATTGCTGGCAACATGATGTTCGGCGCTGTATCAGGCTCAGCCATTGCTGCATCAACCTCAATTGGTGGTGTAATGATCCCGATGAGTGCCAAAGAAGGCTACAACCGTAACTTTGCTTCTGCGGTGAATATTGCTTCTGCACCCACTGGTATGTTGATCCCGCCGACAACGGCTTTCATCTTATATGCGCTTGCCAGTGGTGGTACATCGATTGCCGCTTTGTTTGCAGGCGGTTTAGTCGCGGGCAGTTTATGGGGCATTGGCTGTATGGTTGTTACCTACTTTGTCGCCAAGAAAAACAACTACCGCGTTTTCTTCCCTCTACAAAAAGGCGTGGCAGCCAAAGTGACCAAAGATGCATTACCAAGCTTATTATTAGTGGTGATTGTGGTCGGCGGTATTGTGCAAGGCATCTTCACTGCCATTGAAGCCTCAGCGGTTGCTGTGGTTTACACCGCTTACTTAACTTTAGGTTTATATAAAACATTAACGCTAAAAGATCTGCCAAACATCTTCACACAAACCTTTGTGATGACAGGTGTGATCATGTTCTTACTGGCAACATCGTCTGCTATGTCATTCTCTATGTCTATTACCAGCATTCCAGCGGCATTAAGTGAATTGATTTTAGGCATATCTGACAATCCACTCGTGATCATGTTGGTTGTGACCGTATTCCTATTAGTCGTTGGCGCCTTTATGGACATCGGCCCTGCAATCTTAATTTTCACACCGATTTTATTACCAATTGTGAAGCAAGTCGGCGTTGACCCGGTTCACTTTGGTATCTTGATGGTCTTTAACCTAGCGATTGGCACCATTACCCCACCGGTAGGTAGTGGCCTATATGTCGGTGCCAGTGTTGGTAAAGTCAAAGTTGAAGATGTCATCAAACCGCTTGTTCCATTTTATATCGCGATTTTCATCGTGCTATTGCTCATCACATATTTACCGAATTTAACGCTTTTCCTGCCTAAGTTATTAGGTGTGATGTAATTTTATCGAGGTTTTTACAATGCAAGTATTTCCAGTAAAACACAATGCTCTTCTTCGTCGTCCTGTCCGTACTCACGAAAGAAGCCACGTAGTAGAAAAAATCAACCGTTTGATCGACAACTTAATCAACATTAAAGATGAAACTGGCGAGTTCTTACTGCACTTAGATGATGGCCGCACCATTGACACCAAAGGCTGGGCTGGTTGGGAGTGGACCCACGGCATTGGCTTATATGGCATGTATAAATACTACCAACAAACCAATGATCAGCAGGTTCTAAAAATCATTGATGATTGGTTCCAAGACCGCTTCTCGGAAGAGCAAGCGACTAAAAACGTCAACACAGTGTGCCCGTTTTTAACCCTGGCTTATCGCTACGAAGAAACCGGCGATCAAAGCCTACTCCCTTATTTAGAAACGTGGGCTGAATACGTAATGTATGAAATGCCTCGCACTGAAAACGGCGGTATTCAGCACATCGTTTATAACAGTGAAAACACTCAGCAAATGTGGGATGACACATTAATGATGAGCGTGATGCCGTTAACTAAAATCGGCCTACTGTTGAACAAGCCTGAATATGTGGAAGAAGCGAAATACCAATTCTTAATTCACATTAACTACTTGATGGATAAGGAAACCGGCACTTGGTTCCACGGCTGGACATTCGACGGTAAACACAACTTTGCCAATGCGCGCTGGGCTCGTGGTAACAGCTGGGTCACGATTGTTATTCCTGATTTCTTAGAATTATTAGATTTGCCAGAGCACGATGCTTATCGCCGTCACTTAATCCATGTGTTAAATCGACAAGTGGAAGCCCTAGCTCAAAGCCAAGCTGAAAATGGCCTTTGGACTACGTTACTCGATGATCCAGATTCTTATGTTGAATCCTCAGCCACAGCAGGCTTTGCTTACGGCATTTTAAAAGCGGTACGTAAACATTATATCGATCCTAAATACGCACCAATAGCCCACAAAGCCGTAGATGCGCTAATTAAAGACTATATCAATGAAGATGGTGAGTTAATCAATACTTCATTCGGTACCGCCATGGGCAGCGATCTTGATTACTACCGTGAAATACCATTAACTTCAATGCCTTATGGCCAAGCGATGGCAATTTTATGTTTGTCTGAATATTTGAGAACGTATTTGTAAATTACTAATCACACCAAAGAACCATAAAGCGCTATGAATTTAGTGTTTTATGGTTCATTTATAAATTACTCCCCACTGTCAATCTTGATCATCACCGCATCTGGTCGCCAATATTCAAATTCGCAATCCATGAGCTCACCATCTTGTTTATAATTCACGCGGCAAATTTTCAAGATAGGTTGCCCTTCTGATAACCCCAGTGCTTTCGCTACATGCTTTGGTGCGGAGGTTGGAAATACTTCAAATTTTGATCTTTTTGTTTGATAGCCGTAAGTATTGCTAAAAAGATGAGTCAATGAGGTAGCAAGGTCGAATTCGAGAATATTAGGGAAAAGTTCTGATTTTAAGCAGTTTTCCACCAGCAATACCGCTCGATCATCGATAAATCGAACACGCTCAATAATATGAATAGAAGACAGTGAATCAATCTCAAGCGCTTGTGCATATTCACCATAAGCAATATCAGTTCGAACTGTCACTAATTCTGTACGTGCCTGGCGGTGCTGCTCTTGTACCATTTTTTCAAAGTGGCTGCGTGATAACGGGTTATAGCAGATCCTCGGCGGTGAAACATACCAACCTTTTCTACCTTCACGATAAATCAGCCCTTCTGTTTCTAATGACACCAACACGTCTTTGATGGTAATTCGAGTCGTGTTGAATAATTCACTCAGTTCACGTTCCGATGGCAGTTTGCTGCGTCGTCCCAATGTTCCACTCGAAATCCTATCTTTAATAATGCTTTTTATCTGTCCTAATCGTGTCATTGATGTCTTTCACTCGCAGAAAATGGCTTTCTGATCTAGTCCAATATTTAAGCCCTTACTCTACTGTCGGTTTATAACAAATCCGTGACAGTAAAAGGCACATTCTTCCTTGTCGTGCTTGCGTCATTAACTTGCAATCAAATCGACTTAAAACTGCAAGCTAACTGAATTCAAAGCGTCATATTGGGGTTTTAGGATGATTTTCGAACTTACTGACCTAGTCCAAAGGAAGCGACTTTTATGAAACGTTTGTTAATTAGCACCACTCTTATTACCTCACTGTTTACTGCTCATACTTTTGCACAAGAAAACAACATGGACACACTTGTCAGCGCCGCCAAGAAAGAAGGCGCGGTCTATAGTGTCGGCATGCCAGACTCATGGGCAAACTGGAAAGATACTTGGACCGATCTGACAAAAAATTACGGCCTGAAGCATCAAGATACTGACATGAGCTCGGCGCAAGAAATCGCGAAATTTGCGGCAGAGAAAAACAATGCCACGGCCGATATTGGCGATGTAGGTTTTGCGTTTGCCCGTGTTGCGGTCGCGAAAGGAGTAACACAACCTTATAAACCAACCACTTGGGATAGCATTCCAAATTGGGCAAAAGATAAAGAAGGTCACTGGGCGCTTGCTTATACCGGCACCATTGCGTTTATTTCCAATAATAATCTAGTCAAAAACCCACCAAAAACTTGGGCTGATTTGCTTAACGGTGATTATAAAGTGACCGTAGGTGATGTTGGTGTTGCCGCACAAGCTAACAACGGCGTACTCGCAGCAGCTTATGCTATGGGTGGCGATGAAAAGAACCTAAAGCCAGCTATCGACTTCTTTGGCAAACTCGCCAAGCAAGGACGTTTATCTTTCACCGATCCTAGCGTCGCGAACCTTGAAAAAGGGGAAGTTGAAGTCGCGATCATGTGGGATTTCAATGCGCTTAACTACCGAGATCAAATTGAACGTGATCGCTTTACTGTCAGCATTCCACAAGATGGTTCCGTCATTTCAGGTTACACCACCATCATCAATAAATTCGCTAAAAACCCAAATGCCGCGAAACTCGCTCGTGAGCATATCTTCAGCGATCAAGGCCAAATCAACCTTGCCGAAGGTTATGCGCGCCCAATTCGTACGGAAGTGAAACTACCGAAAGAGGTTCAAGACAAGCTACTGCCTAACTCTGAATACGCTAACGTTCACCCAATCAAAGATTTTAAAGCTTGGGAAAAGTCAGCCAGTCAATTACCTCGCCAATGGCAAGAAAACGTACTGATCAATCAGCAGTAATTAGGGGATTAACCTAAATAAACAGCATGGTGTGAAAACCATTCTATCAACGACTATTCGGTGAAAGTTATGAACCACAAGGTCATCTTAGTTGTTCTTGATGGCCTCAATTACCAAGTAGCTCATCAATGCATGGGCTACTTACAAGGGTTAATTGAGCAGCAACGAGCATCTCTTTTCAAACTCAACTGTGAACTGCCTTCGTTATCACGGCCTCTGTATGAGTGTTTACTCACTGGTGTCCGCCCGGTAGACAGTGGCATTATCCATAATCAGGTAGTACGCCGTTCTTACCATGAGTCCATTTTTAGCTTAGCCACCCAGCAAGGCAAAGTGACAGCCGCTTCGGCGTACCATTGGATGAGCGAGTTATACAACCGCGCTCCTTTTGATGCAGTAAGAGACAGAAACACGCATGATGAATCTCTTAATATTCAACACGGCCGTTTCTATCATTGGGATCACTATCCTGATGAAGCGGTCTTTTTAGATGCGGATTATCTACTGACGACTTACCAACCGGATTTCTTGCTCATTCATCCAATGAACATTGATGATGCCGGACACCAAAGTGGTTTAGATTCGAGCCATTATCGCAATACTGCTCGACATGCCGATGTCTTATTGTCGAACTTTATCCCAAGTTGGCTAAAAGCGGGATATCAAATCATGATCACCAGTGATCACGGCATGAATAATGATTTATCTCATGGTGGTGTTTTGGCTGAGGAACGCGAAGTGCCATTATTTCTACTCGGTTCAGCATTTCAACAACAAGCCGATAACCCCAAAAACGATACTATTTTTATTCAACAAACCGAACTGTGCGGAACGGTTTGCCAAGTTTTAGGCTTGCAGCATAACAAGCCGTATTGTGCCGGCTTATTAAATACCGCTAATCAAAATCCATTAACGTCTTCTATGGCAGAGCAATGAATTCCATGTCGTCTACTTTCACTCGGTCACAAGTAAAACCACACACAACATCAAGGGCGAACTATCTGCGAAAGCTTAAACCGCTTATGTGGTTAGTTCCTTTTATGGTGGTTTTTTACTTGTTTCAAATCGCCCCAATGATATGGGTGGTGATCAACAGCTTTATCGATGAAGGGCATTTTTCTTTCGCTCATTACATCGATATTTTAACTTCAAAGTTTATGTTACAAGGCTTTCGAAATAGTTTATGGGTGTCTATTTGGTCAAGCATGATAGGCTTGATGATTGCAACCATTCTCGTTTCATCATTAAGGCATTTAGATAGCAAATTTCGTGATGCGATTGTGTCCATCACCAATATGTGCAGCAATTTCTCCGGTGTCCCGTTAGCCTTCGCATTTATTATCATTCTTGGCACCAATGGGGCTATCACACTGTTTTTGCGTCAACATGGCTTGGTGGGGGATTTTAACCTGTATGGTGAATCTGGTTTATTGGTGGTGTATGTCTACTTTCAAATTCCATTAGCAGTGTTACTGCTCTACCCTGCATTCGACCAACTCAATCAAGACTGGAAAGAGGCCTCGGCACTACTTGGCGCCAATACTGCTCAGTATTGGCTAAAAATCGGCTTACCCATTCTCACTCCGGCTTTATTTGGCACTTTCATTATTTTGATAGCCAACGCCATTGGCGCGTATGCAACGGTTTATGCGCTCACCGGTGGAAATTACAACATGATCACCATTCGAATTGCGAGTTTAGTCTCTGGTGATCTCTTCCTTGAGCCGAATCTAGCCGCCGCTATTTCTGTGTTATTACTGACCATTTTGGCTTTCATTACGGTCATCAACCAGTGGCTTATTGCAAGGAGTTACCATGCAAAACGTTAACTCAAATGGTTCACACCGGACGTCATCCAGTCATCATCAATCTAAAACGATTCATCAAGTGATCGTTTACAGCATTATCGTTGTAATGTTATTGCCAATCATCGCCACCTTACTGTATTCAATTTCATCAAAGTGGGGAGCAACCGTACTGCCTGACGGTTTTTCATTGAAATGGTATACACAGCTGTTTACGGATGAGCGTTTTATTGCGGCTTTTTGGCGCTCTCTCATTCTGTGCATCGGATCACTTATCTTCAGCCTAGCGTTAATCTTGCCAATGATATTAGTGGTGTTTTACTACTTCCCTAAGCTAGATAAGTTAATGAATCTGCTTATTTTATTGCCATTTTCCGTTCCACCAGTGGTGTCTTCTGTTGGTTTATTGCAACTGTATTCTGATAGCAGTATTCCTTTGGTCGGCACGCCTTGGATCTTAGTTGGAACCTATTTCACCATTGCGCTACCTTTTATGTACCGCTCTCTTGCCAATAATTTACAAGCGATTCAATTGCATGACCTAATGGATGCCGCTCACTTACTCGGTGCTAGCAGTACCAAAGCATTTTTATTAGTGATCTTACCTAACTTAAAAAAAGGATTGTTATCGTCCCTGTTTATCTCTTTTTCCTTCTTACTCGGCGAGTTTGTATTTGCCAACATTTTAGTCGGCACACGCTTTGAAACGTTACAAATTTACCTATACAACATGCGTCAAACCAGTGGTCACTTTACTTCTGCCTTAGTCATGACGTATTTCTTTTTCATTCTTATTTTGACTTGGCTTGCCAGTCGTTTTAGCCAAGGAGCTTCATCATGCAAATAAATTCACACCACTCTTACGTCCATGTCAGCCAACTCAGTAAAAGTTTTGGTACTAATAGCGTATTTGAAAATATTGAGTTCTCGATAGAAAAAGGGGAGTTTATTACCTTACTTGGCCCGAGTGGTTGTGGTAAATCGACCTTATTACGTAGCCTTGCCGGTTTAAATGATGTCGATAATGGTCATATCCATGTCGACGGTAAAGACATCACTCACCAAATTCCTCAGGAAAGAGGAATTGGGATGGTCTTTCAATCTTACGCTTTATTCCCAAATATGACCGTTGAACAAAACATTGCCTTCGGTTTAAAAATGAAAAAGCTCGATAAAGCCACAATTCAAAAAGAAGTATCCAACGTCATTGAACTGGTTGACTTACAGGGTCGAGAAACACACTACCCACATCAGCTATCCGGCGGACAAAAACAGCGTGTCGCATTGGCACGAGCGCTCGTTGTTAAGCCAAGAATATTGTTATTAGATGAACCACTATCCGCCCTCGATGCTAAAATTCGCAAACGCCTAAGACAGCAAATTAGAGAAATCCAAAAAGAACTTAACTTAACCACGATTTTCGTCACTCACGATCAAGAAGAAGCCATGATCATGTCTGACCGTATTTTCGTGATGAATAAAGGCAGCATTGTGCAACAAGGTTCACCAGAACGGATTTATACACAACCTGCTAATGAGTTTGTGGCTGCCTTTATGGGGCACTACAACCTGATAAACGCGCAGCAAGCCCATCAATTATTTGATATTGAAACTGAGCATAAAGTGGCGATTCGTCCTGAATCTATTTATGTTCATGAACAAGGCCGACATTATGCAGAACATATTTCATCACCGCATGAAGCCACCATCAAAAATCATCAATTACTTGGCAATGTCATCCGCTATCATGTAGAGCTTAATGGTTGTCAATCTTGTGCGCTCACAGTCGATCTATTAAATCGCTCATCCGAACGATTATTAGAAGCAGGGCAACAGCTGCAATTGCGCTTTAATATGAATGAAATACAACCTGTGGGAGTTTAATCATGGTACAGCCTCTATATGTATTTGACATGGATGAAACGCTCATCAACGCCGACTGTGCCATGCTATGGCATCAATTTTTAGTAGAACAAAACATCGCGACTGATCCTGACTTTCTCAAAGAAGATCAACGCCTGATGACACTGTATGCTAAAGGCGAAATGGACATGGTGGATTATTTAGCTTTCTCCATTGAGCCAATCCGCCACTTATCAATAGAACAAATTGAGCAATTAGCCGACCAGTGTGTAGCTGAAAAAATCTTGCCGCGTCTATTCCCGCAAGCTCAAGCATTAATAACGACACTTAAACAGAAATCGAACACTATGCTAATCATTTCTGCTTCAGTCAGCTTTTTAGTTCAAGCGGTAGCCAGAAGGATCGGTATTCAACATGCCATTGGGATTGATTTAGTCATTCAGAATAATCACTACACTCCAGCTATTTCAGGCACAGCAAGCTACCAACAAGGTAAGGTGATACGCCTAAAGCAATGGTGTGAACAACATCCAACCGAATTTTCAGAAGTGCATTTTTATACCGATTCCATCAATGATTTGCCGCTATGTGAATATGCCGACCACGCTTATTTGGTCAACCCTTGTCCACGTTTAACCGAGCAAGCGAAAAATAAGCCATGGCAGATACTGGCTTGGGGTTAACTTGGGATTTATTGAAGAGAAGTAAGATTATTTACACTGTAAAACGCAAAACATAAGCAACCAACACAATAAAAAAGGCCCAAAACGTTTCGATGTTCTCGGCCTTTGATTATTTATAGCTAAATTAAGCAGCTGACTGACCGATTGATAATTGCAGTAGATAATGCTCAAGCTCTGAGTCTGTGACTATTTCAAAATCGGTGAAAAGCGCGATAGGTTTCAGTGACTTACCTTTTCCTTGCTCTAAACGCACAAACCCTTTTTCACTTAAAGACTTAAGCGTATTAGAAAGGTTAGATTTTGCCCGTCCCGTTAACTCTGACAACTGAGTTAAGCTATTAGGTTTTTCTGAGTCAATAACACGTAACAACTCAATATTCTCCGGACGTAGAATCTGTGAAATGGCATTAAGTGATGTATACCAAACCTTTGGCTCATGAGCTTGAGGTTTATATCTACCTTGAGCAATAGCTAATAATCTTATACGAATGAGCTTTTCAGACATGATCCCGATTCTTGCTTTCATATTATTTACCCTCTATTGCAGCAATGGTTCTATCAATACCTTCAAAGAAATCTTTAAGTAACGTGTAACAATCAGAAAATTCGTAAGGCGTACCCTGATCAACGGCTGATTTATGTAAATGATCATATTTGTAGCGCTTACCGCTGAACTTTTTCCCTTTCGGCGCTTTAATAGCATGTGCATTATCATGCCCAAACACTCGCTTGTTGAATTTATTATGCAGAGTCAAATTATAGCGAATGCCATGAGGTCGTTCTTTTGTCGGTGGGACAGTCCAAGCTTCAATTTTCCACCAATATCCATCATCACGATGAACCTGTTCACCGTGCATACTCAATAGAACATCAATTTCATCCACACAAACACCCTCAACCAGTGTTATGACCTGAGTATAACACTGGTTTTATATATTTTGAAAATAGATAGATTTAAGCGCTTCATATTAAGCTCTATTGACGTTCACTTATTTAATAACAACGGCCAATGATGCTGTTTTCAAAAAAATGAGACTAACTGATTAAATTTACAGACAAAAATGGCAGAGAACACACGCTCTCTGCCATTTAGGTATCGACAATAAACTATTGATCTTTCTAAGCCGTTTTACACTCTTGCTTAATCACGTCTACTAAACGTTCGACAGCTGACACTAATTCTTCCGCTGTAGCATTAGTAAAATTCAGACGTAATCCAGGCGTGATACGTTCGCCTTTTTTGTAGAATACTGAGCTTGGTACGACGGCCACTTTGTTAGTTAACGCCGCTTTGGCTAAGGCAAAATCGTCACATTCTGGTAGTGTGAGCCACACAAACATGCCGCCTTCCACTGGGTTAAAATGACAGCCTTGTGGCAATTTCGCTTGCAACTGTTCAGCAAAACTCAAATAACGTTCTTGGTATAGCACGCGCAGTTTTTCGATATGAGATGGGAAATCAGGATGAGTGATTAAGTCCAGTAACACCGCTTGCATCGGGATACTTGAGTGCAAATCTGCGCTTTGTTTAACCTTCACTAATGGCGCAATCCATTCTGATTTACCGCTCACAACGCCCATACGCATACCAGGCGTGGCAATCTTAGAATAAGAACGTAGCACTAACGCTTGGTCTGGGCAAAAGCTCGACACCAAAGGCAGCATCTCACCGGTAAAACGCAGTTCTCGATATGGAACATCTTCAATTAAGGTGACTTTATATTGCTGACAAAGCTGCGCCACTTTTTGACGAACTTCTAAACTCCAAGTCACGCCCGTTGGGTTATGAAAATCCGGTACGGCATAAAATAACTTCGGCGATTGTTCAGCAAAACAGGCTTCAAGTTCGGCTAAATTCGGGCCATCGGCTTGTTGCGAAACACTTACAATATTGGCTTGCGCTAAGCCAAAAACTTGCAACGCCCCAAGGTAACTCGGCGCTTCCATCACCACTTTGTCACTTGGGTTCACGTAAGCACGGGCAATTAAATCTAGTGCCTGTTGAGAGCCTGTACACACCAAGGATTCATGGTGTTCAGGTAGTTTGAATTGACTGCGGAAGTAGTCCAATAACGGACCATAACCCGCGGTTTGACCATATTGAAATAAAGCAGGGTTTTGAGCTAATGATGCCAGTGATTTTTCCATCAAAGCAATGGGAAAGTGATCCCCATCTGGTAAGCCGCCGGCTAATGAAATCACGCCCGGTGCTTGGGCATCTCTTAAAATTTCACGAATATAAGAAGGTTGGATTTGTTGTAAGGCGTGAGTAAGTTCCATTTTCTGCTCGTTATTAATGTATTGATAATTTGCATTGTACGCCTTCTTTACATCTCGGCAATATCACAAATACAAAAATGCCCAGCAATTTACTGGGCATTGTAAAGAAAAGATGAGTGATTAACGCTTAAATTTCTCAGCAAGCACGTTATCTAAACCGATACGGCCAGAACCAGAAACCAATAAAGAAACTGCAATCGCTAACAATGCTAAACCAAATTCATAACCACCGTTGGCAAGGAATAAACCGTTGTGGATATGCACTGACAAGATCGCGACTAGCATTGTAAATGCCACAACGAATGCTGATGGTCGAGTCAGCAAACCGATCAATAAGAACAGGCCACCAAAGAACTCACCAGAACCCGCTAAGAACGCCATCAGCATCCCAGGCTCTAACCCCAATGACGCCATAAACTTGCCTGTTCCCTCTAAGCCATAACCACCAAACCAACCAAATAGTTTTTGCGAGCCGTGTGCCATGAGTGTAATACCTGTAGGAACACGTAAAATGAGTGGAGCATAACTTGCTGGAGATTGAAGTACTTTTTGTAAAACTGACATAGATGTTCCCTTATTCTTCACTAAATAAAAATTAACTTGTTGATATAAAATAAAATATTGAACTTATGACACGTTTGAATTAGTGCCATAAATACGATTCCATTGATAAAGCGTGATGCTGGATCCCACCTTTCAATATGGTCAATTCATCGCTGCCTTGGCTCGCGCCAAGTGCCACCAGCAATGGTAAATAATGCTCATGAGTTGGATGCGCACGGAAAAAGTCTTCCTGTAATTGCGGCACCGTCATTAGCGTTTGGGCATCACGATGGGTGATTTGTTCACGCACCCATTGCTCAAATCGCACCACATAATCGGCCGCTTGATTTGAACCGGGCACCACATCGCGTAAATTATGAGTAATCGAACCTGAACCGATAATAGCGACACCTTGCTCGCGCAGTTGGCTCAAGGTTTGCCCCAATCGATACACATCTTCACCGCTCGAATGTGAATTTATCGACACTTGAATCACAGGAATATTCGCCTCCGGCACTAAATGCATTAAAGGCACCCATGCGCCGTGATCTAAGCCTCGTTGCGATTGCTGCTGCACCTCAAAACCCGCACTTTCCAACTGTTGTTCAATTTGATTAGCCAAGCTGGGGTTACCCGCAGCAGGATATTGCAATTGATATAACTCAGTAGGAAAGCCACCAAAATCATGAATAGTTTGCAGTGCATCATCCGACGTCACACCCGTGTAGCCGTTCGTTACCCAGTGTGCTGACACCACGACGATCGCTTTTACGTCATCAAACTGAGATTGCTGTTGCTCTAATAAATCACGAGCATGACTCGCTTCAATGGCAAACATTGGCGAACCATGTCCAACAAACATCACCGGTGCTAATTTCATAACGGCTCCTCATCTCATTCATTAACAACCAAACACGTTGGCTGCGACTTGGGATAAAGTTTGTACCTATTGCGTTTTATTGACAATACAACTAATAATGAACACATTGTTTAAGATTATTGAACACTGGTGGGTAAGATGGATAAATTGAACTTAATGAATAGCTTTGTGTATGTCGCTGAAAAAGGCTCATACACCGCCGCAGCTCAGCATCTGGGCAAAACCAAAGCATTAATGAGTACGCATGTCTCTCAACTTGAAAATACGCTAGAAGTTCGGCTCATCCATCGTTCGACACGTGGATTACAGCTCACCGATGCCGGACGCGCTTATTACGAGCAAGCCAAGCGTATATTGGATGACATTTCTATGGTGGAAGTCGGCCTGAGAAGCGATCAACAACAAGTAGCAGGCCGATTACGCATTAGCGCCCCAACCACTTTTGGAGAATGCGTGTTAATGCCTTTTGTGGCGCAGTTTATTCAGCAACATCCAGATCTCAATATTGATGTGGTATTAAACGATCGATTTGTAGATCTTGTATCTGAAGGCTACGACCTTGCCATTCGCATTGGTCACCTGCAAGATTCTGATCTGATCGCGGTCTCCGTTGGGCACATGACATTAAAGGTGTGTGCATCACCCGCATTTATTGAACAGCACGGCTTACCTAGCCATCCGCATCAATTATCTGCACTGCCAGCCGTATTTGATAGTAACCATAAAGGCCCTAAACTGAGGCAGTGCTTTAAAGATGGAGAAACATTGAGCTTTCCTATTCAAGCGGCCATTTCCGTCAACAATGCCCTCGCCTCTGCAACGTTAGCCGCGCATGCCAATGTCTTTACCATTAGCCCAGATTTTGCTGTCGACCCTTATATTCGTAACAATAAACTGGTGCAACTGCTTCCCGATTATGATTTTGGCGCTTATCCCGTGAATGCGGTTTACAGCCATCGCAAATACCTACAGCAGAAGGTCAATGTGTTTAATCAAGCGCTTAAAGCCTATATGGCTCAATCGTGCCCGACACAAAGCTCCTAAGATATTCAATTCGTGATACTACAAACCTTAAGTTAGAATGAGGTTTCAAGAATAAGGAAGATTCAACATGGATATGAGTGTCGGCCAAGTGGCCAAACGTGCTGGGATCAGCGTAGCAACCTTACATTTTTATGAGCAAAAAGGACTGATTTACAGCAGCCGAAATGCGGGCAACCAACGACGCTACCCCAGGCAAATACTGCGACGCATTGCGGTAATCAAAGCGGCGCAAAATGTCGGCTTAACATTACAAGAAATCTCCGAGCAACTGGCTTACTTACCTAAGCACCGAGCCCCCAAAAAAGAAGAATGGGAAACGTTAGCCAATCACTGGCAACAACAGTTATCACAAAAAATCATGCAGCTACAAACGCTACAAACTCAACTCGGCAGTTGCATTAATTGTGGTTGTTTATCATTAGATAGCTGCGCGCTGTATAATCCAGAAGACAGCAGACCGGTGGCTCAAGCAGGCGCAAAACTGAGTATCATCCCAACAAAATCTGAATGAATATATATCCAAACACCCATGGCGAAAGCGAAAGTTAATCCAAACCACATCATCATCACTCTACCGTCACTGATCCATCGCATCGGTGGAGACAATAACGCACAAGCCAAACAATTAGCCCATCACCTAGGTTGTGAATTAAAGCGCATTCGCCGTTCACGTAATTGGCAAATCATCGGTGAAAGAGATGGCTTGATCGCCTTTCAGTCCGCTTTGAAAGAGGAATCTGAATCCAAGTTTCAATACCTTATCAGCAAGCTAGAACAAGGCTTAGATCAGCCAAATGACCAGACAGAATCAAAAGCCGAGCAATTAGCCGCGTTAATTGAGCACCAACCAGATATCACATTAAGTGAATTGATGGCAAGGACCCATTGCTCGTTAGTTGAAGCAAGAATAGCGAGAGAAACGGTAGAAGGGTTTTAGCCAATGAATGCAAGAAATAAAGCCATCATCCATATTCGAGACTATCAAGCCAGTGATGCCCAAGTCTTACGTCAGTTGTTTTTCAACACCGTTAGACTGGTTAACACCAATGATTACACTCACACACAAATCGAGGCATGGGCACCGAGTGATTATGACGAGCACGTTTGGGCGCAGCACATGCAAACACTCAAACCGTTTATTGCTGAAATAGATGGGAAGATTGTCGGTTATGCCGATTTGCAGTCAGATGGTCTGATCGATCATTTCTTTTGTCATCATCAATATCAAGGTTGTGGTGTTGGAAAGGCATTAATGCAACACCTGCTGCAAAAAGCTTCCGAGCATAAGCTCAAGCAGTTATATTCTTATGTCAGTATTACTGCTAAGCCTTTTTTTCAACATTTTGGTTTTATACAAGACAAACAGCAAAGTGTTGCAATACGAGGCCAAGAATTGATTAATTTTAAAATGATATTGACACTTTAAATGATTGAAAAAGTAAATTATGGCTGACTATTTATACCAAACAGAAAGGCTGATCATTCGCCGCTTCACACTAGAAGATACCCGCATTATCGTGCAACTTTTAAATCAAGATTCTTTTATTCGCTACATCGCCGATAAAAAACGTCCGCACACTGGATGACGCCACTCCGTATCTCAATCAAGGGCCACTTAAAAGCTACGCTGAACATGGTTTTGGCTTAAATTTAGTCGCCTTAAAACATAACCAAACCCCTATTGGTATGTGCGGCTTGATCAAACGGCCAGAATTGGACAGCCCAGATATCGGCTACGCGTTATTAGATGATTATTGTGGGCAAGGCTATGGCTTTGAAGCCGCGAGTATGGTGCTAACGCAAGGCATGGCGAGCTACCAGCTTGAGACAGTTCAAGCCATCACACTCCCTGACAATATTGCCTCTAATGGATTATTAACCAAGCTCGACTTTCAGTTGATAAAGCAAATTGAACTCTATGGCATGCAGAATAACTTGTACCAGTATCAAAAGTAACGATTTAATCACTCACAGCCAAGGTACTCATGCGTTGCTTAACTTGGGTAAACAAACCCAATCCAGCCAAGATACCGAGTAACGCAAACCCAGCCCAAAGCCACTGTGATGAAAAGTCAGCAAGCCCAAGCAACCAACCGGCAGCCCAGTTACCAATAAACGCGAAGAAACCACCCACACACGAATACAGGCCATAATAACTGGCAATATTGTTGCTTTGAGCAAAACGAGGGATATAAGCGCCAATTAAGGGGTAAACCATCATTGAGCCAACACTGAACACCACCGCGCATGCGACAAATGGCAAAAATGGATAACTGGCAGTAGGAAAACTCAAAGCCAAAAATGAACAACCCATAATCGCCATGCCATATCCCATACCTTTGGCGATACCTAAATGGTTTTCAATCCAGCGACTGATTGGCAACTGTAAAAGTACGCCCAAAATAGAAGACGTTAGAAATACCAAAGTGATATAGGACGGATTTCCTGTCTGCTCCTTTACCGCATAAGGAATAGATAAGTAAAGTTGATGAAATAAAACCTGAAATACCGCAGCGCACAAGACAAATTGCATAAAAGTACGGTGTTTGAACATGGTTAACCACTCACGCCAAAATGCTTGTGGGACGGCTCCGTTTTCATTTAGCTTGTGTTGTAACTTTTTCTCTTGAGGTAGGTAGTACCATTGCAAAATAAATAGAGCCGAAAAAAGTAGAGCCGAGGTATAACCCACCATACTAAAACTCAGTGAGAATAACGCGAGACCAACAACGGGCCCTGTGAGCTTACCTATCTCAGTACAAAGATTCTGCAGCGCGAATACGCGGTTTCTCTCTACATCATTTGGATATTCAATCGACAAATAAGCTTGGCTACTTGGGGTAAATAAAGCGCCCGCAAAACCAGTCAAAAAAGCCCCGAGCACAATGAAAGCAAATTGTTCACTGACAGCAAGAAATAGGAACCCTAAGATCCGAACCAAGCAGCCGATTAATATCAATCGTTTATAACCAAATTTATCGCCTAAAGTGCCGCCAACCAGAAACAGTCCTTGCTGACTTAATACCCTTAATCCAATGATCAAGCCGACATACCAACTGCTATAACCTAAGTTTTGTAGATGCTGAGCGAGGTAAGGCAGCAACATATAAAACCCAAGATTAAAGCTAAAGGCATTAAACACTAACACTCGGCTTGCGGGTGAGAGTAACAACCAATCTTGCAGCGTTTTTGAAGGCATGATTACACTTATTTAATCAATATAGACAGCGCCGTTACGCGACCGATTTTTGAGCCTGAGCACGCAAAGTACGCACAAAAGGACGACCAGTGTCATCTATCATGACGTTTGCATCAACATCATAAATATCCTTGATTAACGACGAAGTCAGTACTTGCAACGGGTGCCCAACTTTCACCAGTTCCCCTTGCTTTAATACCAAGAGATTATCGGCATATTGGGCGGCCAAATTCAGATCATGCAGCACCATTAATGTTGTGTATTGATGCTTGGCTGTTTCTTGAGATAAATGTTCAAGTAGCACATGCTGATAATGTAAGTCCAATGCACTCACTGGCTCATCTAACATCACAATTTCAGGTTTTCTCATTAAGGCTTGAGCAAATAAAATCATCTGACGTTGGCCACCACTTAAAGTGCGAACATCACGATTAGCCAAGTCAGCTAAACCAATACTGTCTAAAATATGAATGGCTTGATGCAAAACCTCTTCACTTAATGACAAGCTTAGCGCATCCAATCGACCCAGTAGCACGACTTCTAGCACAGTGAGATTGACGTCTAAATGAATATCTTGCGGCATATAACCAAATAACTGACGCCACTTAGCTAATGGCAACTCAGACATATCAATATCATTGAATCTGATCGAACCATGAGATGGCTTTATATCGCCAAATAGTGTTTTCAATAATGAGCTTTTTCCTGTGCCGTTTGGGCCGAGGATGGCCGTCATTTCACCCGGTTTTAAATTGAAACTAAGATCATTGGCAAGCGTTAATGGGCCAATCGATGTCGTTAAAGATTGCACTGACAGCATGTTAACCCCTTTTGAAAATGATCAACCAGAAGAAGAAAGGAACGCCAATAATCGCGGTCACGATCCCAATAGGAAACAGTGCGCCCGGCACAATCACTTTCGATAAAACCGAAGCGGTGGAAAGTAAAAAAGCACCAATTAAAAACGAAAGCGGCAAAAAGAAGCGCTGGTCTTCTCCAACTAAAATTTTGGCAATATTCGGGGCAACAATACCAATAAAACCAATGATGCCAACAAAGCTGGTCACGGTTGCGGTCATCAAGGCGACAATAAAGAGAGTTTTCAATCTCAAGTGAGTGACATTCACACCCACGCTTTTTGCTCGCTCTTCACCTAATCGCAGTGACGTTAATTTCCAAGCATCTTGCAGGAGAAAATAGCTGCCAGCTAATACCACCACAGACACAATCGCTAAATTAGACCAAGTCGATTTTGACAAACTACCAAACAACCAAAACAAGATTTGTTGGCTAAGCTCTGGCGAAGAAATGAATTGCACTAAAGACAATAACGACTGAAATAAAAACAGCAGCGCAATACCAGCGAGTATCAATTGACCTGAACTAATGTGCCGCATAGAAGCAAGAGCAAACAAGAAGCATGCAGAAAGCATACAACACACAAAAGCGCCAATCGGTACCGCATACTGGCTATCTAGCCCCAAGGAGCCAATATACAACATCAAAGCAGCACCAAACCCTGCAGCAGCAGCCATACCTAAGGTATACGGGCTAGCCATTGAGTTATTCAGTAGGGTTTGCATTTCAGCGCCTCCAACCCCCAAAGCCCCACCAACCACAATCGCCATTAAAGCGATTGGAAGACGTAAGTTGCTGACAATAATTTGGGTAGAAGGCTCAACTTGAAAAGGTAACCCGACAAACTCCAACAACGCATAAAGCACTTTTGACGCATTAAGCAATGATGGACCAGTCATAATATCAATAACAAACGATACAAATAGCACCACAATAAACGCTGACACTGTGACCAATCGACGACGCTCACTTTTTCTTTGTTCAGCGACAGCATTTAATAACACATTGGTTTGCATCCATTTTCACCTTAATTTCTTCCCTCAATGATTCCACTGAAGATTTTTTCTCACACTTAATGGGACACCTGAGAAAATAATAATATTGATAACCACTATCAATATCAATTAACATCTTCACAAACAACCTCACCCATCACTTAAGAGCAAGTGAATTTCCCAAACATCAAAAGGAATGAATTAAGTCATGTGGAAATATCTCGTTATTGCACTCAGTTTTTTCAGTGTTGCGGCACAAGCTGCAACCACCACAGTCACCGACGTTTTAGATCGCACAGTCACGTTTGATGCACCAGCAAAGCGCGTTATTGTTGGCTTCTACCCTGAAGATTACATGGCTATCGGCACGGAAAAGGCCTACGACAATGTAGTCGGTATGTCGAAATACATTTGGCAGGCTAGAGAAGCCAATTGGCAGTTATATGTTAAACACCGCCCTTCTTTAGATAAGATTCCAGGAATTGGCAGAGTTGATACCAATACCTTTTCAATTGAAAAAGTGATCAGCTTAAATCCAGATGTTTTAATGCTGGCCGACTGGCAATACAAAGCGCTAGAAAGTGAAATCCCACGCCTCGAATCAGCAGGCATTAAGGTCATAGTGGTAGATTACAACGCACAAACCGTCGAGCGTCATGTTCAAAGCACCTTACTAATAGGTGCGATTACCGGTCAAAATGAACGTGCAAAGCAAATTGCTCAGGAATATCAAAACACCGTCGAATCAATTGAAACAAAGTTAAAAGAAGCCAACTTACCTAAGCCGAAAATTTATACCGAATTTGGCGCTGCGGGCATCAATGAAATTGGCTATACATTTGGTAAAAACATGTGGGGAGCCATTGCTACCCTTGCTGGCGGCGATAACATTTCTGCACCTTATGTTGAGTGGTGGGGAAAACTGAACCCTGAACAAATCATTGTCAGTAACCCTGATATTATTGTTATGACTGGATATGAGACCGGCAGCAACGATACCTCAATGTTAATGGGCGTAGGCATTGATGAATCTATTGCCAAACAACGTTTACAAGGCTTTAAACAACGCAACGGTTGGTCGACCATTTCAGCGGTGAAAAATAACCAAATGTACGCGGCGTATCATGGCGCTTGCCGAACCATATTTGATGCTGCACTCATTGAGTTTTATGCCAAAGCTATGTATCCAGAAGTATTTAAAGATCTCACGCCAAATCAAAATTACTTAGATTTTTATAGCAAGTATTTACCTGTTGTGCCTGAAGGTACATTTATGACTAGGCTTTAATGCAAGTAACATACCCAATAAAAAGCCCTCTAGATCCCATTTGATCTAAAGGGCTTTGTGTTTAATAACCCTATGATTAAAGCTTTGTTTATTCCTTATTCCCACGCTTATGCTTTGGCACATAATTCAATATTGAAATGGGCACAGGCTTTCTTGGTTCAAACCCTTCAATGACGCGGCGCTCAAGTAGATGGCCAAGGCGGCTTTCTATCATGCACAGATTTTTAAAATCATCTTTAGAAAGCAATGACACCGCTTCACCTTGTGCACCCGCACGGCCTGTACGGCCAATTCGATGGACATATTCATCCGCTGGATAGGGTAAATCGTAGTTGATCACACAAGGCAGGCCTTCAATATCAATGCCACGAGCCGCAACACCAGTAGCAATCAAATACTTCACTTTACCTTGCTTAAATTCTTCCAACACTCGCGCACGTGACGCTTGATTACGGCCACTGTGAATGGCTTCGGCTGTAATACCGCGTTTTTCGAGTTGCGTTGCGAACTTAGCTGCGCCATGTTTGGTCTCAATGAAGATCAAGGCTTGCGGCCAAGCATTCTCATTCAGTAAATGAGTCAATAATGATGATTTCATATCTTTATCAACCGTCACTAACCATTGGCTGATATTGGCCTTTGAAGCACTGTGCTTGGTGATAGAAATTTCTTCAGCATCATCAATCGCGGTACGCGCTAATTCACGAACAGGATTCGAAAGCGTGGCCGAGAACAATAGGTTTTGAATATTCTCCGGCAAACGCGCCAAGATCTTGTTGATGTCGTCAATAAAGCCCATGTCGAGCATCCGGTCAGCTTCATCTAAAACCAGCGTTTCCACTTCTTCAAAATGCACCGCATGTTGGCCGTATAAGTCAATCAATCGTCCTGGTGTCGCCACCAAAATATCCATCCCTTCAATCAAGGCTTGTTTTTGTGGCGCGTAATCAACCCCACCGTACATAGCCATCGATTTAAGAGATAAATGTTTGCCATAAGATTGAATACTTTCGTGTACCTGCATAGCAAGTTCTCGAGTTGGAACTAGAATTAAGGCACGAATTCGCTTCTTACGCTGAGTTTGGCCTTGGCTGAGTTGCTGCAGAATTGGCAACACAAAGCTAGCAGTTTTACCTGTACCCGTTTGAGCAGCGGCGATCAGGTTTTTACCTGAAAGTATGATCGGAATGGCATTTTGCTGAATTTTGGTTGGTTTTTCATAACCTTGTTCAGCAATGGCTTGCAAGATCTCAGGGCACAAACCCAGTTTAGAAAATGACATTGGATTTCTCGAAATATGAAACAGATGCGGCATTGTAGCGAATTTATACAGCTGTCTGTAACCAATATCACAAATAAATAATTGGCTTTCTTTTAACCTTTTTAAAAATAAGGAAATACCTATGAATACTATCGGTAATTCCGATTAGTAAGACTCGAAATTATGACGTAATTTTCTAATTAACAAATCGTTATATAGTGCCCAAAGTAATTGAAGTTGCAGTGAGGCGACAAGTGAGTGAGACCCCATGAATTTAGCTTGCCTAAATGATTGGGGCGAATGAACGCCGTCAACAAAGCTGCAGCTTCAAGTACGAAGGGAACAATTACAAATCCGCAGGGAGACAATGTATGTCTAGTGAATCTAAATGCCCTTTCCACAATAGCAGCAATGTAAGTAAGAGTGGGAATACTGCCGCAACAGGTACTCGAAACAAAGATTGGTGGCCTAACCAACTTGACCTTTCTATCCTTCATCAACAAGGCCAAAAATCTGACCCTATGGATCCAGATTTTGACTATGAAAAAGAATTCCTAAGCTTAGACCTCAAAGCAGTAAAAAAAGATCTCCACGACTTAATGACTGACTCTCAAGATTGGTGGCCTGCCGATTTCGGTCACTATGGTCCTCTATTCATTCGTATGGCTTGGCACAGTGCCGGTACTTACCGTGTGCAAGATGGTCGCGGTGGCGGCGGTACAGGCCAACAACGTTTTGCACCACTAAACAGCTGGCCAGATAACGTTAACCTAGATAAAGCTCGTCGTCTCATTTGGCCTATCAAACAAAAATACGGTAAAAAAATCTCTTGGGCTGACTTATTCATCCTAACGGGTAACGTGGCGCTTGAATCGATGGGCTTCAAAACCTTTGGCTTCGCTGGCGGTCGTAAAGACGTGTGGGAGCCAGAGCAAGATGTTTACTGGGGCCAAGAAACGACATGGCTTGAAGATGACAAACGCTACACAGGTGAACGCGACCTTGATGATCCACTAGCCGCAGTACAAATGGGCTTGATTTACGTTAACCCAGAAGGCCCAGGTGGCAAACCTGATCCAGTACTTGCCGCGCATGATATTCGCGATACCTTTGCTCGTATGGCAATGAACGATGAAGAAACCGTTGCACTTATCGCGGGGGGGCACACCTTCGGTAAAACTCACGGTGCAGGTGATGCCGCTAACGTAGGTGCCGATCCAGAAGCGGCTGACATTGAAGCTCAAGGCTTGGGCTGGCACAACATGTTCGGCTCAGGTAAAGCGGGAGATGCCATTGGTTCTGGCCTTGAAGTCACTTGGACCCAAACACCAACCAAATGGAGCTACTACTTCCTAGAAAACCTATTCAACTACGAATGGGATTTATTGAAGAGCCCAGCAGGTGCTTGGCAATGGGTTGCAAAAACCGATGATGCAAGTGTGCCAGATGCATTTGAAGCGGGTAAGAAGCATAAACCAACTATGCTTACTACTGACTTGTCGCTACGTTTCGACCCTGAGTATGAAAAAATCTCACGTCGTTTCCTAGCCAATCCACTTGAGTTCCAAGAAGCATTTGCTCGCGCATGGTTCAAATTAACTCACCGTGACATGGGGCCAAAAGCTCGTTACCTAGGTCAAGAAGTACCAGCAGAAGATTTGATTTGGCAAGATCCAATCCCAGAAGTGAAACACCCTCTGATTGATAAAGCCGATGAAGCTGAACTGAAAAAACAAGTACTTGCTTCGGGTCTATCGGTTTCAGAGCTTGCAAGCACAGCTTGGGCAGCAGCGTCTAGCTTCCGTGGCTCAGACATGCGTGGTGGCGTAAACGGTGCTCGTATCCGTCTTGCTCCACAAAAAGACTGGGAAGTGAACCAACCAGAGCAATTGGCTAAAGTGCTCGCCAAACTTGAAGAAATTCAAGAAGCGTTCAATAAAGCGCAATCGGGTGGTAAACAAGTGTCTCTTGCTGACCTTATTGTACTAGCAGGTAACGCAGCGGTTGAACAAGCAGCGAAAAATGCAGGTGTGGATGTTGACGTACCATTCCACGCAGGCCGTGCTGATGCCACTCAAGAACAAACAGAAGTGGAATCATTCGAATACTTGAACCCAATTGCAGATGGTTTCCGCAACTACGACAGTGGCAAAACCAAAGCACCTGCTGAGTTCCAGTTAGTCGATAAAGCGCAGCTTCTTACACTAACTGCGCCAGAAATGACGGTACTTGTCGGTGGTCTACGTGTACTAGGCACTAACTACGGTCAAACCGAGTACGGCGTGTTTACTGATAAGAAAGAAACATTAAGCAATGACTTCTTCGTGAACTTGCTTGATATGGCCACAGAGTGGAAAGCGGTTGGTGATGATAAGAAACTGTACCAAGGTACGGATCGTAAGTCTGGCCAAGAGAAATGGAAAGCCACTCGCGCTGACCTAGTCTTCGGCTCAAACTCTCAACTACGCGCCGTCGCAGAAGTTTACGCTTGCTCTGATGCCAAAGAGAAGTTTGTCAAAGACTTCGTTAAGGCTTGGACCAAAGTCATGGAATTGGATCGCTTTGACCTGAAATAAACCTTTAATAAGGCAAAGAAATCCTAACCTAAAATGATGAAATCCCCAGCTCACTGAGTTGGGGATTTTTTTATCTCGTATTTAAACCCACCTCACCAACATGAAATTCATTCATGATCAATGTGAAGTTATCCCATTATCTTTCATGCTCGCATACCAGTATAACAATCATATCGATTATCAATTTTTGGCTCGCAGCCATGCTTGCAATCAATAAATTCAGGCGCGAATAAATGGATGGAAATGATTATGAACAAAGACTTCAATTTTAAAATCAGCCGTATACGCTTTGATGAACACTATCGCCCATCAGACAACACTCGTATTACCACAAACTTTGCCAATTTGGCGCGTGGTGAAAGCCGTGAAAGTAATTTACGTAACGCACTCAAGATGATGAATAACCGCTTTAACGCGCTCGCAAACTGGGATAACCCAACTCATGATCGTTACTCTGTCGAGCTTGATATTGTGTCGGTTGAGATTGATCTGGAAGGCAATGGACAGACTTTTCCATCCATTGAAGTTTTGCAAACCCACATCGTTGATAACAAAACCAAACAACGTATAGAAGGGATTGTGGGAAATAATTTTTCATCTTATGTCAGAGACTATGATTTTAGCGTATTACTGCTCGAACATAACAAGAACCAAGCGCAATTTAGTATTCCAGATAACTTTGGCCTGCTGCATGGCAATATTTTTAAGAGCTTTGTTCATTCAGAGACATACAAAGCAAACTTTCACAAATCACCGGTGATCTGCTTAAGTGTTTCAGACAATAAAGTGTATAAACGAAATGGAAATCAGCACCCTATTCTTGGCTTTGAATATCAACCAAATGAATCGTCATTAACAGAGCAATACTTCAAGAAGATGGGCTTGCAAGTGCGCTACTTTATGCCGCCGAATAGCGTTGCTCCGTTGGCATTCTTCTTCTTTGGCGATCTGCTCAATGACTACAGCAATTTAGAGCTGATCAGCACCATTAGCACCATGGAAACGTTCCAAAAAATCTATCGCCCTGAGATTTATAACGCCAATGCAACGGCAGGTGTGAGTTATCAACCGAATCTAAAAAACCAAGATCATTCGCTGACACAAATTGTTTATGACCGTGAAGAACGTAGCCAACTTGCCAAAGAACAAGGCAAATTCACTCATGAACATTTCATCAAGCCATATGGCACGCTACTAGAGCAATGGTCAAACAGCTGCACGCTTTAATTAATAAGGAATTGAGAATGAAAACATTATTACCAACATCAACCGCGGGCAGCTTACCAAAACCAACCTGGCTGGCAGAGCCTGAGACCCTATGGTCACCTTGGAAATTACAAGGGGATGAACTCATCAACGGCAAACAAGACGCTCTGCGCGTATCACTGCAAGAGCAGCAAGCAGCAGGGGTAGATATTGTCAGCGACGGCGAACAAACGCGCCAACACTTTGTCACTACGTTTATCGAACATCTAAATGGCGTGGATTTTCAAAATCGTAAAACCGTCACAATCAGAAACCGCTACGAAGCCAGTGTACCGAGTGTCGTGGGGCCGGTTTCTCGTCAAAAATCGGTTTTCGTCGAAGATGCAAAGTTCTTACGTCAACAAACTGACCAACCGATAAAATGGGCACTACCTGGCCCAATGACGATGATTGATACTCTCTATGATGCTCATTATCAAAGCCGAGAAAAACTGGCTTGGGAGTTCGCTAAAATTCTTAATGAAGAAGCCAAAGAGTTGGAAGCGGCTGGCGTAGATATTATTCAGTTTGACGAGCCAGCGTTTAACGTCTTTTTTGATGATGTCAACGACTGGGGTATTGCTTGCCTCGAGCGCGCCATCGAGGGGTTGAAGTGCGAAACTGCGGTACACATTTGTTACGGCTATGGCATTAAAGCCAACACAGATTGGAAAAAAACACTCGGCACCGAATGGCGACAATACGAAGAGGTGTTCCCGAAATTACAGCAATCGAATATCGATATCATTTCGTTAGAATGCCACAACTCTCATGTGCCGATTGAACTGCTGGAATTAATCCGTGGCAAGAAAGTGATGGTTGGCGCAATTGATGTCGCCACCGACAACATTGAAACACCAGAAGAAGTAGCCGACACACTAAGAAAAGCGCTTCAATTTGTGGATGCCGATAAACTATACCCTTGCACCAACTGCGGTATGGCCCCGCTTTCTAGACACGTCGCAAGAGAAAAATTACAAGCGTTACATGCTGGTGCGGAGATCATTCGCAAAGAGCTCGCGAACAAATAACTATCACTGAATCTAAGCCTATTGAGAGACCCATTGATTAATCATTCAGTGGGTCTCTTCCATTTTGACTTATCCGATAACTCAACTTGATAAGTCAATGACACAATAAACACGATATACCTCGGATAAATTTGTTATGAACATGTAACAAAATGTGTGGTAAGGTTCGATTAGCAATCATTCTCCATTAAGCAGCGAGTTCAATCTATGCCGTCATCCGCTAAAGCTGTCATTATTCTTATTTTCTGTACTTTCTTCTGGGGAAGCACCTTTCCTATTGGTAAGCAGGCTCTCAATGAAGTCCACGCTTTAACATTAATTCTGTGGCGTTTTCTGATTGCAGCTGCGTTTTTAGCCGTGTACATCAAACTGATCCGTAGCCCCAAAATAGAGCTTTCAAACAAACAATGGGCTTGGGTATTTGCGGTCAGTGCGGTCGGTGTAGGCGGGTTAAACCTCGGCTTATTCACGGGGTTATCCTATACCAGCGCAACCAACGGATCGCTCATCATGGCACTTAGCCCGATTATGACGTCAATTATTGCCAGCATTGCGCACCGCTCGCTTCCTTCACGAACTCAGTTATTTAGCTTACTGGTCAGCCTGTCTGGCGTGCTAATTGTGATCACCAATGGTCAATTAGATTTGCTGATCAATTTAGATTTTAATCATGGAGATAAGTTGATTTTTACCGGTATGCTCGCTTGGAGTTTGTATACCTTTTTTAGTCAAGGTATCAGCAAGTGGATGCCGGTGATTCCCTATACCTTGGTGGGAATGGTCTGCGGCGCAATCGTGATTGGCACCATGTG
The DNA here is from genome assembly GCF_026001925.1 of Vibrio gangliei. NCBI lineage: Bacteria > Pseudomonadati > Pseudomonadota > Gammaproteobacteria > Vibrionales > Vibrionaceae > Vibrio > Vibrio gangliei. Next base: position 86,214 of record NZ_AP021870.1, on the reverse strand, counting down.
TGCCCTCACTCCAGATGTGCACCCGTTTGCAGAACTTTTCAACAGCTCTACCAGAAACATTTTAGATGTCGTGTATATAGGTTTATTTGGTACGGTAGCAGGCTACTTATTATGGCTAAACGGAATTCGCTTATTAGGTTCGGCCACTGCGTCATTATTTTTTAATTTCGTGCCAATTTTTGCCATGTTAACTGCCTTTGCTATGGGACATGAAATATCTCAGCTGCAATTAATTGGTGTGGCTGTCGTCATTGCAGGCTTGGTTTTGCCTCGCTTATTAACGATGAAGAAACCAAAACAACCAGCGCAATCTTGAAATAAAAAAAGAGGACTACCATGAGTCCTCTTGTTTACATTCCCAAAAAACTTACGACAGTAATTCGTTAATCACTTTCAACACACCGGCATCTTGGTTGCTCGGCGCAATAAAACGAGCCAACTTTTTCACTTCAGGATGAGCATTTTCCATTGCGTACGAGTAATAACTTTCTTTCAGCATTTCCGCATCATTAAAGTAATCACCAAAGCTCATGGTTTGCTCATAACTAAAGCCTAACGTGTTTTGCAAATGCTTAATTGCAGCGCCTTTTGAAGCCGTTGCATTCATCACATCCAACCAAATTTTGGCGCTCACCACGACTTGGTGTGACTGACCAAAATGTTGATTAATGGTTGGGTATACTAATTGCTCTGTACCACCAAAGTGACAAATTGCAATTTTGATAAAATCATCATCGACAGTCAGCACGTCTTCAACAAACTCACAACGTTGATAATATTTAGCAAATTCTTCTAGCGCTTGTGGATCTTGCGTTTCGATGTAAGCAGATTTCTTACCACACAACACTAAATGTGCCCCATCAATCAATCGAGCTTGTTTTACAATATCCGCTGCTTCCGCTTTTGGAATCGTACAGCTATATAGCTCTTGCCCTTGATGCATAACTAGAGTGCCGTTTTCTGCAATAAAATACATGCGGTCTTTGATCGGCTCAAAAGTATCCATCAAGCTGTAATACTGACGGCCAGACGCAGCAGCAAACATCACTCGATTAGCATCTAACTTTTCAAATACAGGATAAAATGCCGGGGCAAGCTGGCCATTTTCATCCAACAAGGTGCCATCCATATCGGTGGCGACAAATTTTATTTCAGGTTTCATAAACGACTATCTTAAAAAGTAAAAGGCCCAAATCAGACCTTAAAAATGAATTAACTGACCAGTTCAACATCGGTTTTCGGCACACAACAACAAGCCAGTACCTTGCCTTCATCAATTTCACCCGGGAACAGCGCAGGCATATCAGGTTGATCCACTTTGCCCGACTCCAGGGTCATTTTGCAGGTCCCACAAAAGCCAGAACGACAACTGTTGGCAACGGGAACGCCTGCTTTCTCAGCTTGCTCTAACAAGGTAGATTGATTGTCACCTTCAAATAGGTTGCCATCAATGCTAATGGTGATTTTCTTAACCGGTTCGACTTCCACCACATCTTGGCTGGTATCTGGGTAGAATTCTTTTTCTTTGGTTTCGAGCACTTCTACCACATCACCGGCGCGAATTAACCCTTCATTTTTCGCAATGACATTCTGACCAAAGAAAATCCCACCGGTTTCATCGGCACGGAATTTAGCTAGCGTATTTAGTGGCTCATTTTTTTCGCTGCGCATGGCGGTTTTTGGGTTTACCGTAGTCAGCACACAGCGCATGCAAGGCTTAACGATTTCAAACTCCACTTCACCAATGCGAATACGTTTCCAACCATCTTCAGCAAACGCTTCGGTGTTTGATACCACAATATTAGGCCTAAATTGGGCCATGCTGTGCGCAATACCTTCTGGGCTTCGAGCGTTCAATTCGTCTAGCGATGCTTGGCTCGCCAATAACAACGGATAACCGTCGGCAAAACTCACATTGGTTTGAATTTTTTCACGCTGACGATTCGATTGCTCACCGGTAAACAAAATTTGCACCGGCTTGCCAATCACAAAACTTGCCCAATCATTGGCCTTTGGGTGAGTCGAATAGGCGCTAAAAGTGTCATTCCATACTTGGCATTCTACTTCCTGATTTTCAAACTCATCAAACCGTAAATGAAGTGATTCTTTTGCTTCTGGGTAAGTAAGCACCAACCCACTTGCGGTGAGCGCCGATTTTATTCTCACCATTTGATGATGCTCACGTGCCGTCACCATTCGACCATTCATGTCTGCAACCATAAAACGACGGTCGAAGCTGAGCCCTTGTTTCTCAACCCAAGATGACGACAGTTCGATACCAGTGATGGATTTAACTGGGTAAACATTAATTTGACTCAGCACCGCGTCTTGCTTGTTTTCTAAGCCTATGGGCGCTAGCCCTAATGTGGCTTCAATTTTAGCAAGTTTTCTTTCTAATTCATTTTGGTGCTCGAATTCGGACTGGCTCATCATTGCTCCCTCTCAATATGGGTAGGAAGTGTAAAGAGTACCATCATTCAGGCCTAAGAGAGAGCATAAATAGGATGAAATATCAGGGCAATTACACTATGATTGCGCCCCGCACGAAAGCGTTTGCTTTTTCAATCTGCCCTGAGCGGCACTCATTTGTAGCATAAACGAATAAGGTGGGAACCATGACAACTTTGACCATTACACGCCCTGATGATTGGCACGTTCATTTACGTGACGGCGATGCTCTAGCCAACACAGTAAAAGACATCAGTCGCTACAATGGTCGTGCGCTTATCATGCCAAATACGGTTCCACCTGTGACCAATTTAGAGCAAGCGCTGGCTTACCGCGAACGCATTCAAGCGCATAATGCTAGTGATCAATTTGAGCCTCTAATGTCACTGTACCTTACCGATAACACCACACCAGAAATGATCCGCGAAGCACACGCTTCAGGTAAAGTGGTGGCTTGTAAACTTTACCCTGCTGGCGCGACCACCAATTCTGATTCAGGTGTAACGGATGCTAAAAATGTTTACCCAGCTTTAGAAGCGATGGCCGAAGTAGGCATGTTGCTGTTGATTCACGGCGAAGTGACCACTCACGACGTGGATATTTTTGATCGTGAAAAGACGTTCCTAGACACGGTTTTGGCTCCTATCGTTAATGACTTCCCGCACCTTAAAATTGTGTTAGAGCACATCACTACTCGTGAAGCGACTGAATTTGTTAAAAATGCTGGCGATAACGTAGCAGCAACCATTACTGCTCACCATTTGCTATTCAACCGTAATCACATGTTGGTTGGCGGCATTCGCCCGCACTTTTATTGCCTACCAATTCTAAAGCGTGGCACCCACCAGCAAGCGTTAATTGAAGCTGCAACATCAGGCAGCAAGAAATTCTTCTTAGGTACCGATTCTGCGCCGCACGCGCAAGGTAAGAAAGAAACCGCGTGTGGTTGTGCGGGTTCTTACACCGCTCATGCTTCTATCGAGCTATATGCTGAAGTATTCGACAAAGAAGACAAGCTTGAAAACTTGGAAGCCTTTGCCAGCCACAATGGCCCAGATTTTTATGGCATTCCACGCAACAGCGATACCATCACATTAGAAAAATCAGCCTGGACTGTACCAGCAACCATGCCATTTGGCGGCGATGTGGTTGTGCCAATCCGTGCGAATGAAGAGATTGAGTGGACAGTGAAATAAGTTATTGACCAATTAAATAACTAAACAATAAAGAGAAAAAGCCGTTTAATTTTCAATGATCAAACGGCTTTTTTGTTGCTTCGCTTAGCGATTGAATTGCCTTTCACATGGAATTCCATCCATATCGCCGTCCATTTTGGTGTCTGGACAGTTATCAAGGAAAAACTTCGCTTCCTCATACGTTCTCATTTGAGAGCAATGTTGCCTTCCATCACAGCGATAGTTCACCGCTTTCTTTACCGTTTGCTTCGCGACTTTTGGCTGAGATTGTAATTCAGAAAACTCAACGTTGGGCACACTACTTCTTTGATTGGAATAATATTGCCCCGCCGCCAAAGCAATCAATACGATAAAAATAAGTGTCTTCATATTGCTCTCTTCCTTGATACCAAATTTTGAACTTAAAATTTTGCCAATGTAACACCAGCATCCGATCTAATAAGACAATTCAGTATTCAAAAAATAAATTTTGCGGCAGACATAATAAAAAGGCCAACACAATGGTTGACCTTTCATCACTATTTTTAATTCTGAACTAATTCAATCCTTGCTCTTTTGCTATTTGCTTTGCCATTTGTGGGGCATTCCACAGAGAAGGCAACAGGATCAATGAAACCGGTACTGCGGTGATCACGATAAAGGATTGCAGGGCCGAAATACCGCCCGACCCCAGTGAAATCAAAATCAGAGCGGTTACCCCCATCATGATTCCCCAAAATGCACGAATACCAGCGTTTGGTTCGGTATCACCACTCATAACCACACTGATGGTATATGTCATAGAATCACCCGTTGTGATAATAAACACCGTCGTTAGGATCAAAAATAGAATCGACATTAGCATGGGTAATGGTAACTGCTGAGTCACAGCCAGCAATGCGCCCGGTAAATTAAAACCTTCAAAAGCCGAGCTGACACTTCCTGGATTAGAGATTTCAAACGCTAGCCCACTGCCGCCAATAATGGTGAACCAAAAACACGTCACCAGAGGCGCGACAATACAAATTGTTCCTATCAATTCACGAATCGAACGGCCTCGCGAAATACGGGCCACAAAAATCGCCATCATCGGAGCATAACCAATAAACCAACCCCAAAAGAATATTGTCCAGCCTCCTAACCAAGCCTCATCGCCGCGGTAGGTTGCCATCGGGATGAAGTTATCAATCATGGAACCAACGCCTTGAATATAGCCGTCGAAAATAAATCCCGTAGGCCCAAACAGTAAGATGTAAGCCATTAGGGCCACCGCTAGAATCACATTGTAGCGACTCAACATTTGCATACCACGATTAAGGCCACTCAATGCCGACAAGGTATAAAGCGCAATAGTGAATAGCACAATGATCATTTGAGTGGTGAAGCCATCAGGTAATGCAAATAGTTCATTTAATGCATAACTGATTTGCAGCCCCAAAAATCCAATCGGACCAATCGTACCGGCGGCAACGGCAACAATACAACACGCGTCAATTGCAGCCCCTAAATGGCCTTTCAAGGCTTTGTCACCTAAAACGGGATACAGTAAAATTCTTGGTTTGAGTGGTAAGCCTTTATCATAATGAAGGTGCATCACCACAATAGTGGATAAACTCCCCACAATCGCCCACGCTAAAAAGCCCCAGTGCATAAAGGCTTGAGATAACGCATTAATTGCACGCTGTTGAGTATCATCGGTGGCTTCATATACGGGAGGAGCGCTGACGAAATGCGCAATAGGCTCTGCTGCCGCCCAAAAAACACCACCGCCGGCTAATAAGGTACAGAACAATATGGCTGTCCAACGGAAATTCGGCATCTCCGGTGTGCGCACGCCACCAAGCACCACGCGGCCCGTTCTCCCCACAGCCAAATACAAAGCAATAAAAAACGTCGCTAACATTAATATTTGCCAATAAGGGCCAAACATTTTTACCGACCAAGAAAATCCAGTGTTAACAAGATAAGCCAATGTTTGAGCATCAAATAGCGCTAACAATACGAACAGTAAGATAAAACCACCGCTATACCATAAAGCAGGGTTACTCAAACTTAATTTTTCTATCGTAGACTCTGATTGAGATGATGAGTGAGTAAAAGAAGATGAAGATGTGGAGCTTATGGTGTTACTTAAATCAGGCATTTAGCCTCCGTCCAGTCCTTGTAGGTGTCGCTGAACCTTTTACCTACAAAGCAATATTTATATCTGTGGATATCCTTTTCAAGCAGATAGCCTTCTATTAGTCATGGTGTATTCAATACGCATTGTTTCGTTAGAGAACAAAACAAAAGCCAACTAATTTAGCCGCGATAGAATATAGACTTCCAACAAAAATGCAACCTAGATCACATTAAATACAAATAAAAAAGCAAGAACAAAAAAAACAAAAATCACAATTATTTCAAATAGATAAAAAATTAACCGTATGGTTGATTTATTGATACATTAATCAAAAAAGATTTATCTATTGATGCGGATATTGTATTGAACTCATCGCCCTCCCCTAAAACTATTTAGAATTCAAACTAAGAAACATAAAACCTAAACCCACAACCCGTTTTAATAAGTATCCACATTTATTGACCAAGTCATCCAATACAAACTATTGCAGAAAAAGCGGGATTGCATACCAACGAGTACCAAAGCTAAGGTAGACATACACTTAACTGCTTATCTCGGCTTGAATCAGCATTGCAAGACAAACTCAATGCTGTCGCCATCAAAGACTATGGGCAAACGGCATCAATTTGAGTGAGAAAGCACAGCAACAGCTACAACAATTTAATGAACAAGGTTATCACCATCTCGCGGTTTGTTTAGCAAAAACTCCGCTCTCCATCACGACAGACAGCCAAATAAAAGGCGCCCCCAAAGATTTCACGGTTGATATTCGCGAGCTTAAACTCTGCGCCGGCGCGGGATTTATTTACGCTTTATACGGCAATGTGATGACGATGCCCGGTCTACCCGAAAAACCGGCGTTCATGAATTTGGATATCGATGAAAACGGGAAAATTGTTGGGTTGAGTTAAATTAATCTCACTTTCGGCTTGGGTGTTAAAACATATTTCACAAAATAAAATATCGTTCTAATCTCAAACTAACAAGCAATCTGACCATCTTTCTGAAAAATCATTACCCATTGATTTACATTGAATAATCCATTTTATCAGTAGCTAATTTATTAGTTAATTCATCCAAGTTTTCCTTCATCACCAGATAATCTATTCTTTCCATTCCTCTTCTACCTTTTAAATCTGCTAACGGTTTTTATTGTCAAGATAAGTTAAAACGAGCCATCAGGAACATTTTTTCGCAATTCGTTGCATAAAAACCAGACGATTTTTCGAGTCACTATCGAATTCTCACAAAATTTAAGTGTGCATTACGTCAATTATCCTACAGTTGTTTCGCAGGAGAACTAAAGTTATCTCCCTACTAAATACCTTTATATTTTATTTTTATAACAATGGGTTAAGGATAATTATTATGGCTATAAGTCGAAATGGAGTGGCTAAAAACGCCTTTAGACTAAGCGCACTGACGGCATCTTGCCTGATGGCATTTAGTAGCTACGCGGCAGTGGATTGCAGCACGCTAGAAACTTGGGATGCCAGTGCGGTTTATACTGGCGGGCAAAAAGTACAACAAGATGGTAATGCCTACAGTGCCAAATATTGGACGCAAGGTAACAGCCCAAAAGAAGCGGGCGAATGGGGCGCTTGGGCTCTAGTCGATTCATGTTCCACCGATGAAATCACTAACGAAGTACCAACCGTGGATCTCACCTCTCCGACTGCTTCAACGTCAATCACTGAAGGCGATGTGGTCACACTCACCGCCAGTGCTGCCGATTCGGATGGCACGGTCGCTCGTGTCGATTTCTTGGTTGATGGCACTGTGATTGCACAAGCCACCAGCGCACCATATTCAGCAACTTGGACTGCGATTTCTGGTTCACATACTTTTAGTTCTGTTGCTTATGATGACCAGGGCGCAAGCAGTACAACTAGCTCAGTATCGCTCGATGTTCAAGCGGCTCAAACTGGCGGCAACCAAGCACCAACGGTTTCTGTTGCACTCTCAAGCAGCAGCGTCACTGTCGGTGAAGTGGTGACCTTAACTGCGACTGCGGCGGATTCAGATGGCACTGTCGATAAAGTCGATTTCTATGTGGCTGGCGCTTTAGTCGGCACCGTCGCTTCTGCGCCATACACGCTGAATTACACCACTACGCAAACTGGCTCTGTTTCGGTTATAGCTAAAGCCACCGATAATGAAGGCGCAGCAACCGAATCTTCCGCGACTACATTAAAAGTGATCAGCGACCAACCTATTGCTGCCACTTGTCATCCTGATGGCTTATACCAAACCGAAGGCGTGAACGTACCTTATTGCGATGCTTACGATGAAGAAGGTCGTGAGATCATGGGTGCCGATCATCCTCGCCGTGTGATTGGTTACTTTACCAGTTGGCGCGCGGGTAATGATCCGCAAGCAGCTTACCTAGTGAAAGACATTCCATGGGAACAATTAACTCATATTAACTATGCGTTCGTCAGCATTGGCTCGGATGGCAAAGTGAATATTGGTGATGTCAACGACCCGGAAAACCCTGCGGTAGGTAAAACTTGGCCGGGAGTCGATGTCGATCCTGAATTAGGCTTTAAAGGTCACTTCGGCGCATTGGCGACCTACAAAAAACGTTATGGTGTGAAAACCTTAATCTCGATTGGTGGCTGGGCAGAAACAGGCGGTCACTTTGCTGCCGATGGCTCACGCGTTAACGATGGTGGTTTCTATACCATGACCACCAATGCCGATGGTTCAATCAACCATGCTGCGATCGAAAAATTTGCTGATTCTGCGGTTGAGCTTATCCGTAAATACCAATTTGACGGTATTGATATTGACTACGAATACCCAACCTCGATGGCCGGTGCCGGTAACCCGCTTGATAAAGACATTATGGAACCTCGCCGTGAGCATCTATGGGCATCTTACCAAGAGCTCATGAAAGTGTTACGTGAGAAGATCGATAAAGCCTCAGCGCAAGACGATCAATACTACATGCTAACCATCGCAGCGCCATCTTCAGGCTACCTACTTCGCGGTATGGAAACCTTCGATGTCACGAAATACCTCGATTACGTCAACATTATGTCTTACGACTTACACGGCGCGTGGAACGATCACGTTAGTCATAACGCCGCGTTGTATGACACAGGTAAAGACTCAGAACTGGCACAATGGAACGTTTACGGCACAGCAGCGTATGGTGGCCTAGGTTATCTCAATACCGATTGGGCTTATCACTATTTCCGCGGTTCAATGCCAGCAGGCCGAATCAACATTGGTGTGCCTTACTATACTCGCGGTTGGCAAGGTGTGACCGGTGGCGATCATGGTCTATGGGGTCGTGCTGCTCTACCGAACCAATCTGAATGTGCAGACGGTACAGGTGAAGGCGAGAAAAATAACTGTGGTAACGGCGCAGTGGGTATCGACAACATGTGGCACGATACCGATCCACGCGGTAACGAAATGGGCGCAGGCTCGAACCCAATGTGGCATGCCAAAAACCTAGAAAAAGGCATTTGGGGCTCTTACGCCGATGCCTATGGTTTGAAACCGGATACCGATCCTTCCGATGTATTAACTGGCACTTATACCCGTTACTACGATGATGTAGCGGTCGCTCCTTGGCTATGGAATGAAGAGAAGAAAGTCTTCCTTTCTACTGAAGATAAAGAGTCGATCACCACCAAAGCGCAATACGTTATCGACCAAGGTATTGGCGGCATCATGTTCTGGGAATTGGCGGGCGACTACAGCTGTTATGTACTTGATGCAAATGGCAACCGTACCGATGTCGACCCTACTGAGCAAGCTTGTGCGACAGGTAACGGTGAATACCACATGGGTAACACCATGACCAAGACCATCTACGATGAGTTTAAGTCAGCAACGCCATACGGCAATAAAGTGGCAACCGGAGCGATGCCAGATCAAGTGGTGGATATTTCGGTCAACATTGGCGGCTTTAAAGTGGGTGACCAAAACTACCCTATCAATCCGAAAATCACCTTTACTAACAACACCGGTCAAGACATTCCTGGTGGCACGGAATTCCAGTTCGATATTCCTACCTCAGCGCCAGACAATGCCAAAGACCAATCAGGTGGTGGTCTAGCGGTGATTAGCTCTGGTCATACTCGCGCGGATAACGTTGGTGGTTTGGATGGTGTGATGCATCGCGTTGCCTTTACTCTTCCAGCATGGAAAGCTCTGCCTGCGGGTGAAAGCTATGAGCTAGATATGGTGTACTACCTACCTATCTCTGGCCCTGCAAACTACACCGTCAACATTAATGGCGTTGATTACGGCTTTAAGTTTGAGCACCCAGAGCTGCCAGTGGCTGAAATAGATACCAGCACAGATGGTGGTGATAACGGCAATGGCGATGGCACTTGTAGCGCTGACGGACTAGTGACTTACCCAGACTTCCCACAAAAAGACTGGGCAGGTAACCCAAGCCATGCCAACCAAGGCGATAAAGTCATCAACGATGGCGTGGTTTATCAAGCTAACTGGTGGACGTCATCTGAACCTGGTGACAATGCTGATTGGACGAAAGTGTGTACTTTATAATCCAGTCAGTTATCCAATAAGTTCCGAGATAATGTGAACAAAACTTAGATCTAAGCGCACCGGATTTTAAGGTGCGCTTATTTTATTTCCGCTCCGGTCTCTATGTTCCGCTTATTCACTCTATCTTGCCCTATTATTGGTGTTTTATTTCCTACCTCATGAGGGCAAAAAATCAGTTAATACCACAACTATTCTGTGAATTTAGCAACATGAAATCATAATGTGCAAAAATAATTCACACGGGAATCTCTCGCCCACATCACAACAAAATTACAACATTCCTAGCTATGTATTTCAATTAGATATCAAATAATTAAATCACATCCGTTTAAACGAATACTGAGCAAGTGACTCGTTAAATCCTATTAGATCTATCATTTACATTCTTCTGTGACAGTTATCTAATTTTTGCATTTTAATGACAAACTGTTTAGGGTACTAAACAGTTTACAAAGCATTGATGTTTCCGTTTTGTGAAAAAACTAGCCAAGGATGCTAAATAATGACCACCAAATTAGAAGTAAAAAACCTCTATAAAGTGTTTGGAGAAACGCCGGAAGATGCTTTCCCATTAATAGAAAAAGGCCTAGAGAAAGACGAAATTTTTGAAAAAACTGGGCTGACTGTCGGTGTGAAAGATGTTTCTCTTTCCATCAACGAAGGCGAAATTTTCGTCATCATGGGCCTGTCGGGTTCGGGTAAATCAACATTAGTACGTTTACTCAACCGTTTAATTGAGCCAACCAAAGGCCATGTTTATCTCAACGGTCAAGATATTGCCGTTATCTCACCAGAAGAATTACGTCAGGTACGCCGTAATAATATCAGTATGGTTTTCCAAAACTTCGCCCTAATGCCACACATGAGCGTGCTCGAAAATGCTGCTTTTGGCTTGGAATTAGCGGGCGTTGATTTGGATAAGCGTAATGATGCAGCTCGCAATGCCCTAGCGCGTGTGGGACTTGAAAGCCAATGTGATTCATACCCAGATGAGCTATCTGGCGGTATGAAGCAGCGTGTTGGCCTAGCTCGTGCACTGGCAACCGACCCAGATATTCTGCTAATGGATGAGGCCTTTTCAGCGCTCGACCCATTGATTCGTACTGAAATGCAAGATGAGTTGATCCGCCTACAAAACGATGACCGTCGCACCATCGTATTCATCTCACACGATTTAGATGAAGCCATGCGCATCGGTGACCGTATTGCCATCATGCAAAATGGTGTTGTTGTGCAAGTAGGTACACCAGATGACATTTTGCAAAACCCAGCCAACGATTATGTGGAATCTTTCTTTAGTGGCGTTAATGTTGCTGACGTTTATTCCGCCAAAGATATTGCTCGTAAAAAACCCGCTGCAGTATTTAAGAAAGGTGAAACCGATGGCCCGGCAGCCGCACTGCAAATCCTATCGGATCAAGATCGTGACTATGGTGTTGTGATCGACAAAGGAAATAAGTATTCCGGCATTGTGTCGCAAGACTCTCTCAAAACAGCCTACAAAGAAAAACGTCCTCTTAGCAGCGCATTGCTAAAAGACACCATTTCTTTGGATGCGGACACGCCTGTGAGTGAATTAATCAGCAAAGTTGCCGAAGTACCTTACGCGGTACCTGTGGTATCCGAAGATGGTTTTTATCACGGTGTGATCACCAAAACCCGCCTGCTGCAAACTTTAGATAGAGAGTAATCATTATGACGACTGAAACAAGTGTAAGTGCAGCACAAGCTGCCGATCCGTGGGCCTCTGCCGCGGCAACCACATCAAGCGATCCTTGGGCAACCGCCAGCTCAGCAGAAAGCACAACTTCATGGCTGAGCAATACGCCAACACAGCCCGTTGAACCCAGCATTGATTGGGCACACCCATTTAAAGATGCGGTGATCCCGTTTGACCATTGGGTTGAGACCGGCTTGAACTGGTTAGTTGCGCATGGTCGCCCAGTATTCCAAGCCGTGCGAGTACCGATCGACTTTATTTTAACGTCTTTCCAAACCGCCTTAGTGTCAACACCGTCTTTAATCATGATGGCGATCTTAGTGCTGATAGCTTGGCAATTGGCGGGTAAAAAAATGGGCTTTGCCACGTTAGCTTCCCTAGCCATTATTGGTTTTATAGGCGCATGGGATGAAGCTATGGTGACGCTCGCCCTCGTTCTCACCTCGGTTTTCTTCTGCTTATTAATTGGCTTACCAATGGGGATTTGGCTGGCACGCAGTGATTCGGCCGCCAAAGTGATTCGCCCTATATTGGATGCAATGCAAACCACACCAGCGTTTGTGTACTTAGTACCCATCGTCATGCTGTTTGGTATCGGTAACGTACCGGGCGTTGTGGTAACGATCATCTTCGCCCTACCGCCGATCGTGCGTTTGACCATTCTTGGTATTCAGCAAGTACCAGAAGAATTGATCGAAGCGGGTCACTCATTTGGCGCTAGCCCGAAACAAATGCTGTACCGCATTCAGCTGCCACTGGCGACGCCAACCATTATGGCTGGTGTTAACCAAACCTTAATGTTGTCGCTGTCTATGGTGGTTATCGCTTCTATGATCGCGGTAGGTGGCTTAGGTCAAATGGTATTGCGAGGCATTGGCCGCCTAGATATGGGCCTTGCCGCAGTCGGTGGTTTAGGCATTGTGATTTTGGCTATCTTGTTGGATCGCTTAACGCAAACCATTGGGGTTTCAGCGCGTGATAAGAAAACCAAATGGTATGAATCAGGCCCTGCGTCATTGATTTATAAGTTGGTGAAGCCGAAAGAAACCAATCAGCTTTCATCGAGCAAACAGGCGTCTAGCAAATAAACGCTTATTAATTAAACATCTAGTAAACAAAGCTACATCAGCGCAAGGAGGAACAAACGGGTTCCTCCGCCTGATTCAGTTAATTGGTAAATGAACACAATTAAGAAAGAACTCACTCGAACAATACATCACTCGAATGTCACTTAATTCGAAAAGAAAGACACAACAGGAGAAATGATGAAGACAACACGGATGAAAATCTTATTTAGCGCGACTTTACTCGCATCAGCGACGTCATTTGCTGTCAACGCCGATACTCTACCGGGCGAAGGTGTCACGGTTCAACCTGTGCAATCCACGATTGCCGAAGAAACGTTTCAAACGCTTTTAGTGAATAAAGCTTTAGAAAAACTGGGGTACGATGTTAAGCCTATTCAAAACGTAGACTACAACGTCGCCTATACCTCTATCGCCAATGGTGATGCCACTTTCCTAGCTTCTAACTGGGAACCTCTGCATACCGATAAGTATAAGCAAGCCGGCGGGGATGCCAAATTCTACCGTGAAGGGACTTACTCAACTGGTGCAGCGCAAGGCTACCTAATCGATAAAAAGACAGCGGATAAATACGGTATTACCAATATTGAACAACTAAAAGATCCAAAACTTGCCAAGCTATTTGATAGCAATGACAACGGTAAAGCGGACTTAACCGGCTGTAACCCAGGCTGGGGCTGTGAAGCCGTGATCAACCACCAGCTTAAAGATTTTGGTTTAGAAGATTCAATTGATAATAACCAAGGTAGCTATGCTGCCATCATCGCCGATACCATTTCGAGCTATAAAAGCGGCAAGCCTGTGCTTTACTACACATGGACACCTTACTGGGTGAGTGGCGTATTGGTTCCAGGTAAAGATGTCGTTTGGTTAGAAGTGCCGCATTCCTCACTTCCTGGCGAGCGTAGCGGTATTGATACCACCCTACCCAATGGCAAAAACTACGGCTTCCAAATGAACAGTATTCATATTGTTGCCAATAAAAAATTTGCTGAAGAAAACCCTGCCGCTGCGAAGTTATTTGCTGTGATGAAGCTGAACATTAACGACATCAGTGCCGAAAACTTAATGATGCGTAATGGCCAAAACAAAGCAGCTGATATTGAAGCGCATGCCAACGGTTGGATTAAAGCACACCAAGATTTATTTAATAGCTGGATTGAGCAAGCCAAAGCAGCGGCGAAATAAATCACTCCTCTATTTCAAGCTGCCCACTGCGGCAGCTTTTCTATTCTATCAAACTGAAATCAAAGAGATCACGGATGAAAAATACAACAAAAACACTGTATCTATCAGCTTTAGCGAGCTGTGCAATGTCTCTCTCCACTCAGGCCGATGAGCTACCAGGCAAAGGCATTACTGTACAACCGGTTCAATCCACCATTGCTGAAGAAACCTTTCAAACACTTATTGTTAATAAAGCAATGGAACAACTCGGCTACACGGTAAAAACAACGCAAGAAGTGGATTACAACGTCGCCTTTACTTCCATCGCCAACGGAGATGCCACTTACCTGGCGGTAAACTGGGATCCACAACAAAAAGACAAATACGAGCTGGGTGGTGGCGATGAAAAATTCTATCGCAAAGGTGTGTATGTCAATAACGCGGCACAAGGCTACATGATCGATAAAAAAACCGCCGATAAATACCACATCACCAACCTTGCGCAGCTGAAAGATCCTAAGCTCGCCAAACTGTTTGATACTGATGGTGATGGCAAAGCCGATCTCACCGGCGGTGAACCGGGCTGGACAACCGAATCTATTATCAATCACCAAATCAAAGCTTATGGTCTTGAAGATACCGTGACTCAGCAACAAGGCAGCTATTCCGCTTTAATTGCCGATACCATTTCACGTTATAAAAGCGGCCAACCTGTCATTTACTATACTTGGACACCGTATTGGGTGAGTAGTGTATTAGTTCCAGGTAAAGATGTGGTTTGGTTGCAAGTGCCTTTTTCTGCCATGCCTGAAGGGCTACAACAAGATACTGAACTACCAAACGGCAATAACTACGGTTTCCAAGTGAACACCATGCGTATTGTCGCCAACAAACAATTTGCGCAAGACAACCCAGCGGCAGCTAAGCTGTTTTCTATCATGAAGCTCGATATTAACGATATCAGCAAACAAAACATGATGATGCGTCAAGGGCAGAACAAACCGGCCGATATTGAAGCCCAAGCCGATGGCTGGATTAAAGCTCACCAAAAACAATTTAATGGATGGATTGAGCAGGCGAAAGCGGCTGCAAAATAACGCACAAACTCAAATAACACTGGAGCGGTGAATGTGCCGCTCCAATTATTCAAATTAATCCTTTTCCAACATAAGGAATTATTGTATTTTCCTGCTCTCAAACACAGGGGCAAGCACATGGATAAACACGAAGAAGTCTTGATCGCGATTCGACAAATCATTCGCGCCATCGATCTACACTCACGACAACTCAATAAAGAGCTTGGTTTAACCGGCCCGCAGCTGTTAATCATGCGCTCAATTCGTGATTCAGGTGAAGTGACTATTCGCCAGATCTCGATCAATACCAACATGAGCCAAGCGACTGCAACTACCATTATCGACCGCATTGAAAAACGCGGGTTAGTGGAACGTCGCCGCAGCCAACTAGACAAACGTAAAGTTCACGCCTACTTAACTGAAGAAGGCGCCGCCTTGCTAGAGAAAGCCCCTCTGCCACTGCAAGATCACTTTATCCAACGCTTCCAAAACCTTGAAGCGTGGGAACAGTCTTTGTTGTTATCATCCGTACAACGCATTTCTACCATGATGAACGCTGCTGATCTGGATGTTGCACCTTTACTTGAAGTCGGTAACATTGCGCACCAACCTAGTTCAAATAATCATTAAGGTCTGAATAATGAAGTACGAATGGATTTTCTTCGATGCCGACGAGACGTTGTTTCACTTTGATGCGTTCAAAGGCATGCAACTGATGTTTGAGCGTAAAGGCGTGACCTTCACTGAACAAGATTTTAGTGAATACCAAGCGGTCAACAAACCGCTGTGGGTGGATTATCAAAATGGCGATATTACTGCCGAGCAACTAAAACACATTCGTTTTGAAGGTTGGGCCAATAAATTGGGCACTACGCCATCAGAGCTGAATACTGCATTCTTAGAAGCCATGGCAGATATTTGTGCAGTGCTACCCGGCGCCAAAGAACTCATGGAGTCGATTGCAGGTAAAGCCAAAGTCGGCATCATCACGAACGGTTTTACTGATTTACAAGAAATTCGCCTCGCCCGTACTGGTATGAACAAATACGTCGAGCAGGTGATCATTTCAGAGCAAGTGGGCACCGCCAAACCGGATCAAATCATTTTTGAACACGCCTTAAACCGCGCCGGAAATCCATGCAAATCCAAAGTATTAATGGTGGGTGATAACCTGCATTCTGACATTCTGGGCGGAATTAATTTCGGTATTGAAACCTGCTGGCTCAACTCACACGGCGCACAAGCCACAGACGGGATTAACCCGCACTACACCGTGAGCTCACTAGGTGAATTACAGGCGATCTTGGAAGCATAAGACTCACCGTTAATCGCCAAATAACAAAAGCGCTTCATAGAACTATGAGGCGCTTTTTGATATAAGCAAACTAAATAGCCTCATCTGAGGATAGATAAATAAGAACCTACTTTTTTTTACTCAACTTCACCAAGGTGTCATGCCAAGCGTTACTGCCATCTTTTTTAGAGACATCGTATTCGGCGCAAAATTGAGAAATCGTCATATTGCTGTCGCCGGTCGCCAGTTTTAGTGCCAACTGTACTTGTTGCAACTTACCTTGCAGACGCATCACTTGTCCGGCATTAGGGTTCTTTTCTTTGGCGTATTTGAGCGCAGCGTGTTTACGCTCAGCAGCTCCAGCTCGGCGATCAGCTTCACCTAATAAGTGTTTGAGTTGTGCAACACTTTTGCCTTTTTTGAAAGCAGGTTCAAGCAGCTCTACGCACTCTTCAAACGTTGGATTAACCACATAAGGATCGATTTTCTGAGCTTGTTGGCGCATCCACTTCAATGCGAGTTTTTCATCTGACATAACGGAATCTTTTCAAAAATGGGCCAACAGGGTATCGCTCTACTCTTGGCCGTTGCAAACAAAAGTTAAGCGTGGCTGACTACTGCAAATCTTTACAGGGAATAAGGCTTAGGCTTTTTTAACATATTTGGCCGACACCATCATATCGCCCGCGCCCGATAACTTACAATCTAGCTCATGATCTTTGCCTTCGATAATACGGCGAATCGAGCCTTTCGTGCCAATCTTCAACACTTGCGATGTGCCCGTTACTTTCAAATCTTTAATCAAGGTGATCTTATCGCCCTCTTCCAGCGCCGTGCCGTTGGTATCACGCGCAACAAACACATTCTCCAGCTCTTCTTGCGGGTTCCACTCATATGCACATTCAGGGCAAATCAATTGTTCTTGATCTTGGTACACATATTCCGACTGACAATTTGGGCAAGCAGGTAAAGACATGGTTTTCTCTTTTCTAAATACAACGAATCAAATAAAAGCAGGCGTAAGCTTACAGTATCAAGCCAACAAATTCATGACTTACTTCGTTTTCTCAAAAGTGTGTTGAAGGTAAGCGAAGCGAGTAGCGTTCGCAAGCGTTTCGGTTGATGGGGGCTTACTTAGCTGTAATGACAATTGCAGACCGAGCATCAGCAATTTATAAATCGCTTTTGGGCAAGCATTAATCCTCCAACCCGGTCATCCCGCACATGAGCCTAAGCGAAGAAGATGCGGGATCTCGCTTTCACGTAAGTTTCGTTGGTGTGAAAGATTCTGGATAATTCGTGCCTTATTTCCGGAAAGACAGGTTTTAAAGATAGTTAAAGTGCAAAATGTTACCGGTTCGCTAACTAAAAATTGGACAGAAACGCGTTAGAGTTTCCACTTAATTTAGCAAAATACGGATTAAATCAGGTATGGGAAACCCCATAGTCTCTGCTGAAAGTGTGGTTCAGATAGCATAGATTAATACTAGAACTCTCATCCGCATTGGATGAGAGTTCTATCGTATAAATTTTGTTGGCTCGTTTTTAAATCAGGAATTTATAACCCAGCGATATCATCAGCAGACTGAGTGATACTGAAATGGTTCGTTGAATCAGTTTGGCGCCATACTTCATTGCTGATGAGCTACCAACATGGTTCCCAAGTAAATTCATTGCTACTAAAGGCATTGCCAGCATATATAAGACGTTACCTGCAATCATGAAGGCGAATAATGCGCCGATGTTAGAGGAAAAGTTAAACAACTTGGAAGTCGCTGATGCTGAAACTAAATCGAACCTAAGTAAGTAGTGTAACGCCAGAATTAGAAAGCTACCGGTACCAGGACCAAAGAATCCGTCATAGAAACCAATTACAAGTACAGCAGTTGGAACGCCAAATAAAATGACTGTTTTATTAATTGGAGCAGAGTTATCTTCATTGCGATTCTTCTTCGGAATGAACGATAAAATTATTCCGAAAGGGAGCATAAAGAGAATGATTTTACCGATAGTATCGGGATCAAAGTAGAGAATAGCTTGTGCACCCGCGTACGCACCGATGAGGCCGGCTGGGATACCTGTTGCCACGGCAGTCCAAATTACTTTTTTATTTCGTATAAAATTACGTATTGCTGCGATAGTACCTAATGTGCTGACAATTTTTTCTTGTCCAAGAGCTAATTGAGGTGGCAATCCAGCAAGGATAAAAGATGGGACTAAGATTAATCCTCCACCGCCTGCTACTGAGTCAATGAAACCAGCCGCAAAGGCTGATACCATTAATGCCACTAGTATTAAAAGCGTAATATCATTTCCTAACCATTCCATCGCTATCTCTCCGACTATTCATTTCCACATGCTTTTATCAGCACAGAAGTATCAAGACGACCAAATCCTCTTTCTTGCAAAGAGAGGTACTGACGATCAATTTCTTCAGTAAGAGGAAGAGATAACCCATTTTTTTCTGCTTCGTTAAGACAAAACCTGAGGTCTTTGCGCATCCAGTCAATTGCAAACCCAAAGTCAAACTTGTTCTCAGACATAGTGACTGCACGGTTTTCCATCTGCCATGATCCTGCTGCTCCATGTTTTAACACATCAACAACCTGCTCTATGTTCAGACCTGATTTCTGGGCAAGAAGCACCGCTTCACTGAGTCCTTTTAAAACCCCAGCAATACATATCTGATTAACCATCTTGCATCTCTGCCCCTGACCGTTGTCACCCAGCAGAACGACTTGATTTGAATAACTTGAGAGTACTGGAGAAATAGCTTCAAAAACGTCTTTTTCTCCACCACACATGATGGTTAACACGCCATTCTCAGCGCCTGCCTGGCCACCTGACACTGGAGCGTCAATGAAATGTATGCCTTTCTCCGCACACTTAGAAGCAAGTTCCTCGGCCAGCTCTGCTGATGTTGTTGTGTGGTCGAGCAATACCGAACCTGCACACATACTGTTAAGTACACCAGTATCACCATATACGACACTTCGAACGTCATCATCATTTCCGACACAGAGAGCAACAACATCGGCTCCCTCAGACGCTTCTGATGGTGTAACCACAGACTTACCCGCATATTCAGTTGCCCAATTTTGAGCCTTTGAAGTCGTACGGTTATAGACAGTAACGTCAAAGCCACGATTTGAAAGATGTCCTGCCATTGGATATCCCATTACACCCAAACCAATGAAAGCGACTTTTGAAATGTTATTTGAATTATTCATATTGTTCCCTTTTTACTGACGATGCTTATTACATTGAAATACCTTAATTGATCATATTGACATATGTCAATGCGGTTAATTTACTTATGTTTATAATTTTTCAAATGAATTAAACTAGGTAACAATCTGTGAGAGTCATTGAAGTATCTGTAGGAGCGCCAGTGAGCAACGCCAAGTTTGTCAAAATTGCCAACATCATCGAGAGTCGAATTGAAACGGGGGAATATAAACCTAACTCAAAGCTACCGACTCACAGAGTGCTTGCCGATGAACTGGAAACGACACCAGCGACCGTCGCCAAAGCCTACAACCTACTTGCAGATAAAGGGAGAATTGAATCACACGTAGGTCGGGGAACCTATGTATGTGAAAGGTCTGATTTGGGTAAAGCGATCCAGGCACCGGAGCATAGTGACGATTATAATTTTTCTATTCTTCAGCCTTGTCTGCATAAAAATGTTGATTCACTTCAACGGGCTTACCAGTCTACAGCGAATAAAATAACATCGGAGCTGATCGGCTATGTTGAGCATTCAGGGCATGAAACCCATCGTCAAGCTGGAGTGACTTGGGCTGAGCACTATGGTTTGGAAGGCGGGAATGCCAACAATACAATTCTGACCAGTGGCGCACAACATGCGCTCTCTCTACTCATCGACGCTATGACGAAACCTGGCGATACCATCGCTGTAGAGTCTCTTACTTACCCTGGTATTTTTGCTATAGCCAATCTTTCTGAGCGTAATATCGTGGGTGTTCCGATGGATGAATATGGGGTATCTCCGGACGCTTTAGACGCGGTTATTGCAGAGCACAAACCTAAACTGGTCATTATCGTTCCATCACACCAGAACCCAACCGGAATCACCATGCCTGAATTTCGCCGGGAAGAGGTCGCTAAGGTTATTCGTCAACATAACATATGGCTTGTTGAAGATGACATTTACTGTTTTCTTGATGAGAAGCCAATACCCACTATCAGTAACTTTATTCCAGAACTCTCTTTTCATATATCGGCACTTTCGAAAGCAATCAGTCCAGCTATGAGATGTGGCTATATCAAAGCGCCCGATAGCCAGATTGCTCTGCTAAATGCCCATATACGAGCGACTATCTGGCTTCCATCTCCCATCAACTTTAGCGCTGCAACCCACATGATAGAAACAGGGGAAGCATTTGAATTAGCAAACTCTCAACGTAGCACTGCTCAAGAAAGGCAGTTAATGGCTCGCGAGATCATCCCAACGATTCAATGCAGATCCACTGGATATCACATCTGGTTGCCTTTACCAGAACAATGGAAAGCAGAGCACCTAGTTCAACAAGCTAAAAATCAAAATATCCTTGTCAGCAGTGGCAGCTATTTTGATGTAAATGGCATAGAAGCGGGTCATATCCGTCTTTCATTAATGTCAGTCAGCACTGAAGCGAGGCTACGCGAAGGGCTTAATAAGTTGAAATCTCTCTTGGATTCAAAAGTAAATACTTTGTTCCCATTTTAGTCAGTAGATAGGTGGATTTAGCAAAGAGAGCCTCAATGGTTGTACATGAGGTTTGAACAGTAATCCAAAAAGCATTCGCCTTGTAGCATTACTAAAGTTTGTTAGGTGATCCTCTTATGCAGTCTGTTCGAGGAACCCGATGAACAATAAACAGGGCAAAATCAATTTAGCCATAAAAAGCTGAATTTAAATCTGGAACATCTGAATCAGGAAAACCTCTTTCGAAACTCGCGTGGTGTTAATCCAACAATATTGATAAAGGCCTTTCGACATGCACTGATATCTTCGTAACCAACTTGGTTGGCTATCCATTCAAATGAGTGTTTTGTACTTTCCAGGTAGTCACATGCATTCTGTATTCTGAGACGCTGCAAATACTGATTTGGATTGTAACCCGTAGCCTTTAGGAACCGTCTTTGCATAGTACGTTCAGTAAGGTTTACTTGCTTCGCTAACTGATGTATCGATAACGGTTCCATATGACCTTGATGCATTATTTGTTGAACCGAAACAATCACCATATCACCATGAGCGAACGATGGTTTGAATTGTTGATAATAGCTCTGTTCTCTCTGCACGGTGTCGATAACAAGTGTTTTACCAAGTTGGCGAACAACCCTGGGAGAAGAATATTTAGAGACCAGTTCAAACCCGAGATCCAGCCACGACATCATACCGCCCGCCGTCACTATGTCACCGTGATCGATCAATATCTTATTGCTGTTAAGAGGAATCTCCGTAAACATTCTGGTAAATGTTTCTGCTAACGCCCAATGGGTTGTCACTTCTCTTTTCCCAAGCAAGTTCGTTGCCGCCAAAATAAATACCCCCGCGCAAGCAGATGATAGAACTGTACCTTTGGAATATTGCTTTCTAAGCCATTCAATATGTTTGGCTTCAGGTGCTAAGTAATAATAATCAATTGAAGCTGGCGGTAATATAACAACTGTAAAACTATCTTCTATCAGATCAGTATGTGGGATAATGATTGGCTCAAACAAAACATCAATACCTTGCTCTCGACAAACTCTGCTTGCTAGTAAAAACAATTCTTCAAGACCATAAACCGCAGACTTCAATACAGAAGGATACTCACAAATTCCAATGGATATTTTTTTCATACGACTCTATACGCGTGTCGGTTTTTGCCCTTTTTATGTCATTTTAACCACTAAAAAGACTACAGCAAGTTGCTCATAATTTTCCTGAACAAAAAGTTAAAACAAAAGGAAATCAAAAATGAACAAAACTGCATTACTTATAATTGATATACAAAATGATTACTTCCCTAAAGGTAAATTCCCATTATGGAATACAGATAAGATCCTGATAAACATTAAAGAATTAATTGCTAAAGCTAACCAACAGCATATTCCAGTCTTTCTTATCCAACACGTATCTTCGGCTCCTAAGGGAATGGCACCTTTCTTTAAAAAAGGTAGTGAAGGAGCGAATATCCACCCAGAAATAATCGCGATATGCCCTAATGCAGATGTCATACAGAAACAGCATGCAGATAGCTTTTATCAAACTCATTTAGAGAAATCACTGGAAAAGTTTGATATTGATGAGTTACTGATATGCGGGATGATGACACAAAATTGCGTTACGCATACTGCTATATCAAAGAAAGCAGAAAAATATAAAGTGTCAATTATTGAAGACTGTTGCACAACTACAGATGCGATGATTCATAAAATTGCGTTGAATGCAGCATCACCTCGCGTACCTCTAGTAACGTTTTCCGAAGTATTATAGAAATAGTCATTAGAAAATGTATTGAAACCTCACAGGTATCATTTTCTAGTGAGGTTTCGCCTCTACTCACAATGGGGCACTTTCGTGCTAGAAGGTGCCGAATGAAACAATTCTGTCGGATAGGCAACACCTGTTACCAGATGCCGCTCTCCTAAAAACCTTTGCATTCTGGAGTTAAGCGTTAGCAGTTCCTATCATTTACACCAAGCAAGTAATTCCTATAACAACCTAGCTCTACAGGGCATCCAGAAATGTCAGCAACTGACTAAGCTCACTTTCATCCACTCTAATCCAGCGTAGCATGTCACTGCGTCTGTCCAGCGATTCATTATTATCGAGAATCATTTGATCGGAGACTGTCGGATCCCGATAGTAGAAAATGGGACTGATATGATGCTTAACCACCCCTTTCAATGTAGGAAAAATACCATTATGTCCATATGGAGCCGTTTTAGATACCGCTACCAATGAAGGCGTTCTAAACGCATATC
Source organism: Vibrio gangliei (assembly GCF_026001925.1). Classification (NCBI taxonomy): domain Bacteria; kingdom Pseudomonadati; phylum Pseudomonadota; class Gammaproteobacteria; order Vibrionales; family Vibrionaceae; genus Vibrio; species Vibrio gangliei. Next base: position 62,616 of record NZ_AP021870.1, on the reverse strand, counting down.
TATCACTGTTGTCCAGAGTCACCAGTGCTCGACCAAAATCTTGTCCAAACATGTGGGGGCCTTGATTTCCCTGAGGAACACCAATTGAATGAAACGACATATCACTCATTAAGTCCCCAGAATGACAAGAAGCACAACGCGCCTTACCATAAAAAAGTATGGCACCGCGTTTTTGCACTTCTGACAATGCAGACGTATCGCCATTTATGTATTGTTCCCAAGCTGAAGGCGTACACTCCTCACTGATCTTCTGCCTTATGAAGCTTGCCAATGCATTACCAACCAAAGGTAACGTCAGGTCTGCCTGAGGTATGTTGGCAGATTCCATTGCGGCCAGCAGCATTCGAACATCAGGATCATTTTTTTCGAGTAGCCTTTCTTGAATGAAGGTATTTTGAGCAGGCACCTTGTCAGCATAGTATTGTGACTCAACTAGGTCGACATGCCGATTGGTATTGAATCGTTTACTGGTCCCGAGAAACTCGTCACGAGCCAACAGTGGTAAAACTGCCGCAACAGCGAGCGCAGAATCAAAGCCCAACGATCTCCCCTCGCCAACGGGTGAAAAAATCTTTCCGTCAATAGCTTGAACCTTACCATCCCAAAAGAACGTATTGAATCGGCTATCACCCCGAGCAAAAAGAGTAAAAGCGTTACGCGGCACAACTGCGCCATCACTAGCTAACCTCTCCTCACCTTCACCTATCCCTCCAACACCAATCGCTAAAGGTAGCCCATCAGTGAGTGCCTTGTTATCAAGATGGCAATTAGCACAAGCAGTATCCTTATCCCCACTCAACACAGGGCGTTCAAATACCACTTTGCCCACATCTGCCAAATACGAAGGTTCTTTCACCAACGGCTTTGAACAAACATTCCCTTCAAGCTCAAACGCTTGAATAGCCACCCTTAATGTCTCATCCAGAGACATAGCGCTAACCTGGAATGACGCAAACATAACAAGAAGCCAGGCTTTCACATTTACCTCTCCCTAAACCTATGTTGCTCTATCAATGGTTCAATAGAGCGTTGGTGCAGCTCTATTGCCTCCAGTCCAAGGTAACCAAGTACAGACTCTGGTACTCGCATTGCAAGCATGATCTTCCGAGTTTTGTCATATTCGTGGCACGCCAATAAATGTACTTTTGCTGTTTGGTTCAATGTGTTTGATTCCAATTGCTCAATATACCAAGTCTCATCCATCGCCAGAGAACACTCAGCGGTTTGCTCCATAAACTGATTTTTATAATAGAAGTATGCAAACACGGGTGAAACCACATAGATTCCTATCCAGGCGATACAACACAGTGAAATAATGAAGTAAAAAACACGCTTCATCGCGCAATAATCCCTAGTGAATTCAATGTCACCGTATCAAGGGTTTGCGAAACAGGTATATTGTTGTCCACTCGATAGGCATTTAATGCTTTACGAGTTTGCTTGCCCATAATCCCATCTATGATTCCCTTGTAGTAACCACTTGTATAGAGTGCGAACTGAACGCGGATGATAAGCTCCTTACGTTTTTCTAATTCCTCTGCAGTAGATACTGGTCGTTTGGTTGCAGGCGCTGTATAACTCGGGGTAGAAGGTTGAGTAAGAGGTTGGGATTTTTGCTTTTTAACTGGAGCACTATAGGTCGACCCCGCGGACGACCGATGGGAACTATGACTTCTGTGGCTACTGTGGCTCCGATGCGCAGCGATGTATAGGGGAATAGCCTCATTTAGTGGCGCTAACACAACCTTGTCTAGTAACAATTCATCTTTAACATCGAGCTCCTCCGGTGCTGCAGTACCTGCGTTGGCACCTGAGTTTAACGCGAAGAAACCTGGTAGTAAGGCAGCTAGATTGAAATTCCTTTTCATATTATTCTCCTTGGTGATGCATGATACTTTCCACGAGACGATGAAAAATAACCTCCACAACTGTCTTTTAATTGGCAATCTGAACACTCACTAGGGTAGTAGTTCTTCCAGTCTGATATAGATTTGACAGCGTACGACCTGATTGAAGAAGGTAAATGACAAAGTGGAAAATTAAACAGCGTCGGATTTAACCCGGCCATTTCAGCAGTCAACAGGCCCTTTATCAGGGCGTCTTCATAATCTTCTGGAGCACACTTTAGCGCTGACCAGTTTCTTTTAGCCCAACCAGTCGCTTCCAGGTTCATTATCGACAACTGCACAACACCAGAAAAAACACGAGCAACGTATTCGGCAACTTGTGGTAACTCGCTAGCGTTGTGTTGAGTCGGAATGAAGCGCACTTCCATCTTAATGCCTGAGTTTCCAGCGTTAATCATCCCAACGACCGTTTGTGAAAACGCGCCATCTCTTCCAACTAGATGATCATGAATTCGGCCTCTCACCGAATAGAGAGGAATACCGAAGGTGATATCGAGGCGACTAGCCATCAAAGCCAGCTGTCCAGTAAATTCTGAATCTGAAAATGCCCGCCCATTGGTCAGGACATGTAAACGAGTGTTGGGAGCATGGTCTGAGACAAACTCCAGAAATTTGATAAAAGCATCACCGTACAATAGTGGCTCCCCACCACTAATACCAACATCACCATCAAACCCAAATGCGGCTAGAGCGAGCGCTCCGTATGACAACAACCAGTCATCCCTTTCCTCTCGTGGAGGTTGCGAACAAAATAAGCAAAGGTTATTGCAGCGCTCGGTTACAAGCAGTGTGTTGTGATTGACTCTTCGCGACAAAATAACCCGCAACTGTCCAAACTGGTTTATGTTAACCACATCGCCATCATCTACAGAATTATGTAATGTCGAATGAGTGATAACACCAACAAAATCGTCACTAGCAGAATTCAGGTGCGCTTGTTGCTCCTTTGCAAGGAAGACCTGTTCTAAGTAACGACTGTCGCTCGTTCCTTTATCTTTGCGGATTTGATAAAAACCAGAGGTCGAAAATCCGTCTTCTTCCAACGAGAATGTATCGGGTCGAATGACGTTACTCATGTAACCACTCCTTAAGCATCTCACCAATGCCGTCTTCTGCGTATAGATGGTTAAGAATTAATGTGAACATTGCTTTGTGATACTGACAAAATCGAGAAAGGCTCTTATCGCCGATTGGTTCTCCAAAAACACTAATGTTTTGACAAGGGTCTGAGCCACAAAACGGTTGGTATGCACAGGAGGCACATCCCGGATGAACAGAAATAAAAGACTGAGACAATATTGATTTGTACAGACTGTTTGACTCGATGACTGGCTCTTGAATGGTTCCAAGTGAAAAATCGATATCGGGGTTGGTCTTTTGAAGCATCCGAGCCTCATCGCTTCCATATATACGACCATCATAATTGAACATGATACAGTTTAGGATTAGGCCGCTCGGAGATTTTAGGTCTGCGTATCCACTGTAATCCGCATTAAATATTCTTCTAAGGTGAATCAATGCAGAATGTTCGATGATTCTTTCCCCCGCGAGTCGCTTTCGGTTTAAGACCTTCAAGAGTTGTTCATAAAAAGCCATGAACGCCTTAATATCGTACGTCTTTGCATTCCCTTTATTGGCAAAACCGTAAGGGCTTATCGGGCGAACAAACATGTCGGAAAATCCAAGATCACTATGCGCGTCGACGATATCTTCAGGCTTTTGCAACAACGCCTCGGTTACGGTGGTAACGGTAGCAACTCTATCCGGACCTAACCTACGTCTAATTTTTTCAACGCCTTGTTTCACCAGTTCAAAGGAATTTCCACCCTTCAATACTCGATTGGAGTTATGTGTGAACGCCCCTCCATCGAGTGAAGTTGAGAAATTAATAGGTTTGTCTTCACTCCATGTCAAAACGTCATCGTTCAGTAGAGAAAGGCTCGTTGCAATTACTATCTCAAACTGGTCGACACCCAGGTTAGAAACCGCCTCCTGATAGATCTTTTGAACGAGATCAAACCTTAAAAGAGGCTCGCCCCCCTGAATTTCCAGCTTGTATGGAGCATTTCCGAGGGAACGGATTCTTTGGAGCAAAAGGGGAATCAAGTCTGGATCTAGATCGTAGTTACTTGCTTTGACAGAGGCTCGGCTCACCTGGCAATAATGGCATGTGTGATCACATCTTAGCGTTGGCACAATCATAAATATGGGATTGAAGTTGAGCGCCGACATTAAGCGTTTTGACATACCCGAAGCGAGAGAGCCAACCGAAGCAGATTTGTATTCGTCATCACAAATAAAGAGCTTTCTTTCAAGCAACTCATCGATGACAGCATCATCGGTGGAGTTTTTATCTATCAGCGAATTGAGTTCCATTCTGCTTAAGTACGCATGAAACCCGGCCTGATTCGTTAATAACGCAATATCAGAGTCAAGAAACTCGAAGTTAAAAGGGAGTACGTTCATTTCGATAGCTTCTTCTCAACGGAGCTAAGAACAGCTGCGGAAATACCCTCCAGATAACTACTGGTTTTTTTTGATAATTTTTCTCGAAGCAGATAGTCATTCAACAGGCGTTCGAATTCCAGAATGATATCCTCATCTTGGGAAGAAAAATGGACGGTCCACCGTGTGTCTTCATCTGCTAGCTTCCAGGTGGTTAAAGGCGACATCCAATACAAAGCATGCCGGACAACCGACTCTGAGAAAGTACTTTTTTCTAATTGATGAATTAACATGTACACACCTTTTAATTGGATTTGCTCCCACAAAAGGCACGTTGAGTTCGTCGCTAAAGGAGTGCAAAACTATTATGTAAAGTGAAAATATAGCACCATATGCATTTTGTGGTTATGATGGTGGTCGCATTTGAGAGGGGGGGCGTTATTTAGTTTTGAGGCATAAGTACATTGATTTGATTCAAAAGAAATAGTTGCAATGCTTTTTGTAAGAACAACAACAGCTCTCTACTCATCACCTTACTTCGCCACGGTTTAGATGTCTGATTGAAAGTCGTCCCCGAGCCTAGAGATCTAAAGATTGCTTCCATGATGGAGGTCGACATCACTCCTTACAAAACATTTGCCGACATTAAGAGCCGCCAATATTGTGAGCTTATTACCACCATCGAACGAAAATATATGTCTTTCAGAGCCCTTACTTGGCATTCCGTATACCCCATCTACTTTGCTTAGAACATGTTAATGTTAGCCATTAGGAAAAATAGGTCAGTCTGTCGACAGTACTTCGCTGATGCTCCTAGCTCAAAATCATTTTGGGGCAAAAACAAGTTACCCACATCAACCCTCCCCAGCCCTCCCTTGGCTTTAAATATTACTGCCAAGTTATTTTCACTGGCAAAGGGAGGAAGTTGTTCGAACGCGCTTTCTGTTTAGCCGCATGTATTGAAAAGGCAGCAGTTCAAGGTTTTCTATATTCAGAGCGTGGTCAGTAAATTCCTGCTCTCGCCTTGGCTCGGCGGGAATGACGGCTAATAATATGCGGTGAATTTTGGATAAGCATTGAAACTAAATGCGGCAAAGTTCAGCTCTTCCCCTTGATAGATGAAGTCACTTGGCAGAAGAAGTCGATATAAGGGGAAGTTGGATGGGGTTCGTTACTCGAGCCAAAACAAACTGCACCCTATCTTGAACGGAAGCCTTCGGTACTTCCACCAAGTCATAACCGAGTTCTTGATACACTTGCTTCATCATTTCATAGGTAGCGATTGCTGTCGAAAAATCTTGTTTTCTTTCACTATCATTCACATAAATTTCCTGCCATGGCGGGAAGATGAAAACTTGCTTTGCATAACGATATGTTTTGCAGCAATGCATAAGTTCAGCGGAAATTGGCAAGCTCTCGAGTTTTGAATAACCGTAACTATCCATTATGCCGCGGTCAAAAAACACGGGCTCATTTAGGTGTGAATAATGCTGATACAGACGTTTATCTTCCTCTAGCATCGCGTCTCTAAATTTCACTTTATCCACCCAAGGTAAGGCTTCGCCGCCGTCCGCCATTTGCTGCTTGATCACAGCGCGCCCCGATTCTGGCGCACAAACATACCCTAAGCGTTTAAGCTCACTGATCACCGATGATTTGCCCGAACCTGGCCCACCCGTGAATACATAATAAAATAACGAGGACATAATTTAATCACTTTGTAATTGATTCAAAACAGAAGGATATCCCCAACCATTTTTACCTACCTCGACTTTCTCTCCGGTGAGATATTGATATAACGTCGGCGCTAAAGAACCATTATCGACCGTACCTAGTCGCGTTTTAGGTGCGATTGGTTCACCCCAAAATCCCACAAAGGCATCTTTTTCTAAATAGGTTTCGCCAGCATGACGCCCTGGCACTAAGGTGTTATAACCAAAGCCATTTTTAGGAAATAAGTTCACGGTGCCAGCGCGATCATCTTCGTATAAATGCACCAGTTGCATCACCGAATCGGGCCTTGGCGTCATCGAGGTCAGCTCTCGCCATTCAGATGCGCGGCAAGCCTGAGCTTGAGATTGATCAGATAGACATTGATTCAACAGCTGATCTTTACGCTGTTGTTGTTTGGAAGATAAAGGAGGTTGGTAAGGGTTGGTTTGAGCTACCGATAATAATTCAGGTTGCCCTTTGCCATCAACCGCTTGGTAGAAAATTTTATCGCCTTGTCGACGGATCACTTCATGACGCAACTGACCATGACGATAACCAACAACCCGTACCGCGCACGATTCAGGCGTACAATCGGTTTCTCTCACCACAAGATAATCCAGTGACTCTTGTAAGCGAGATGCGATTTCATCAACCATATCAATGTTCTTTCCACCGGCTAAAGGCACAAAGTCGGTGAGTTCTTGGTAGACAGGCTGTACTTTCCAGCCCCGTTTGGAGTTAAAAAAGTCCATCATATAATTACCACCAGCGGTCGAGGCAATCACCACATCAGCGCCTTTGTTACTCGGGTAGTTCAGCGCATTGGTGATTTTCGGCCCTTCCCCTTCATCAGAAGAAATCTTCAAAATGTTAAGTTTGATGCCTTGTTGTTTCAATAGATCAAAGACGGCATGTTCGGGACTAATGGTGTGATAAACCGGTGAAAGGCCATGATCGCCCGCCATGCCCCACAAGGTTTGAGGGTAAATTCCTGCTTGACGATAGGTGTCATCGAGCTTACTTAACCAAAAATCTAAGCGATTGAGCTCACCAGTCGGATTAATGATTTCATCACCAAATGGACCTTTAAAATGGGCAAAGTGATCCGGCCACGGGTTATACATGAGTAGGTAGTCTGGCATGGCTTGTTCATTTAATTGAGCCAGTTCCTCAATATGCTTATCAATCACTTGCTCTTGCGTCAGCTTAGTTAATAAACGCCATGAGCTGAGTGCTTGATAGGCTTGCACTTCCTCAATCAACTGCTGGCGTTTTTCACCCACTTGCGGCTCAACTTTCGCGCGTTTTTGTAATTCAAGTAAGCAACGTTGTTCGCCAAAATCACGAATCGCTTCCCCTAAGCCTAGATTGACTAAGGCATCAAAACTGAGCTGCGCATTCCAGTCATATTGCGCATTGCAATTGATGGTTTTTAAATAGCTCAAACGATCAAACATGGTTTTCATGCCTCGCGCTTGAGTTAATGATTCAAGTTGGAGCGCGTCATTGCCAAAGAAATAATAGGCGCGGTCTTGAGTACGATCGACAAAATGAAAGTTCGGTATCCCCGTTCCTCCCGGCCCAGAAACCGCAGCACCGGTTTTAGCAATTGGAAGATTTCGAACGCTAATAGTGGGCGTTGATGATAAGCCGCCAATGGCAATGCCATTACCATGCTGCGCATAGAGTTGTTTGAAAAATGGTAGATAGTGAGGATTGGGCTCACCTTGCTTAAGTAACACATCAAGAAATTGCTGCTTTGGAAGATGCTCGGGTTCACCGTATTGCTGGCGTAATTTCATGCTCGTCAACAGGTTATCTTCTTTCGCCACTTGACGCAGATACGGACTGTTCGGCGCTTGTACTAACCCTTCCATTAAACCTTGGCTTAATCCATCGACCACAATTTGTACCGCTCGCGGGCGCTGTTGTCGTGATTGTAAATAATCGATCAGTTGTTGCGGATCCTCATCGAGCTTTTGTTGCATCCATTTCGAAAAGGTTTCAGCTCTTTGTGTTGGTTGCACATATTGACGATAAGCCTTTAATACATTCATGCGCACGAAATCAATTAAAGTGATGGTCAGCGCTTGCGCTTTGTTATTCACTTTGTCGCGGTTTTGCGGTTGCCCATCCTCAATAATGGCATCCATCGCCGCTTTCATATCACCCGCAGGCATGGTTTGGGCGTACTTGGTGAGTTCAGACATAATCAAAGCTTGCACGTGTTCAATCGTGGCTTGATCTTTCTTGGACGTGGTGAGGTATTGATAATGATCGGGCAGATTTCGTGCTAACTCCCATTCATCGTTATTGAATAGCTCATCATAAATACTGACCAACATGGCGAAAAACTGGCGATTCATTGCAAAGCCTTCGCGTCTTTCAACTTCTGAATCTTTTGGCGCTTCTATATCTTTCTGTTCGATTGGTTCAAAGTCGAGTAACGAGTGCTGCCATTGCTTAAGCTGCTCTGGCGTGAAGTTTTGCGTTAGGTATTGTTTAAATTGGTCGCTATTGTCGGATTGAGTGTATTGATCATAAAACACATACAAAAAGTGCCCAAGAGTGATGCTATAAAAGGGATTAGAAAGGCGAGCGATCACTCTGTTTTTGGTTTTGGCATCGAGCGGCAACGTTAAAATGTACGCATCTAAACTCATACCTGCGATGGTAAATACCGCCACATCTCGGCTCAATTCGGTGGTGGTGGTGAAATGCTCAAGGATATTGTTTTTGATCACAGCACCGCTGTAATAAATCGGTGCAATAACCGGTATTTTAGCAATGCTCTCTGCTTGCACGCTCGGCGATGACATTCCATAACATCCGGCTAAGAGCGCCAGATAATTAAATTTCTTTTGCATCCTTTCGTTCATCCCTTTTCTTCACTTTTATCTTCACTAAAAACCACGCTTTATCATGACACTCTAAAATGAAACAAGCTGCCTAGGTTTTATAATACCGCTCTACATTTAAGCAAAAAAATGAAACTCTATAAAAAAGCCAGTGAACCTCTTATTAATTTAAGGTCACTGGCTTAGGTTTCATTATTTATCTAACTTGACCCGACAGGGTAAATTATCAATTACACACCACGATAATAACGTTGCGGTACAAACGGCATTTTTTCGACCGTCATTGGCAATTTTTTACCACGGACATCGGCGAAAATTTCCGTGCCAATCGCGGCGAACTCAGTCGCCACATAGGCCATGGAAACGGGTTTACCCGCCGTTGGGCCAGCTGTGCCACTAGTAACAATGCCGATTTCGTTATCGTTGGCATCAAACAGTTTGCAGCCTTCACGCACCGGCGCTTTGGTTTGCCCCACTAAGCCAACACGCTTACGCACCACATCTTTGGTTTCGATTTGCTTTAAGATGATGTCGGCACCAGGGAAGCCACCAGCACGCTCACCATCTGCACGACGCGGTTTGCTGATCGCCCACAACAGGCTCGCTTCCACTGGCGTGGTGGTGGTATCAAGATCATGACCATATAAACACAAGCCACATTCTAAACGCAATGAATCACGTGCGCCCAAACCAATCCATTCCACTTCTTCACACGCGGTGAGCTTGTTAGCAAGTACCGCAGCGTGTTGATTAGGAACCGAAATTTCATAGCCATCTTCACCTGTGTAACCCGAGCGGCTGACAATGCATTCAATGCCATCAATGTCGATCACTTGCACGTCCATAAACAGCATCTCTGCCACTTGTGATTGGAAACGCGCTAACACCTCAGCGGCTTTTGGGCCTTGCAAGGCGAGCAAAGCGCGATCGTCAATCACTTCAAGCTCAACACCTTGTGGTAAGTTAGCTTGCAAATGTGCAATGTCTTGCGCCTTACAAGCGGCGTTGACCACCACAAACAAATGATCACCTAGGTTGGCGACCATAAGATCGTCCATGATGCCGCCTTGCTCGTTAGTAAAGAACGCATAACGCTGCTTGCCTGATGGCAGATCAATAATATCGACTGGCACTAATGCCTCTAATGCTGCCGCCGCACCTTCACCTTTTAGGCGCAGTTGCCCCATGTGTGAAACATCAAAAAGACCGGCTGCATCACGGGTATGCAAGTGCTCTTTTTTCACGCCAAGTGGATACTGAACTGGCATGTTATAACCAGCGAATGGCACCATTTTTGCGCCCGCTTGTACATGAACATCATACAGCGGGGTATTAAGCAAAGGTTGAGTCGATTGTTCTGTCATTTATCCTCCATCAGGCTCGCGCCTATACAACAGAAATAAGCACTATTCCGTTGTTTCTTTGATTGTGACGTCTTTTCCTGAGAAATAGTCACGGGTTAGTTTGAACACTACAGGGCTGAGTAATACCAAGGCAATCAAGTTAGGAATCGCCATCATGGCATTCATGGTATCGGCCAGTAGCCAAATAAAGTTAAGTGAACTCATTGCACCAACAGGCACAGCAAGCACCCACACAATGCGGAACGGTTTAATCGCTTTGGCACCGAATAGGAACTGAACACATTTTTCGCAGTAGAAGCTCCAGCCCAAAATAGTGGTGAAAGCAAAAATCGCCAGTGCAATCGCGACGATGATGTGGCCGAATGAGAAGGTGCTGGAGAATGCGCTTGATGTTAATGTCGCTCCCGTTTCACCAGATACCCATTCGCCTGACAAGATAATGGCAAAACCGGTTATTGAACACACGATGATGGTGTCAATAAACGTACCTAGCATGGCGACCAGGCCTTGTTTCACTGGGTTTTTCGTTTTTGCTGCTGCGTGCGCAATCGGCGCAGAACCAAGACCAGCTTCGTTCGAGAACACACCACGCGCCACACCAAAACGAATCGCTGCCCACACTGCTGCCCCCGCAAAACCACCTTGCGCCGCGACTGGGCTAAATGCACTTTCGAAGATCAAAGCAAAGGCGGCTGGGATTTCAGTGATATTAGCCAATACCACACCTAAACCGGCAACAATGTAAAATACCGCCATGAATGGCACCAACTTACCCGCGACATCGGAAATACGTTTAATACCACCGACCAGTACCAGGCCAACCAGAATCATCAATACAATTCCTGTGACAACCGGTGAAATGCCAAAGTTACTGTTTAGCGCATCGGCGACTGAGTTTGCTTGCACCCCATTACCAATACCGAAGCCGGCAATCGCACCGAAAATGGCAAATAACGTCCCTAGCCAAGCCCACTTTTTCGATAGGCCGTTTTTGATGTAATACATTGGGCCGCCAACGTAGTTACCGTTTTCATCTTTTTCACGGTAAGTCACGGCGCACACAGCTTCTGAATACTTAGTCGCCATGCCCACTAATGCGGTGCACCACATCCAAAATAGTGCACCCGGGCCACCTAACGCGATCGCGGTTGCAACACCGGCGATGTTACCTGTACCGATTGTGGCTGAAAGTGAGGTCATCAATGCGTTAAAAGGCGTAATGTCACCTTCTGAAGAACTGCTGCGCCCGCTCCACAATAATTTGAACCCTTGCGGCAGTTTCAAAATTGGCATGAATCTCAAACCGAGCATCAAAAATAGCCCGACACCTAAGATCATCACCAACATTGGGACGCCCCAAACCACCCCATTAATCGCTGAAACAAAATTGGTTAATGCTTCCATATATGAAGTCCTTTTCCTTTGTCATTATGATTTCTCTTCAACCATGTTAAGAGCTTGAGGCTTACCCTAGCCAAAACATGAATAGAACCAGACACATGCAAAAACTACTCCATGAAGCATGTTCTGAATAACTTCATCATAAGCATGAAAAAGCATCACACCTAGTTACAATTGCAAAAATGTGAAAAAAGCCTCGTTTCAATAACAAATTAATAACAATTCTGTTTTTAAATAGTGGATTATTTTGCTGTAACCCATAAAATCAGAGCATCTTCCTCACTAACAGAGATCAACGTGTGACCCATGCTGGCATCGTAGTACACGCTATCTCCTTCTTTCAGCTCCACCGGTTGATAAAACTCAGAATAAAATCGAACCTTACCTTCCAACACAAGTAAAAATTCTTCCCCATCGTGGCGAATCCATTCTTGGTAATCATCAAAACTGCGCGAACGAATTCGGCTTTTAAACGGCACCATCTTTTTATTCGATAGCTGGGTTGCTAGCAGTTCGTGCTCATACGTTGTGGTCGGGTGCGGTTTGCCTTCTCCTGCGCGGGTAATATCACGACGCCCAACTGCACTGGCTTGCTTAGGTGGCTCAAAAATTTGAGGAATAGGCATATCTAAGCCAGTGGCAAGCTTCTGCAGGGCTTGGAAAGTGGGCGAAATCTGCTCATTTTCGATTTTAGATAAGGTAGAACGCGCCAAGCCTGTACGCTTACTGGCTTCTTCCAGCGTTAACCCCATCTGCAAACGGATGTCTTTTAAACGCTGACCGAGATTGAGTGGCGTGAGCGATTGATCTGCGTCTTCCGTTTGAAAACTGATGGATTGCGTTGGTATAAATTGATTCTCTGCGCTCACTGGTAGATTCCTTTCGTCCTGATCCCTGATGATTGTTGCTCTTTTATTGGATGATTGTCGTTTCCATACTCAAACCATCAAGCAAACGTTTGCTATTGCATATTACCGATTCAAAAAGGCAGATTAAAGGGAAACCATTTCCTAAAAGGTGCGGTAGATAACAAAAATGGAAATCTTGTTTCTTATAGGAAACTTTTGGTTGAATAATCAACTTATGAAAAGTATGTTATGAGAATCTTATTAAGGTGTGTCGTGGGGCATCTCATTTCACACCGAGCCTAATGTTTACCAGCCTATTGATGGCAGCGGCAAATGTTAGAGCGATTCTTTTGTATTTCACACTCAATGACTAAACTGGAAAATGCTTTCGTTTTTCAACATAAAGGCAAACGATTGCGTAATAACTCATTGATTAACAAACTTTCTCTTTTTAGGAGTAAACAGAATGGACATGACTCTAAAATTTACTGAAAGCCACGAGTGGGTTCGTGACAATGGTGATGGCACTGTGACCATTGGTATTTCTGAGCACGCACAAGAAATGCTAGGCGATGTAGTGTTTGTTGACCTACCAGAAGTCGGCGACACCATTGATGCAGGCGACAGCTTTTCACTGGTTGAGTCAGTAAAAGCAGCGTCAGACATTTATGCTCCGGTCACTGGCGAAATTGTTGAAATCAACGAAGAGCTTGAAGACAGCCCTGAACTCATCAACAGCGAGTCATACGAAGGCGGTTGGATTGTGAAAGTGAAACTCGACGATCCATCTGAACTGGATAATCTACAAGATGCGGAAGAGTATCTTGCGAGTATTGAAGAAGACTAAAAACGTTACTCGTCGCTAGGTCGCTACGCTTCTGCTTCTCGTCACTCGAAAAAGACGGATCTTCTAGTCAATCAATCGTATCGGGAAACGAGCAGCGTAGCGCCCGAGAACCTATCACCGCCTACAAAGTCAGCCATTCGCTGGCTTTTCATTTAGTTCAGGTAACACTATGACCAATCTAATCAATGAGTTAAGCAACAATCAAGAATTTATTGGCCGCCACAATGGCCCGAGCCACGCCGATCAACAAGCGATGCTCGACATCATCAACGAGCTCAGCGACAGCAAAGCCACCAGCCTTGATGATCTTATTGCTCAAACTGTTCCAGCTAAAATTCGCTTAGATAATGCTATGGCACTGGATGCACCAATGAGCGAAGCGGATATGCTGGCTAAAATGAAAACTTTCGCCAACATGAACACGGTGCAACGCACTTTCATTGGCCAAGGTTACTACAACACTTTCACGCCAAACGTCATCTTACGCAATGTGCTAGAAAACCCAGGTTGGTACACCGCTTACACGCCTTATCAGCCAGAGATCTCACAAGGTCGTTTGGAATCATTGTTGAACTATCAACAAATGGTGATTGACCTAACGGGCATGGACATTGCGAACGCTTCTCTTCTAGATGAAGCAACGGCGGCCGGTGAAGCGATGACGCTGTGTCAACGTGCAGGCAAAAGCAAAAGTAACGTATTCTTTGTTGCTGACGATGTACACCCACAAACCATTGAAGTGGTCAAAACACGCGCAGAATTTATCGGTTTTGAAGTGATCGTCGGCGATATCGACAGCTTGCCGCAACAAGACGTGTTTGGCGCTCTATTGCAATACCCAAGCACGACCGGTGAAGTGCGTGATTTAACTGATATCATCGCGGCGGCTCAAGCCAATAAAACACTGGTGACGGTGGCAACCGACCTACTTGCTTCTACCCTACTAAAACCAGCTGGAGAAATGGGCGCAGATGTCGTGATTGGCTCGGCGCAACGTTTCGGCGTACCTATGGGTTACGGTGGCCCACACGCGGCATTTATGGCAACGCGAGACAAACACAAGCGTACTATGCCAGGTCGCGTGATTGGCGTGTCGGTTGATAGCAAAGGCAACCAAGCACTGCGCATGGCGATGCAAACTCGTGAGCAACATATTCGCCGCGAAAAAGCGACCTCGAACATTTGTACCGCCCAGGCGCTACTTGCCAACATGGCATCTTTCTACGCGGTGTATCACGGCGCAGAAGGCTTACGCACCATTGCTCGTCGTACTCATCACTTTACCGCTATTTTGGCAGCAGGCTTAAAATCCGCCGGTCACAAGTTAGTACATGATACGTTCTTCGATACCATCAGCATTGATAGCCAAGAGCAAACCGAACGTTTATACCAAGCGGCTCAACAAGCTGGCATCAACCTACGCAAACTGCCGTCACAAATTGGTATCAGCCTAGATGAAACTACGAAGGCTGAAGACATCGAAGCGCTGTTTGCCGTGTTCTCTGTTGAAGGTAATGTCGATACTTATTCAAACGACATCGCAGCCAACGAATTTGCCGCAATTCCTGTGACTTGCCAACGCAGCTCTGAGTTTTTAACTCATCCAGTATTCAATACGTATCGTAGCGAAACTCAAATGATGCGTTATTTGAAAAAGCTGGAAAACAAAGATTTCTCATTAACGCACGGCATGATCCCGCTGGGCAGCTGTACCATGAAGCTCAACGCCGCTGCGGAGATGATCCCAGTGACTTGGCCAGAATTTGGTTCCATCCACCCATTCGCACCAATGGAGCAAGCCGCAGGCTACAGCGCACTGGCGGATTCATTGAAAAAACAATTGTGTGAAATCACCGGCTACGATGAATTTTCATTACAACCTAACTCAGGTGCATCCGGTGAGTACGCAGGATTAATCGCGATTCAACGTTACCACCAAAGCCGTGGCGAAGGTCACCGTAATGTGTGTTTGATCCCAAGCTCTGCGCACGGCACTAACCCTGCGACAGCCTCTATGGTGTCCATGAAAGTCGTTGTGGTGATGTGTGATGAATACGGCAATATCGACTTACAAGATCTGGCCGCGAAAATCGACAAGCACCACAGCAACCTGTCTAGCATTATGATCACCTACCCATCGACTCACGGTGTCTATGAAGAGCAAGTGCAAAAAGTGTGTGACATGGTGCATGCCGCTGGCGGTCAAGTTTACCTCGATGGCGCAAACATGAACGCGCAAGTTGGCTTAACTAACCCAGGCGTGATTGGCGGTGATGTATCACACTTAAACCTACACAAAACGTTCTGTATTCCACACGGCGGTGGTGGCCCAGGCATGGGTCCTATCGGGGTGAAATCGCACCTTGCGCCTTTCCTACCAGGCCATATTGAAAATGGTGTAGAAGGTAATGACTATGCGGTTTCTGCTGCCGATCTTGGTAGTGCCTCGATTCTGCCTATCTCTTGGGCTTACATCACTATGATGGGTGGCCAAGGACTGACTGAAGCGACCAAAGTTGCTATTCTAAACGCCAACTACATCATGGAACGCTTACGTCCGCACTACCCGGTACTTTACCGTGGTCACAATGGTCGTGTGGCGCATGAATGTATTATCGACATTCGCCCACTCAAAGAGGCGACAGGCATCAGCGAAGAAGACATTGCCAAGCGTTTAATGGACTACGGTTTCCACGCGCCAACCATGTCATTCCCAGTTGCTGGCACGCTGATGGTGGAACCAACCGAATCAGAAGATAAAGCCGAACTGGATCGCTTCTGTGACGCAATGATCGCGATTCGCCAAGAGATGGACAAAGTACAGCAAGGTGAATGGCCGCTCGACAACAACCCACTGGTCAACGCGCCACACACTCAAGTCGATTTGATGAGTGAAACATGGGATCGCCCATACACTCGCGAAGAGGCTTGCTTCCCATCGACACAAGCGAAAGCCGCTAAATACTGGCCAACCGTCAACCGTGTCGATAACGTCTACGGTGACCGTAACCTAGTATGTTCTTGCCCAAGTATTGAGAATTATCAGTAAGGGTTAGAAAGCTGAAATGAGAAAGCGAGCTCTGTAAGGGGCTCGCTTTTTTGTTTATAAAATGAAAACACGCTAAAAAGGAAACTAAAGAGGCTTTAAGTCTTCTAATCTTAAACTTTCATATTCTCGGATCTTTTCATATTTATCGAGCGATGAGTAAGATGCAGTAATCCTGATTTTAATCCCATCTTATAACCGCTTTCTAATATCTGCTTCTTCATCGTCAAACGCTTTACTGAAAAACTTGGAGGTGGCGCAATTACTCTTATTACAGCGTCGTCAGGGAAATTACGAATAAAATCAAGAGTTCTATTATAGTTCCTCGCTCTTAACAGCATTGAGCGGGCAATATGAGGATGACGCGCAAATAGCTTCTTAGTAAACCACTTTACTTTAGGAGGGTGCATTTCATAACTCAGTGGGTGAGACAAAATAACAGTAATATCTCGAGCACCACGGCGATAAGCTTCAATAACAGGAATGGAATCAGACACTCCACCATCGGTATAGCATTCACCAGAGAAACAAGGCGTTTGTTTATAGGCTATCGGTAAAGCTGCCGTAGCCTCTAAGATTTTAACTTGATTATCTTCTGTCAATTGATAGTAATCGGCTCGTCCTGTTTCAATATTGGTTGCAGCGGCAAAAAAAGGCGTTTGGTTGAAAGTTTTGTGGCTATCAATAGGAAACTGGTGGTTAGACTCATCAATCAACCACTTTACATCCACTAAGCTTCCTCCTTTAAGAAAACGAAGTGGATCAAAGAACTCTCGTCGAGTCGCTAACTCGGTGATCACACGGAAACTGCGCTCAGGTTGTTGTGCTAAATAGCCAACTAAATTCGATGCACCTGCCGATACACCAATAACAAAATCAAAGGGATTATAGTCATGGGCTAAAAAGCTATCGAGAACACCACTTGCGAAAATCCCTCTCATCGCCCCGCCTTCAACCACCAATGCTTTTTTCATCACCATATCCTCACAAAACCAATCATAGATAAACACCTATTTCTGTTATCTACTCAGAATTTTACGGTAATGCTCATTATGTAACAGAATATTTTACAGATATCACCAATAGGTAAAATCTATTGAACCTTGTTTATCATTCTCAGTGTCTCTTTTCCGATCACAACAAATAACTTATTAATAGCCAGGTGAAACAAAAAACGAGCCCCATCGTGCTCGTTTTGATAAAAATAATCAGATACCTAAACAGGCTAATCAACCAAACAACTTACTCCAAATGCTTGGATTGCGTTTGTCGTGGTACTCCTTGCGTAAATCATCCACCTGGCGTAACTCTTGCTTGGCTTCATCAAAATTACCGGCCTCTAAACTGCTTTCGACGCTATCAAGCGTAACGGTGAGTTTGTTAAAGCCTTCTAAGTACACGCCTTGCTTTTCTGGTGGATAAGAACCTTGCTTGGCGTTATTCACTAACTCTTTAAGTTTGACCACAGGCTCTTTCATTTCGTCAATTGTTTGAGCTTCAGCGGCCTGTTTAAATTCCAACTTCATCTCTTTCATGGTGGCTTTAAGATCAGAGCCTGCCGCATACACATTGGCAGTAACCAATAAGGCAATCAGGGGAATGATTTTTTTCATAGCAAAACGTACCTGTCTGTTAAGTGATAATCGCAGTGTAACCAAGGCGATTAAGAAGCCAAAATAGAACTTGTATTGAGTTGTTACAAGAAACTAGTGCTGCTTTACCGCTATTCGCCTCAAAATATGAGGCAAATAACCACTCCATTCAACTCACAAAATGAAGCGAATAGCCTTACTTATCACCTCACTAACTAACACCTTAATCCAGCTCTTTGTGAAATAAGATCTTACCATCACTTTGTGACTCATCTTGTTCATCGCCGATTATTTGATAACCACTCGATATCAACAAGCGCAGCATATTGGGATAACGGTTCATGGATTTCACTTGAATGCTGGTATAGCCGGATTGCTTAGCCCACGCTTCTTGATATAGACGCAATGCAGTGGCGATACCTTGTTGGCGATATTGTGGCAGCACGCCGCCCAGCCAACTGTAAAATTCGCGCTCATTGAGCTGATAACCCAATTTATAGCCGGCTAATGCTCCATCCACTTTGGCGATAAGAATCAAGTGAGGAAGATCAGATAAACGCTGAGTCAGTTTTTGCTGCGTGTTTCTACCATCAAACTCAGGCATTTGAGTATCGATGGCTAAGACATCATTAATGCTGCCAATTTCAATTTTCATGCATGCCTTCTTTTACTCTTGCGGATGAACGCCCGACGCCATAGAGCAATGGCGACAAATAAGGTGAATTCGAGCAAGGCTAAAAGCAGTAAGCCACAGCAGAGCCCAACCACGATGGCACTGACATTAAGCACCACTTGATAATCATAATTAGCCCAAACTTGAGCGCGAATTTCGTCAATTGGAGAGGTCAAGACATGGACATAAGGACTATAAAATGTTTGGTGAAAAGATTGCTGAGCATTCACTAACTGTTGATTGCGCGCAACCAAAACCTCAATGCTTTGTCCACCTGATACCATAACGGGGTCATTTTTTTGGGCATAGTGCGCAATCAGTTTATCTAAATCGCCATGAAAGTATTTATCAGCATCATCTTGAAATTGAGCGACGTTGCGAGACGATTCCGCCACACGTGCATCCAAATTATGCCCATATTGCTCGACAAAGCTAGGTACTTGGACACCAATTAACAACCCGATTAACAAAATGCTCAGTTTTAAATAGTCGCCCAACTTGGTTATTAACATCATCATGTCTGTTATCCACCTAATTCAATCAAACACCATTTAGTGCAAGCAGCATAATATGCTGCGGCCCAACTGGCCCACCGTGATACAAATTTTGGGTATCTTCAAAACCACTTTTTAAATAGCACTGATAGGCAGCCGTATTACGACAATTAACAGTGAGGTATGCACTTACTTTGTATGTATCTCCTGAAGATAGATAGTTTTCAGATAAATAGCTTGGCAAAGTAAGCAAAGCCTTTTTCGCGATACCTTGACCTTGAAAACTCTGATCGATTAATAAGGACCGAATACCAATAGATTGAGGTGGGCAAAAATCATAATGCTGCCCAAAGTCGGTATCGAGAATAAAAAAGCCTACCACTTGCTCATCGAACATAATCAAATGCGGATGCTCATGCGCTTGTAAACGGGTAATCACTTGAGCAACATTATCAATGATAAACTCGCTTTGCTCAGGCTTTACTGATAACTGCGCGACTTGCTCTGAGTAATGCTGCTGATACTGTTCAATGCTAACCATAACGTCCTAGTTTATGTTGATATCCCACATCCAAGTTAACTAAGCAAAACTGATTCGTCTATCGCTGGCTTGCCAATTTAAGAGTTTATTAGTCAGATTAAGAGCTTCTAGGCAGATTGAAATCAGCCCATAGTTAATAAAAGTGGACAATAAAAAACACTAAAAAACAAAACGGGCACCTTAAAATAAGGTACCCGTGGTTATATGAACCGTTAGATAAATGACTTGATGAGCTCAAGCAAAACGCTTAAAACGCTGGCTCAATCGTGCCATTAAACGTTTTATCGATAAAATCTGTCACCGCTGGTGAATGGTAGATAGCCGCAATCTTTTTATAGGTTTCGTTATCTTTATCTTGAGCTCGCGCGGCGATCACCATCACTGCTAATTTCGCATCTTTAGGCTCAAGAAAGATACCTTGTTTTTTCGGATCTAGGCCAGATGACATCACGTAATTCATCGTGATCACAGAAGCCGCTGCATCACTTAATGTACGTGGTAATTGCGCAGCGTCCATTTCAATAAATTGCAGATTTTTTGGGTTATCGATGACATCAAAAACGGTCACTTTATCACCTAAACCCGGCTTTAACTTAATCACACCCGCCTCTTCAAGAAGAAGTAGTCCACGTCCACCATTGGTTGGATCGTTTGGGATAGTGATAGTTGACCCATCAGGAATATCAGCAACAGATTGATATTTATCCGAATAAATACCCATGCGCATTAAGATTGAACGGCCAATAGAAACCAACTGCTTGTCATGATTAGCGTTGTAGTTGTCTAAGAAAGGTTGATGCTGATAACTATTAAGATCAATGGTGCCATCAGCCAACGCCGCATTCGGTGTGATGTAATCCGAAAAAGTCACCACTTCAATATGCAAACCTTGCTTGGCCGCCTCATCTGCGACCGCTTCTACCACTTGTGCGTGTGGCCCTGCTGTTGCCCCAATTTTAATCACTGCATCTTCTTTATCATTACAAGCGGTTAAGCCTAGTAACAGAGGCAAAGCGAAAAGTAACTTAATGATCATATTGCTTGTTTTCTTAATAAATTTCTTCTTAATACACGGTTTCATAATATCCCTCTTATAAATTAGCCGTATAGACATCTATAAAAGACAATACAGGGAAATTGACAATAAAGATAATCACTTAAAATTCGGTGTCTATAACTGTTGGTTATAAAAGAGTGAGTTATAAAAGAATCGGCTGTAAAAACATCAAACATATACCTCTAAGGAAGAATACAGCCCGCAGGTATCATGATATAAATTAACCGTATTAAATAAATGGATTTAGGGATAACAAGCTCATGAAACCCACCCGAACTCAAGCGATGCAACAAATTATCGATGAAGCAAAAGCGACTTTTCCACTTTATGAACAAGACACCTTTGTATGCGGAACAGAAGGGAACTGTATTGGTTGCCCAAAGAAATTAATGGAATTAGTCGATTCCGAATTATCGTACTGGGAAAGTGCGTTGAAACGAGGAGTCACACCTCAATTTGATGAAATCCGCCGCTTCGGGAAGCTATGTAAAAATGTAAAACGTGGCTTAATTCGTAATAAAATCCTATAAACATTCTCTTCTATTTACCGCCATCCATTCCATCCTCTCGACTTGTAATTTATCTGTAGTGTTCTAATGTTTATATAGTAAAAAAGCATATATGAAGTTGACGAGAGAGCGAATTTTCTTCATTTTTACACTAATGCAAACAAAATCCAGCCATAAAAATACATTGAACTCTAAATAAATGGCATGAAAAATGTAAAAATTCATGCCAAATTGGATTCTTATTTTTGTGACAAAGATCAATATATAGGCGTATAGCGAACACAATGAAGTGATCCAGATCACACACAAATAATACCCGCACTTTATTCATGTGTTTTAACGAAATGGGATGTGAAAACATGAATAGGTCAATCTAATTAATAGGTTTATGCAATTAATAGCAAAACATTAATTATGAAATCACCAAGGAAAGGAGAAACAATGTTTACTCGAACTAGCCTAAAAAAACTCGCCACACTGTCATGTGTCGCTGCCAGTATTGGGTTTTCAAGCTTCGCTAGCGCCGATACTTGGCGATATGCCCATGAAGAATATGAAAATGATGTGCAAGATGTATATGCACAGCAATTCAAAAAGTACATCGAAGATAATTCAGATCATACCCTTCAAGTATACCGTTTCGGTGAGCTAGGTGAATCTGATGACATTATGGAGCAAACCCAGAACGGTATCTTACAATTCGTGAACCAATCACCGGGTTTTACTGGCTCACTGATTCCAGAGGCACAAATTTTCTTTATTCCTTATCTGATGCCAACTGATATCCAAGATGTGATTAAGTTTTTCGACACCAGTAAAGCCATTAATGAGGATTTTCCTAAGCTCTACGCACAACAAGGTTTAGAGCTTCTGAAAATGTACCCTGAAGGTGAAATGGTACTGACGACTGATGAACCAGTGACCTCGCCAGAAGAATTAAAAGGTAAGAAAATTCGTGTCATGACCAACCCACTGTTGTCTTCAACCTATGAAGCTTTTGGGGCAACACCAACACCATTACCGTGGGGGGAAGTCTATGGCGCCCTACAAACCAATATGATCCAAGGTCAAGAAAACCCGATTTTCTGGATTGAATCTGGTCATTTATATGAAGTATCACCGAACCTTATCTTCACTCACCATGGTTGGTTTACTACCGCTTCAATGGCCAACAAGAAATTCTACGATGGTTTGCCAGATGAAGATAAAGAGCTGATCCATAAAGCGGCTGATTATGCTTACGATGCCACCATTAAGCACATTACTGGCTTGGCCGAAAAATCGCTGGAAAAAATCCAAGCAAGCAGCGACAAAGTGACGGTCACTCGCTTAACGGATGAGCAAATAGCGAAATTTAAAGCGAAAGCGCCTCAAGTGGAGAAAACCTTCATTGAAATGACTGGCGACAGTGGTAAAGCCTTACTCGACCAATTTAAGGCTGACTTAAAAGCTTCACAAAAATAATCAATGTAGGACTGAGGCACGCTTATCCAACTGATTGAATGTGTAGCAACGCTTGCCCCAGCAGTTTAAGTATTAAGCACTTAAATATTAGGAACTTAAATACTAGCTTGTTGGGGCTACTGAGCCATTTGCCAGCGATTCAACCAATGGGATACACGGTGCCCTTTATTGAGGGAAGCTCCCATGCCCAACTCCGATAGATTAGACTATCATTCAGAACTCCCCGGTGTACTAGGCACCATCGATAACTTTTTCAGTAAAGTAGAAGCCATTATGCTCGCAACAGGCGTGTTATTAATGGCTTTAAATACCTGTATCAATGTGGTAGCTCGTTTTGTCTTTGGTGAAGGCTTGTTCTTTGCTGGCGAAATCAACCGTATTCTTATCATTCTTATCACCTTTGCCGGTATTGGATTTGCCGCACGTCTTGGCCGTCATATTCGCATGTCTGCCTTTTTCGATATGCTGCCGGCTAAAGGGAGAAAGTGGGTAATGATTGTTGTCTCCATCATCACCGCTCTTATCATGCTCGCGTTAGCTTATTTTTCTTTCCAATACATCACTTCAGTGTATGAACGTGGCCGAATTTTACCCGCGTTAGGCTTCGAAATTTGGTGGATTTATATCTGGGTACCGCTCGGATTTGCTATTACCGCACTGCAATACTTTCTGACGGCCTATAAAAACCTCATCAGTGATGACGTTTACCTCTCCAGTGGTGTTGTCGATGGCTACACCGATCACGAACACGATATCTAAAAGGCATTGATTTATGGCTATGACTTTAATGCTGATCATGCTGGTGCTACTGCTGATCGGTTTTCCTATGATGATCCCGTTAACTGCCGCCGCACTAACTGGGTTTTACATGATGTTTGGCGGCATGAGTCAAATGGATACCTTTATCCAACAAGTATTAGGTGGGATTCGCCCGTCTTCACTCATTGCCGTGCCAATGTTTATCCTCGCCGCCGATATTATGACGCGTGGACAATCAGCAAACCGCTTAATCAATATGGTGATGACTTTTATCGGCCACATCAAAGGTGGGCTGGCAATCAGTACCGCCACCTCCTGTACTTTATTTGGCGCGGTATCTGGCTCAACTCAGGCAACCGTAGTCGCAGTTGGTTCTGCGCTACGTCCAAAATTGCTTAAAGCCGGTTACAGTGATTCTTTTTCATTAGCTCTGATTATTAACGCCAGTGATATCGCGTTTTTGATCCCACCAAGCATCGGCATGATTATTTATGGCGTGATTTCAGAAACTTCGATTGCTGAACTTTTCATTGCCGGTATTGGCCCAGGCTTGTTGATCTTAGTGATGTTTTCACTCTACTGCCTAATTTATGCCACGGTAAAAAATGTCCCGACTGAAGAAAAAGCCTCATGGTCAGAACGATTTGAAGCCTCTAAGCGTGCTCTTTGGCCTTTGATGTTCCCTGTCATTATTGTTGGCGGTATTTATGGCGGTATTTTCAGCCCAACCGAAGCTGCTGCGGTGTGCGTGCTGTATGCCATTATCTTAGAATTCATCATCTTCCGTTCATTAACTTCAGAAGATATTTATGTGATCGCGAAATCAACTGGCTTGATCACGGCGGTGGTATTTATCCTAGTGGGTGTCGGTAATGGTTTTTCTTGGATTATCTCTTTTGCCCAAGTACCACAAACCATTTTAGATGCGATTGGTATTGATGAAATGGGGCCGCTCGGTGTGTTAACTGCAATTTCTGTGGCGTTCTTTGTCGCATGTATGTTCGTTGACCCGATTGTGGTGATTCTCGTCTTAACCCCAATCTTTGCCCCTGCCATTGAAGCGACAGGCTTAGATCCCGTACATGTCGGTATCATCATTACCTTGCAAGTGGCTATTGGTTCGGCAACGCCACCCTTTGGCTGTGACATATTTACCGCCATCGCGATCTTTAAACGCCCTTATTGGGAAGTGGTAAGAGGCACAGGACCCTTTATTTTGATCTTGCTGAGTGCCGCAGCGCTTTTGATCTTCTTCCCTGATATTGCTTTATTCTTACGTGATATTGCTTTTGCAGAATAAGGCATTGGCAGAATAACTGCTTTAAGGAATACCTTGTCTGAATAACAATTGGGTAATATTGAATCAAATGATTTAAAAAATAAACACATACGATAAAAAACAGCCCTCAGTTCAAATGAAGTGAGGGCTGTTTGGAGTTTAGCTAGTTAGAAAATCGAACCGAATTTTAATTAAGCAACCGTCAGCTCAATCGCAATATTACCGCGAGTAGCGTTTGAATATGGGCAAACTTCGTGCGCTTTATTAACAAGATCTTGCGCGGTTGCCTTGTCTAAATCACCCACATTCACTTCTAATTTAACGGCAATACCAAAACCGCCTTCAATTGGGCCAATAGAGACTTCAGAGTTAATATGTGTGTCTGCGGGTAATGCTACTTTAGCTTGACCCGCAACTAATTTAAGTGCGCCAATAAAACAGGCTGCATAACCGGCTGCAAATAGTTGCTCAGGGTTAGTACCTTGACCATCATCCCCCCCCAAGCCTTTTGGTGTAGAAAGTTTCACATCCAAACGACCATCATCTGATTTAGCAGAACCTTCACGTCCACCTGTTGCGGTTGCTTTTGCTGTATACGCGACACTTTGTAATGTTTTCATTCTTCACTCCTAGTTGAACTTCATATTTAGTTTGCATGCAAAATATTAGTTCAGGAAAATGATAATTGCAAATAGTTTGCATACAAAATAAAATATACACACAAAGTTAGTGGAAAATAATGTGAATAGAAAATAATGATGAAACACCCTCAACTCAAACTTGATAACCAGATTTGTCATCGACTGTATATGGCGTCGAACGGCATTACCCGAAGCTATCGAGAAGCTCTCGATCGATTAAATCTCACCTACCCTCAATACGTTGTGATGATGGCGCTGTGGGAAAAAGACGAAATAACTATAGCAGAACTGGTGGAAAAAACGGCGATAGATGGCAGCGCCATGACGCAAATCCTCAAGAAGATGAGTGATAAACAACTACTGAATATCATCAAAGATAAGCACGATGGCCGTAAGCGTGTCATTAAACTGCTCACTCAAGGTAAAGACATGCAAACGGATGCCGCTTGTATTCCAGAGCAAATTCGTTGCCAATTTCCGAGCTTAAATACAGATGAAGCTCAACAACTTACCGCGTTACTCGATAAAGTTATTCAAGACTTAAATTAGCGGCAAACTTTAACTAACTTTACATTCCGGCTATTGATTTATTGATTTTGCTCGATATAGTAACCGAAATGATAACAATTATCGATTGCAAGGATTAAGGAATGAAATCAGTAAGAAAAATGGCGCTTGTGGTTTCTGGGTTACTCGCTACCTCAGTATTAAGTGCTCTGCCTGCTAGTGCAAAAACCATCACTCTCGATCATATAATGGGTTCAACCACACTAGAAACTGAACCAGAGCGTGTAGTCGTGATCGGCATGGGTGCACTTGATGCTGTTGATGCACTTGGCATTAAGCTGGTTGCGGTTTCAAAAGGTGTGACCTTCCCTGACTATTTAGCCAAATACGATGGCAAAGATTACGCTTCTGCCGGCACCATTTTTGAACCTAATTTCGAATCCATTTATACCCAGAAGCCTGATCTGATTATCGTTGGTCCTCGCAGCTCTAAACAATTTAAAGAGCTGTCAAAAATTGCCCCTACTTTCGTTTTTGCCGTTGAAAATGGCACTGACTATTGGAAAAGCACACAAACACTTTGGCATGACTTAGGTGAAATTTTCGAAAAGCAAGATATGGTCAATGCTAAGATCGATAACCTCAACCAACGTTTTGCGGCAATCAAAAACTACAACCAGCAACATGACATGGACGCACTGATGTTAATGAGTTCTGGCGGTAACATTGCCTCGTTTGGTGAAGGTTCTCGTTTTTCTGTTCTATTCCAAGATTTTGGCTTTAAACCTAGCCTTGAAGTCAAAAACGCGAATGCTGCTAAAAAGAGCAAGTCAGAAAAAACAGGTGGCCACGGTCAACTGGTTTCTTATGAATTGGTTAGCCAAGAAAACCCGTCAACACTACTTATACTAGACCGCGATAAATTGGTGAATAAAGGTAAAAGCACCACTCGCCAAGATTTTGATAATGACTTAGTAAAATCAACTAACGCATACAAAAACAACCGCGTGATCTACCTTGATATCCCAGCTTGGTACGTTGCAAGCTCGGGTATTACCGCCACAGAAACCATGGTGAGCGACATCGAATCCCTCACTAAAAACTAATCACTCTGAGGTTGCTGTGACTAAATTGCTGTTTATTTTAGTCTGCCTAAGTATTGCTTCATTGTTTGTTGGGGTGGGTAACGTATCGGTTGCCCACCTTTTTGCAGGTGATGCCAGTGCTTGGCAATTATTTATTTCTAGCCGTATTCCTCGTTTACTGGCTATTTTATTGGCCGGTGGTGGGTTAAGTATTGCGGGCCTTATTATGCAACAAATCAGCCAAAACCGATTTGCGGCCCCTTCCACATCAGGCACGATTGAGTGCGCCATGCTCGGCTTTGTGCTGAGTTTAGTTATTTTTGGCAACGGTGATCAATTGTGGCTCATTTTTGCGACCTCAATGGCGGGTACCCTATTCTTTGTGCAGTTGATTCAGCGCATTCAGTTTAAGAATGCGGTATTCGTTCCTCTGATTGGCATCATTTTTGGCAATATCATCTCTTCCGTCGCCACTTTTATTGCTTACAAATACGACGCACTACAGAACTTATCTAGCTGGGCTGTCGCTAATTTCGCGACCATTCTATCCGGTAACTTTGAGCTACTTTATATTGCGCTACCAATGGCGATTTTTAGCTATCTCTACGCCACCCGAATTTCCGCAGTCGGTATGGGCAAAGACTTTGCCATTAATCTTGGCCTCAATTACCAACAGGTTATGACTATCGGGGTAGCGCTCGTCTCTATCATGTCGGCAACCGTGGTCATGATTGTCGGCCAATTGCCATTTTTGGGATTGATTGTTCCAAATTTGGTCAACCGCTTTTATGGTGACAATTTACGCAAGAACATTCCCCGTACTGCTATTTTAGGCGCCATCTTTGTATTGGCATGCGATGTGGTTGGACGGATTCTTATCTTCCCTTATGAAATCCCAATTTCAATGGTGATCAGCCTACTTGGCGGCAGCGTGTTTATTTTGCTGGTATTAAAGGGGATGAAAAATGAGCAGTAATAGATCGATGAAAAGCCATTTTTTGACCAAGCACCTTTCACTCAAAGCGATGTTTACAAAAGCGACGTCGACAAAAGCCATGTTTACCGATAAATCCAAAATATGGCTATTACTGATCATAAGTGTCGTGATGGCGGCGTTGTTTATCGGCTACGGCTTAAACGCCGATAACTATGAATACTTTTTATCTCGACGTATTCCTAAAGTGCTTTCGATGGTAATTGCAGGATTTGCCATTGGCTTGTCTTCTTTTTGTTTTCAAACCATCACCAATAATCGGATATTGACGCCAAGTATTATGGGGTTTGACTCCCTTTATATGCTCATCCAAGTTTTGGTTGTGACTGTATTTGGTGGGCTTAGTGTGATGATGACCAATTCTGTACTGAACTTTTCCATTTCAGTCGTGTTAATGATGGCATTTTCATTGGTGCTGTTTTTACTGTATTTCCGTTATTCCGCCAGTAACATCATTTCCCTATTATTACTCGGTGTGATTTTCGGACAATTATTCCAGAGTGGCTCATCATTCTTAACCATGCTTATGGACCCCGATGAGTTTGCTAGCGTTCAATCCAACATGTTTGCCAGTTTTAATAACATTCATGTCGAACTGGTCTACTGGACACTTCCTGCTTTAGCCATCGTTACCACCTGGTTATTTAAATTGCATCGAACTTTAGATGTTTATCTATTAGACCGGGATAACGCCACCAGCTTAGGTGTCGATATTAAACGTACCACTCGTACGATTTTATTACTCTCATCGGTACTGATAGCCATTTCCACCGCGCTCATCGGCCCCATTATGTTCTTTGGTTTATTGATCACAAATCTCACCCGAGAATGGTTGCGAACCTACCAACATAAGTACTTACTTACTGCCTGTGGCTTGATGTCTGTAGCAACCTTGCTGACTGGACAATGGGTAGTTGAAAAAGCCTTTGGTTTTGAAACCACCCTTAGTGTCATCATTAATTTTGTCGGTGGTCTGTATTTCTTATATTTATTACTACGCAACAAAGTGGTGTAAGCATGATCGAATTAAAACAATTAACAAAATATTTTGGCGAACATCCTGTTGTACAAAATGCCAGTGCCGAGTTTGAAAAAGGCAAAGTCACCGCCATTATCGGCCCGAATGGAGCAGGAAAAAGCACCTTACTCTCGATGGCAGGCCGTTTATTAAGACGAGATCAGGGCGAAGTTTGGATTGAGGGCAAAGAGCTAGTGGAATGGGACACCAAAGCATTAGCAAAACGTTTATCCGTTCTTAGACAAGCTAATACCGTATCACTACGCTTTACCGTACGTGAGCTGATTTCTTTTGGCCGCTTTCCTTACTGCCAAGGCAATTTAAAAGCCGAAGATAATCAAGTGATTGATACTGCCATTGAATACCTAGATTTAGGCAAGATCCAGTATCAATATCTCGATGAACTCAGTGGTGGACAAAGACAACTCGCCTTTATTGCTATGGTAATGGCGCAAGATACTGACTATGTATTTTTAGATGAACCGCTCAATAACTTGGACATCAAGCACTCGTTGCAGATCATGGCTACCATCCGCCGTCTCGCTCATGAACTGAACAAAGCCGTAGTGATTGTGATCCATGACATCAATTTTGCTTCTTGTTACGCCGACACCATCATCGCACTCAAAAAAGGTGAAATCGTGGCAAAAGGCGCAACCGCACAAGTCATAGACGCCCAAGTACTCTCAGAGATTTATGAAACCCCATTCAATGTCATCGAAGTCGATGGCAAACGCATGTGTTTGTATTTCTCTTGATTTGAGTCGCTTCGTGTTGCCTTATTATTAAAAGGCTCCAACCACTCTTTAGGTGTATTATCATTTAAGGCTTTTATCAAAGTTTGAACCCTCAATGGCAATACACCTGCCGCAAAGTAACAGACTATCGGTCTTGCCGCGCTGTACCAATCAGTCAAGCAAGGCTCAATATTGCCTGGATGAGCGCGTAAATAATTATTTGCCGTCCAAGTTGGAAGTAACCCAATACCACTTCCACTCGATATCGACTCCAGTTGCATCATAAGATTGTCACTGGTTAACCGGCTTATTGGCGGCATAACGACGCAATGTTCTTGCCCATTTGATAAACAAATACTGTGGCTCTGCTCAGGTTCATAAGGCAACCATTGATGCAGATTCAACTGCTGAGGATGGGTGAGTTTTTCATGCTGCTTGAGATATTCTGGAGAGGCATACAGTCCGAATTGCCAATATCCAAGCGTTTTTTTACGCCAGGTTCCGGTTAATTTCTTCTCACCAATGGATAACACAATATCCGGCTCTTGCTGCAAATACTCATCACGATACTCTGTCAGTAAACGTATATTGACCTGAGAATGTTGCTCTAGAAAACGTTGCAATTCTTTACGTAACCAGCCTCGAACTAGGCTTTGTGGCGCCAGAATCGTCACTTCGCCACTGACACTTTGCTTTAACGATTGCAGCGCATTTTGCGACTCTTCCGCCATCATCAATAAACGTTCGCAATAATCTGCAAACACTTCACCTGCTCTTGTGAGCATCAAACGTGATCCCTGTTTAATAAACAAAGACTGTCCAAGCTCCGACTCTAGTTGCGCCAAACGGCGACTTAAGGTGGATTTTGGTTGATTTAACGCCTTAGCTGCAGCCGTCACACTGTGATAACGACTTAACGCCGCAAAAGCTCGAATGCCTTGTAGTTCAGTTTTCATCTCAATCCCATTATTGGAACGCCCTGTTCCACTCATTGATCTATTCAATAACCCACAATATCGCAATAATCGCTAATGAATTTAAGAATCATTATCATTTAAAGGAATAATAATGTCTAGCTACCGTTTACCGCTCTCTACTTTGGCGGGTTCTATTTTATTGGCCACAAGCGCACACGCTGCGCCCTCATCAGAATCAACAGAAACCATGGTTGTTACGGCTTCAGGCTATGAACAAACCCAAATGAAAGCCCCTGCGAGTATCAGTGTGATCTCGCGAGATGAGCTTGATAGTAAATATTATCGAGATGTAACAGACGCACTGAAAAGTGTCCCCGGCGTTACCGTGACCGGTGGCGGCGATAACAAAGACATCAGTATCCGCGGTATGGGCTCTCAGTACACGTTGATTTTGGTCGATGGTAAACGTCAATCTTCACGTCAAACTCGTCCAAACAGTGACGGCCCAGGTATTGAAGCAGGTTGGTTACCTCCTTTAGAAGCGATTGAGCGTATTGAGGTCATCCGAGGCCCGATGTCGACGCTTTATGGCTCAGATGCGATTGGTGGTGTGATCAACATTATCACTCGTAAAGATAGCCAACAGTGGCATGGTAATGTGCAACTTGGCACTACAATTCAGGAAGACCGTGATTCAGGAGACGAGCGCAGTGCAAACTTCTTTGTAACAGGTCCTCTAACAAAAAAGCTGACCGCGCAATTTAACGGACAAACCACGGTTCGTGATGAAGATAACATCGTGAACGGCTATGAAGATAAAGAGCTCAACAGCTTCAACTCTAAACTGATTTATCACCTTAATGACGACCATGAACTCTCATTAGAAGCAGGCATCAGTGAACAATCTCGTGCTGGCACAGTCGGAAAATCAGTTGCAACGGAAGGTTGTCGTGGTGGATGTGAAGATTCTTTAGATGAGTACAAACGCACCAACTATGCAATTGCACACGAAGGTAACTGGGGCGTAATAGGCACGTCAAATACGTACCTACAGTATGAAGATTCAGAAAACAAAACCCGTGAAATGGAAAGCATGAACACGGTATTCAAAACTAGCCTTGTCACCCCTATTTATTCTCATACTTTGACATCAGGTTTTGAATACACATACGAAAAACTAGAAGATTACACTTCTAACAGTGCTTCCGATTTAACTGAGCTTGATAATTACCGTTATGCCTTCTTCTTAGAAGATGAATGGGCAATTGTCGATTCATTTAGCTTAACCGTCGGCGCGCGTTTAGATGACGATGAAAACTACGGTACACACGTCAGCCCACGTGCATACGGTGTGTGGAGCATTACACCAAACTGGGTATTAAAAGGTGGTGTATCAACCGGTTATCGCGCCCCAACTTTACGTGAAACTTCTGCGGATTGGGCTCAAGGTAGCCGAGGTGGTGATATTTATGGCGACCCGGATCTAAAACCAGAAACCTCAGTAAACCAAGAAATTAGCTTAAACTATCAGGCTGATTTTGGCTTAACTTCATCCGTCACTGTTTTCCATAACGACTTTAAAGATAAAATTACTCGTGTCGCCTGCCCAAGTTGTGGCCCAATCAATAGCAGCGGTAACGTCGCAACTAAACGCACAAACGTAGATAAGGCCGAGACACAAGGGGTGGAATTTGCTCTAGGTACGCCACTAGGTGACAGCTTATTCTGGAATGCTAGCTATACCTTTAATGACTCTGAGCAAAAATCAGGCGAATACAAAGGTCAACCTTTAGTTCAATTGCCGAAACACTTATTCAGTACCGATCTTTCATGGCAAGCCACAGCAGACTTAGAAGCTTGGACACAAGTCACTTATCGTGGTGAAGAAATGAACCCGACAACAGGCCCATCCTCTAGCAGCCTAATCGCACCGTCTTACACCTTCTGGGATATGGGTGTGAGTTATCAGTTAACCAGCAACGTTTCGGTTAATGCCGCGGTTTACAACTTGCTCGATGAAGAAGTGACCTATGAAGAATACGGTTATGTCGAAGACGGCCGCCGTTACTGGGTCGGCATGAATGTAGGCTTTTAATCACGCCGATTCACCTTCAAGTTAATCTCAACAATGCCAACCAGCCCTATCTGGTTGGCATTTTTTCGCTTACACCACCTCAAATAACTCATTACATCCGTAACTAAATTCATTCAATTAAAACCCCTTCAATAATCATAACCAACTGATAAACAATACAATATTATTAAACCATTTCAACACCACTACAAAAAAGCCACTCAATTAATTTGAACTCTAAACATTAAGCATGTAACATTATTGTTAATTAACCGTTCAATAAAAAATAAATGGGTTCAAAAATGCCGAAAGTTGGAATGCCAGATATTAGAAAACCTCAGCTTGTCAAAGCCACAATGGCGGTGATT
Organism: Vibrio gangliei; assembly: GCF_026001925.1. Classification (NCBI taxonomy): domain Bacteria; kingdom Pseudomonadati; phylum Pseudomonadota; class Gammaproteobacteria; order Vibrionales; family Vibrionaceae; genus Vibrio; species Vibrio gangliei. The sequence goes on along the minus strand of NZ_AP021870.1, from coordinate 29,478 downwards.
GAAAGAGTCGGATTACACAGCGCGAGCATTTCACTCATCAGTAAAGAAGCAGGGGTGTCAACGGGCATCATTAACCATTATTTCGGTGGCAAACATGGGCTATTAGAAGAAACCATGCGAGCCATTCTCAGAGAGCTATCAAACACGGTAAAAATCGAACTCAGTGGGTTACCAAAAAACGCCCATCAACAGCGTATTATTGGAATAGTTAATGCCAACTTTGAAGGCTTTCAGGCTGAAAATAAAGTAGCAAAAACCTGGTTGGCATTTTGGTCTTATTCTATGCATGACGCCCAATTGAAAAGGCTTCAGCGCGTGAATGAACAGCGTTTGCTTTCCCATTTAAGAATCGAATTAAAAGCGCTTTTACCTACAGAGCAAGCCCACTTAGTCGCCCACGGAATTGCCTCTTTAATTGATGGTATTTGGTTACGTGGCACCTTAAATCCAGAGGGAATTGATGCAGAGAAAGCACGCCAAATAATCAATGATTACCTCAATACTCAGCTTGCTTTCTATCAACAATCTTCACTTTAAAAGACATTATTAGGTTTTTATATGACAACGGAAACTTTGTACATTCACGGTCAATTAACCGCCGCAACTTCAGGTGAAACTTTCAACACTATTAACCCAGCTAACGGCGAAACCATTGACGAAATTGGTCAAGCGTCACAAGCAGATCTCAACAAAGCCATCGAGTCAGCAAAACAAGGATTTGAAGTATGGTCTAAAATGAGCGCAGTTGAACGTAGTCGCATTTTATTAAAAGCGGTTGAAATACTTAGAGCACGAAACGATGAGCTGGCGGCTTTAGAAGTGGCAGATACCGGTAAACCACTACAAGAAGCTTTGGAAGTTGATATTACAACCGGTGCTGATGTCATTGAATACTACGCCAATCTCATACCGAGCTTGCAAGGCACTCAGCAACCACTCAGTGAAGAGCAATTTTTCTATACACGACGTGAACCATTAGGTATTTGTGCCGGTATTGGCGCTTGGAACTACCCTATTCAAATTGCGATGTGGAAATCAGCACCAGCTTTAGCCGCAGGTAATGTCATGATTTTCAAACCATCGGAAGAAACCCCACTTTCAGCCCTCAAACTCGCAGAGATATTTACGCAAGCAGGGGTTCCAGATGGCGTATTCAATGTTATTCAAGGTGACTACCGAGTTGGGCAAATGCTCACTGCTCACCCTGATATTGCCAAGGTCTCTTTCACTGGTGAGTCAGGAACCGGCAAAGCCGTAATGGGAGACAGTGCCAAAACCTTGAAATCCGTCACCATGGAACTAGGTGGTAAATCTCCTTTAGTGATCTTTGATGATGCCAAACTAGATCAAGCGGTATCTGCAGCTATGGTCGCCAATTTTTATACTCAGGGTGAAGTATGTACTCATGGTACCCGAGTTTTTGTTCATGAGACCATTTATCAAGCATTCATTAACCAATTAAAAGCCCGAACTGAAAAAATGATCATTGGCGATCCTATGGATATCAACACCCAAGTTGGCGCTCTGATCTCTAAACCACATTTAGATAAAGTTTTAGGTGCAATAGAAACCGCCAAAAACAGCGGTGCCAGATTACTTACAGGTGGTTATCAAGTTACAGATGGTGAATTGAGTAAAGGGAATTTTGTTGCACCGACGGTATTTGTTGATTGTGAAGATCACATGACACACGTTAAACAAGAAATCTTTGGCCCTGTAATGTCTGTGCTGCCTTTTAAAAATGAAGATGAAGTGATAGCACGAGCGAATGCCACAGATTATGGCTTAGCGGCAGGCGTATTCACTCAAGATCTTGCACGCGCTCATCGCGTCATCCACCAGCTACAAGCCGGTATTTGCTGGATAAATACGTGGGGAGACTCACCCGCTGAAATGCCTGTCGGTGGCTATAAACACTCAGGCATTGGTCGCGAAAATGGCACCGAAACGTTATTGAGTTATACACAAACCAAGAGTGTATTTGTGCATCTCGGTGACTTCGAAAGCCCATATCAATAAGTCGTCGATGTATTTCATCACTCAGTGAGACGGCCTCGCTGAGTGATTGTATCGACACTTTCTTAACAACAAGCGGAGAATCTCTCTTATGGAAAAACGCTACGATTATATTATCGTCGGCGCGGGTTCGGCCGGCTGTGTATTAGCCGATCGACTCAGCGAATCTGGTGAACATAACGTTTTATTATTAGAAGCTGGTGGTAGCGATAAAAGTATTTTTATACAAATGCCGACCGCGCTTTCTTACCCAATGAATAGTGATAAGTATGCTTGGCAATTTGAAACCAAAGCAGAAAAAGGCTTAGATGGCAGGCAATTACATTGTCCTCGCGGAAAAGTCCTCGGCGGCAGCTCATCCATTAACGGTATGGTTTATGTCCGTGGTCATGCTTGCGATTTTGATCAATGGGAAGAATCTGGCGCACAAGGCTGGAATTACCAAAACTGTTTACCTTATTTCCGTAAAGCTGAAAGCTGGATCTACGGTGGTAATGAATACCGAGGTGATCATGGCCCTGTTGGCACATGTAATGGTAATAACATGGAGCGTAATCCTTTATATCAAGCCTTTATTGATGCAGGAAAAGAAGCCGGCTATCCAGAAACGCAAGACTACAATGCCTATCAACAAGAAGGCTTTGGTCCCATGCACATGACGGTTGATGGCGGCGTGCGAGCTTCGACCTCTAATGCTTACCTACGTCGCGCACTGAAACGTCCGAATCTCACCTTACTAACTGGAATTGTGGCTCGTAAAATCTTATTAGAAGATAAAACAGCCCGTGGAATTGAGTTCGAAAAGTCAGGTGAAATCACTCAGGTTTATGCCAGTAAAGAAGTCATTTCTTGTGCCGGTTCGATTGGTTCTGTGCAATTACTGCAATTATCCGGTATTGGTTCTCGCGACACACTAAAAAACGCTGGCGTAGAGTTAACACACGAATTATCAGGTGTCGGCGAAAATCTGCAAGACCATTTAGAAGTGTATTTCCAATATGAGTGTAAGCAACCCATCACATTAAACAGCAAGCTAGGTCTAATCAGTAAAGGCTTGATCGGGGCTGAATGGGTTTTAAAACGCACAGGGCTAGGCGCAACCAACCACTTTGAATCTTGTGCCTTCATACGTTCAAGAGAAGGATTGAAGTGGCCGAATATTCAATATCACTTCTTACCTGCTGCTATGCGTTACGATGGCCGAGCCGCATTCGATGGCCATGGTTTCCAAGTCCACGTCGGGCCGAATAAACCTGAAAGCCGTGGTCAAGTTCGGATTGAGTCTAACGATCCACATGCCAAACCACGTATTGAGTTTAATTACATTTCAACCGAGCAAGACCGTCAAGATTGGCGTGATTGTATTCGTCTCACGCGTGAAATTTTAGCTCAACCAGCCATGGACGACTTCCGAGGCAGAGAAATTCAACCCGGCCTTGAAGTGGAATCCGATCAAGCCATAGATCAATGGGTAAAAGAAAACGTTGAAAGTGCCTACCACCCATCTTGTACCTGCAAAATGGGGGCAAATGATGATCCAATGGCAGTCGTCGATAAAGAATGTCGCGTGTTGGGTATTAACAAACTACGTGTCATTGACTCCTCAGTTTTCCCTGTTATTCCAAATGGAAACTTAAACGCGCCAACCATCATGGTAGCCGAGAGAGCTGCCGATATGATTCTGGGTCGACCTTTGCTTTCGTCCGCTGATGTCCCGGTTTGGATTGCGCCAGACTGGCAACACACCCAGCGAGGTGAGAAACCGGTACGACCTTTAATTCCCACTAAATAATCAAGACCACAAAAAACGATAAAACAAGTAACTAATTACAAGGAATGATTATGTCACTTAAAAAAACTGCACTATACGCATTAGGACTCACCAGCCTAACCACTTTTAATGCTTACGCCGCCAATCAGTGTGAAACGGTTCGATTCTCTGATGTTGGTTGGACCGATATCACGGCCACCACTGCGGTTACAACTCAATTATTGCAAGGCATGGGATACCAAACTGAAACGGAATTACTCTCCGTACCCGTGACCTATTCTTCAATGGCCAATGGTGATATCGATGTCTTTCTCGGTAACTGGATGCCAACCATGGAAAATGACATCAAAAAATACCGTGAATCAGGCAAGGTTGAAACCGTTCGAGCTAACCTAGAAGGAGCTAAATATACTTTAGCTGTCCCTAAATATGTTTACGATGCAGGAGTCAAAACTTTTGCTGATATCGCTAAAAATGCGGATAAATTTAACGATCGAATTTATGGGATTGAACCTGGAAACGATGGCAATCGCTTACTACAAAGCATGATCGATCAAGATGCCTTTGGACTGAAAGATTTCCGACTCGTAGAGTCCAGTGAAGCTGGGATGGTCTCACAAGTCACTCGAGCGGTACGCCGTAATCAATGGATCGTTTATCTTGGCTGGGCGCCGCACCCAATGAACAGCAAAATCGATATGGAATACCTCGCGGGTGGCGATGACTTCTTCGGCCCTAACTATGGTGGCGCCAACGTCTACACTAACGTACGTAAAAATTATCTATCTCAATGCCCAAATGTCGGCGTACTCTTAAATAATCTCAAATTCAGTTTAGATATGGAAAACCAGATCATGAATGCCATCAGCAACCGAAACAAAAAGCCCAATACGGCTGCGCGTGAATGGCTGAGTCAACATCCAGAGCAAATCAAAACATGGCTGAAAAATGTCAAAACATTGGATGGTGAACCGGCGGCTCTTGCTGTCATTACCTACCTCAAACAGTCAGCTCAATAATCAGAAAACGAACAACTACTCTTTGAACTTTAAATGGACTGGCGGGTGCAAACTCGCCAGATAAGGCAATACTGTGAATTTTATTACTGATCATAAAATCCCACTCGGACATTGGATGGAAATGGTTGTCGATTGGCTAACACTCAATGCCGCGACTCTTTTCGATACCATTTCATTCTTTCTTGAAACTATCATCATGAGTTTAGTGAACGTTTTTCAATGGCTACCACCAGCCGTTCCAATTATTATCACCGCAGCACTCGCTTGGTATTTACACCGTAAATTATCCTTAGTCCTGTTCATCATCGCCTCTTTGTTATTGATATTAAACATGGGCTATTGGCAAGAAATGCTGGAAACCTTTGTTCTTGTTTTTGCAGCGACAACGATTTCCGTATTAATTGGCGTCCCTCTAGGCATCATGGCGGCGCACCGTCCTTGGTTGTACACGTTATTGCGCCCAATCTTAGATTTAATGCAAACCGTTCCAACCTTTGTCTACTTGATCCCAACATTAGTGTTATTTGGATTAGGGATAGTACCTGGGCTGATTTCTACCATTATTTTTGCTATCGCCGCCCCCATTCGTTTGACCTATCTAGGCATCATTAAAGTGCCAGAAGAATTAGTGGAAGCGGGTAAAGCATTTGGCGCGAGTAAAACCAAGCTTTTGTTTAAAGTTGAATTACCAGCAGCTCTGCCAAGTATTATGGCTGGGGTGACGCAATGTATCATGTTGTCACTCTCTATGGTTGTTGTCGCGGCACTTGTCGGTGCTGATGGCTTAGGTAAACCCGTGATCCGAGCATTAAACACGGTAAATATTTCTCAAGGATTCGAAGCGGGTCTGGCCATTGTTTTGGTTGCCATCATTCTTGACCGTTTATGCAAAGCACCAAACCAAGCAAAAGAGGGATAATCATGAACGCAATTACTATAAAAGACCTTGATGTGATCTTTGGTGACAACCCTAGTAAAGCCATCGAATTACTCGAACAAGGTGAATCTCGACAAAATATAATAGATCAAACGGGCCAAGTCGTGGGTGTTGATGGTGTCAATATTAGCGTCAAAGAAGGCGAAATTTGTGTACTGATGGGCCTTTCTGGCTCGGGAAAATCAAGCTTATTACGTGCGATCAATGGATTGAATACCATTTCTCGTGGTTCACTAGAAATTAAAGATGGTGATAGCCTGGTTGATCTTGCCAATTGCAATGAATCAACCCTACGCCATTTACGCACGCATAGAGTTTCGATGGTATTCCAAAAATTCGCTTTAATGCCTTGGCTAACAGTGCTAGATAACGTTGCTTTTGGTTTGGAAATGAAAGGCATGAGTAAAGCCAAGCGACGCAGCAAAGCATTAGAACAGCTAGAAATGGTTGGCCTAGCAGAATGGGCAGATAAACATCCCCATGAGTTATCCGGTGGTATGCAACAACGAGTCGGTCTTGCTCGAGCTTTTGCCATGGATACCGATGTCTTGTTAATGGACGAACCTTTCTCAGCTTTAGATCCACTCATCCGAGCGCAACTACAAGATGAGTTACTCGAACTACAAACTAAGCTCAACAAAACGATTGTCTTTGTTAGCCACGATTTAGATGAAGCGCTAAAAATCGGTAACAATATTGCCATCATGGAGTCTGGTCGTTTAATCCAACACGGCACACCAGAAGAAATTGTTTTGGCACCTAAAACCCAATACGTTAAAGATTTTGTAGCACATACCAACCCACTCAACGTGCTGAAAGGTCGCTCTTTAATGCAACCGATTGAAGATCTAACGACAGAGAACCATCGTATTCAGCTGTGCTCCTCGAATGACATCTGGATCCAAAGCCCCACTTCAGACGATCAACTAGAAAATCTAAACATCAGCAGTGTGGATCCTCTCGTATTAGTTCAATGGGAAGAAATACAAAACTTAGACGCTATTCAGCCTAATATGCTGATAGTCGCAAGCCCTGAGATAAGTATGCGTGATGCCATTGAACTCAAAAACCGAACTTGTCATCCAGTTTTAATGGCAGAACATGGACAACTCATTGGTGTTTTAAATGACGGCGATTTCTACAACGCATTGTTGGGTAATTATCAAAGCTTCGAGCAAAGTTCAAATGCAGCCTAACCTTTCTCTACTTAGCTAATCTCTACCCAGCTAAATAAACACGAAACAAAGCCATGCCAACCGGCCCTATCCGGTTGGCATTTTTTGTCTCTTTGTTATCCTAGGGGCTGTTGACCCTAAGCCACAAATGTTCAATGAGATAAAATTTTATGATTAATGATAATGACGTCATCGAAACCCTAGAAGAATTAGAAGCCTTTTTACTGCTGGTCGAAAATGGTGGATTGGGTTTAATCAACGTCACTGGTGTCGCATTAGCCACCAACAACAGCAATGGTCGCCCATTCATCGCGGTATTAGATGACAAACATCAGCTATTACTTGGACGTTGGGTAACACAAGAGGTATTTGATAATGGTAAAGACTTGGTTCGCAGAGGACCGAAGAAAACGCATTAATCAGCGGCACTCTCATCACAAAAAATAAGGCAGAATTTCTCTGCCTTAATCATTTCATTTCGAGTTTAAATCAGCGTTGAAATTGTTGATCTAACCAATCAAATGCTTGTTGTTGCATATCCCAAGTAAAAGTATGACCTTTATCTGGCCAAATTTTGGTGGTCAACTTGTCACTCGCTTGATTGGCATCCCAAACCGAATGCATGGTTTTAAAAGCATCATTGACTGAATCGATTGGGAATAGAGAATCCTGACCACCAGCGTAAACCAACATAGGTTTCGGCGCACTTAACGCGGCAATATCAGGATAGTCAAGATAACGAGAGATGTAAGGATGTAACATTGAAAACGCCGACTGGCCTTTAAGCTGATTATTGCCCGGCACCATCAAACCTTGCATTGTTCCCATCCAACAATCAACAATACTGGCTGTAATTGAATCTGAAAGAGCGGCAACTTGCCAGGAACGAAATGCTCCCATCGAAAATCCAACCGCAGCTACCCGCTTTTTATCTACTCTAGGTTGGCTTGCTAGAAAATCAGCGGCTCTAGCATCTTCTAAAGCAATAATTCCGGCAAACGATGAACCTAAATTAAATAAGTTAGAAGCTAAAGCTTGCTGAGAGTTAGTTTCAAAACCTTCAACAGAACGATCTCCCCAACCTAACGCATCAATCGATAAAACCACATAGCCGCGTTTGGCTAATTCATCGCCAGGAAAGTGTCCAGAGAAGAATTTATCGCCCCAGGCTTGAGAGGATTTAAGCCTTTTATCATCGTCCCAAGTCTGTACAAATTTCTCTTTACCAATATCAAATTTACTGCCGTGATCGTGTAGAAATAATGCCGCTGGAAACGGCCCATCGCCTTTTGGTTCTAGTAAAAAAGCCATCACTCGACTTTCATTACTAATATTGAAAACCACTTTCTTCGCCATATAAGAGCCACGATCTACTGCATCAATAACCACTGGATTGAAAGGCGTGTTATCTTGATATGGGAAAATAATTTCTCGCGCTTTGGCAAGGCCTTGGGCTTTCCACTCTTGTGGCGTTAGCTGATTTTTCTGCCAACCTAGACTAAATTCCATCCTATCTTTTAGCTTTTGATAAAAAATAGGAAAGCTTCGTTGTGGGCTATCAATCGCTTGTTTTTGATAATCAGGCCCGTTGGGCGCAGCGTAACTAGTCGCTGTCCCTATCAATAATGATACTGTTAATAATCTAGCTAATTGTTCTTTTATTAATCTCATCACTCCCTCGAATAAGCAAAACAAAACAGCATTTTAAAATAACAATTTAATAAACGATTTATCGTTAGTAATGTCACAAGTATTGATTGAATGAATTGTTTGCTGTCGAGGCTAAGAAATAGAAACAATAGAAAAATAGCAGCAATAAAAAAGCCTGATACACTCACATGCATCAGGCTTACGATAAAGTTACTTAAGCAATTACTTCACAAAATACAAATCTTTCGAATAAATGCGCCCTTCTGCGTTATGCATTGGGTAACCACCCAGTTTCGGGTTCACTAATCGCGACTGCATGAAATAGTAAATTGGCACCAGTGGCATATCTTGAGCTAGGATATGTTCGGCTTGGTCATAAAATTGATTACGCTGCTTTAAATCCACCGCGGCTTGGGCTTTGGCAAGCACTTCATCGTATTTTGGATTTGAATACGATGGGAAGTTCTTGTCATTACCAGAAGTCAGTAACGTTAAGAAAGTCGAGGCTTCGTTGTAATCACCACACCAAGATGCACGCATGATATCGAAATTACGTTCTTGACGTGCCGCAAGGTAAGATTTCCACTCTTGATTATCCAGCGTCACTTCCATACCTAAATTCTTTTTCAGCATAGAGGCAATCGCCACGGCAATCGCTTTATGGTTTTCGCTGGTATTGTAAAGTAAAGTCGCTTTAAGCGGATGATCATGATCGTATCCCACTTCTTTGAGTAATTTCGCCGCTTCTTGATCGCGTTGTTGTTGTGTCCATTTTGCGTATTCAGGCTGCGTAGCTTTGAAGTTAGCCACATCTCGGTGCGCAAAGGTATAAGCCGGTACGTTCCCTTTGGTTACGCCATTAGCAATCACATCACGCATAATGGTGTAAGAAATGGCTTTACGCACACGCGCATCATCAAATGGCTTACGCTGAGTATTCAAAGCATAGTAATAAGTACACAGCAGAGGCGTCACTTTAAACGCATCCAGATTTTCTTGTTTTAGCTTATCCGCCATCGCTACTGGCACATCCGAAGTAATATCCACTTCGCCTGTCATATAACGATTCATGGCCGAGGTTTGGCTCTCAAATGGAATGTAGGTTACTTTGTTGATCACGGTATCTTTGTTATCCCAATAATTCGGGTTACGCTCCATTTCTAGGCGCTCGTTAATCACCCAGTTTGTCAGCTTATACGCGCCGTTCGATACCATGTTTTCCGGCTTAGTCCAGTTGTCACCAAACTTCTCCACCGCTTTTTGATTAATAGGCATCATCACGGTGTGTGCTGTCATCGCCACAAAGTAAGGCACAGGTTTATCTAGTTGGAACTGTAAGGTGTGGGCATCTAGCGCTTTAACGCCAAGACTATCCACTGGTTTTTTCCCATCAATAATGGCTTCGGCATTGTTAATACCGGTCAATTTCAAATACCAAGCATTGGGGGAAGCAAACTTAGGATCGACTGCGGTGTGCAAACTATAAACAAAATCTTGCGCGGTGACAGGCTCGCCATTTGACCATTTAGCATCTTTACGTAAGTGGAAGGTGTAAGTTTGATTGTCTTTCGTTTCCCAACTTTCCGCCACACCAGGCACCACGCTGCCATCTTGATTCTGGATCACAAGACCTTCAAACAAATCACGCAAAATGTGCATTTCAGGAATGCCTTCCGCTTTTAACGGATTTAACGTTGGTGCTTCGGCATCGTTACCACGAACTAACTCCTGTTTGTCGGCAAGAACAACGCCTGCAGGAACCTGTGCAGCAAAAGATAAAGCAGGAAAAAGAGTAGCAGAAAGCGTTAAAGCAATAATTGAAGGTTTTAACGACGGCATAAGACTTCCTTGTTATTGATAAAGTGCTATGTAAATGAATAGGCATAACTATAGCGCTATGCAAGCAATCAACCCACTATTAATTGGGGTACTTTTCAATATAAACTTTAACTCACAACACGATTCGGTAATACTTCTCAGATTAGGAAATAAATTAGATTAGGAAGATCGTATGGCTGTCATTCTTCGCCCTCAAACACAACGCGCCCGATTTCAACACCAACCTATTGTGTACGGACACTCTGTATTGGGTTCTCCTCTACTTTATTTTCCTGCGCAGATTCAAACTAACGAGACAGGCTTAATCATTGCAGGCACGCATGGTGATGAAACCGCATCCATTGTGAGCTTATCTTGCGCATTGCGTTCAATCGACGCCGGCCAATTACGTCATCATGTCATCTTAAGTATGAACCCCGATGGCAACCAACTTGGCACACGAGCTAATGCCAATGGTGTGGATTTGAATCGAAATTTTGCCAGCAATAATTGGCAAGATGGTGGAACGGTGTATCGCTGGAGCACACACTCACCAGAACGCGATGTTGAAGTCGCTACGGGAAAGACAGGCAATTCTGAGCCAGAAACAGCGGCATTGTGCAAATTAATTGAGAGCTTACAACCGGCTTGGGTGACTTCATTTCATGAACCGTTAGCCTGTATAGATGACCCTAGCTTTTCACCACTGGCGCAGTGGCTTTCCGATAAAATGAAGCTACCTATGGTGCAAGATGTCGGCTACGACACCCCGGGATCTTTTGGCTCTTGGTGCGCCGAACGTGATTTATTGTGCGTCACCGCAGAGTTACCGCCCGTTTCTGCAGATTATGCCTGTGAACATTATTTAAATGTGCTGGTGGAGTTGTTGACAACTACCCCCACAACCTAGGTGACATCACTTTCATTGTCGAAACATCAAATTCAAAACCGGGGTTGTGGTCTTCAGCGAGTAACAGTGGGCCATCTAGATCGACCACATCCGCCTGTTGTGCAACGACAAATGCCGGTGCCATACCCAGTGAAGAACCGACCATACAACCAACCATAACTTTCATGCCTTGTACGAGTGCGGCTTGTTTTAATGCGAGCGCTTCGGTTAGGCCACCGGTTTTATCAAGCTTAATATTAATCATGTCATAACGGCCAACTAGCTTAGATAAACTCTCGACTCCGTGACAAGATTCATCTGCGCAGAGAAGGATGGGGCGTTCAATACCATCAAGCCAATGATCTTTATCTGATGGGAAAGGTTGTTCGATCATCGCAATATTCAACTCGACCAATTTAGGGATCATCTGATGGTATAAATCAATATCCCAACCTTCATTGGCATCGACAATAATTTGAGCATGGGGAGCGTTATGACGAACCGCGGCCACACGAGCAATATCACCCTCTCCCGCTAATTTAAGTTTTAATACAGGACGGTGAGCATGCTTTTGTGCCGCTATTCCCATCTTTTCAGGGGTATCTAGCGATAAAGTAAACGCCGTCGTTAAGTCTTGTGGCTGAGTATTCAATAATTGCCAAATAGTTTTATTTTGCTGTTTACAGTGTAAATCCCACCACGCGCAGTCAAGTGCGTTTCTGGCTGCGCCGGCTGGTAGAAGCTGCTGAATGATATCTTGCGTTGCATTATCAAGATGAGATCGAACCGATTCTAAATCTTGCAGCACTTGCTCTATCGATTCACCGTATCGTGCGTATGGCACACACTCGCCACGACCAACATAACCATTTTGTTCTAATGTCACCACCACAACATCCGCATGAGTTTTAGAGCCTCGTGAAATGGTAAATGCGCCAGCAATGGGCCAGGATTGAGTGGTAAGTGTGAGTTTCATGTTATACATCCTTAAGGCTTGTTGATCTTTCGTGGTTAAATTGAGGCATGCTCATCATAACCGATACGATGTAAGGCCATATAAGCCTCTTCAACGGATTGAGGAATGTTTTGAGCGGCAAAAAAGCCTTGCGTTGGGTAATGCTGCAAACGAGGAATTTCTCCCACCATCAAATTAATCACCTCTGACGATGGATGAAGCGCACTGCAATAATCTAGGAAATCCAATTGAGGAGAAGTGACTTGCGCCTGCTCACATGTTGCTAAAGCACGACGTTCCATATAGGGCTTTTGCACTAAAGTAACGCTACTGATTTGAATGGATTTCTCATTAAGGAGTTGCTGAGTAAAACGAAAGTTTTCACCGGTATTGGTCGATTTATTTTCAAGCAAAATCGCATCACGAGGCACTCCCGCATCCATGACGACTTTGGCGAACGTTTCCGCTTCAGTTTGCTCAAAAAGACCATCGGTCATTCGGCCGCTGCCACCGGAAAGAATAATTAGAGGCGCAATCCCTTGATGATACAGTTCAGCAGCACGCTCACCGACTCGTAGATCGGAACTGCCTAACAGCAACAAAGCATCCGTTTTTTGCAAAGGTTGATTAAGTTGTAAATACTGCCAAAGCGTTAAAGCATGATCATAGTAACGAGTCATTGTGTACTCCATTGGATTGAGCATATGAATGACTTACTGTACTTGAGTTTTACATTCGGGGTAAGTATTAGAAAATGAAAAGACGCTTTTCACCATTGACCAGCACGATATTTATACTCACCTTGCCGAATTAATGAGCGGATTCTTGAGAAAACACCGCAGTTTGATGGTTGCAATCACGACATAAACACACACGGTCCATTTTGTGGTAATGTACGCCGCTAAAAAGTTGGTTCATCAACTCGTTGAATTTCTGGAATTTGTTCTTTAGTGACACATCATCTTCCGCACGTTTGCGTAACACCGCTTTATGTTGTGTATCGCGGCAGCATGATTGACAGAATAGAACAGGCATAACAATCTCCAATAATTTAACGAATGAATAAAAATGACATGATTATATGAAATACTAAATGGTAGACTTAACAAGTCGTCATAAAATTGAAAATTTCTTGTCAATAATTCAATCAATATCAAATTATGTCTACATACTAGACCAACACCTTTAGCAAAATGCCCCATCGCTTCACAAGTCAGCCGAGGTAATGCCTCAGTTTCAACGGATGATCAGACTCAACAAGGCGAAGTCTTGGTGCAACTAAATATATGGCGCAACTAATAAATGCAGCAATTGGTACGTATTTTTTAGCTATGCTCAATAACAAGGTCTATTTTCACTCCCGTTCTAATTTTTGAGGCAGTATATGAATACCGTTTATCCTGTGGATTCTATCGAGTCTTTTTTACTCGCGATTTTCGTGCTCCTACTCGGCCACTTTATCAATAGCAAAGTGCCATTCTTATCCAAATACAAAGTGCCAGAACCCATTGTCGGCGGGTTAGTGGTCGCTGTTATCAGTACCATTTTGCATTATAATCACATCACTTTTGAGTTTGATTTGCCGCTTGAACACACCTTGATGTTACTCTTTTTTACCACCGTTGGCTTATCAGCAAGTTACACCCAATTACTGAAAGGCGGTAAAAAGGTCTTTATATTCTTAGGGGTTGCTTCTGTGTACATCATCATACAGAACGCCGTGGGTGTCGGCCTGGCTGAAATATTAGGTCTTAATCCTTTACTCGGCTTAGTGGCAGGCTCAATTACCTTGTCTGGCGGACACGGAACAGGTGCCGCGTGGGCCAGCACGTTCCAAAACACGTATGGGCTGAATACGTTAGAATTTGCCATGGCGGCAGCAACCTTTGGTTTGATCGTTGGCGGTATTATTGGTGGCCCTGTGGCGCAACGTCGCATTCAAAAACACAACTTAATTTCGGAATATGGCGCAGGAGATAAGCACCATGATAGCTTCCCTGATGTTGTCACTTACAATGATCGTGAAGAAGACAAAGTCTCTGCTTATCGAGTGATTGAAACCTTGTTTACTATGCTGGTGTGTGTCGTGGGTGCCATTTATATCGAACAATGGTTTAGCACTTTAAATATCAGTTGGCTGAAAATTCCTGACTTTGTTTATGCTTTGTTCTTAGGAGTGATCATCACCAATGTGTTTGAGGTGTCGGGGAAATATAAACTCAACACCGATACTGTTGATATTTTAGGTACAGTGTCTTTGTCGTTATTTTTAGCGATGGCGCTCATGAGTCTGCAACTATGGGAAATTTTCTCATTAGCCATTCCTTTACTGATCATTCTTTGTGTTCAAACAATAATTCTTGGCCTCTTTGCCTATAACATTACTTTCCGAGTGATGGGCTCTAATTATGATGCAGCGGTAATTACAGGGGGTCATTGTGGCTTTGGTTTAGGCGCTACGCCAACTGCGGTGATGAATATGGGATCATTAGTGACTCACTACGGCCCATCTCCACAAGCCTTTATGGTGGTCCCAATTGTCGGTGCATTTTTCATTGATATTGTGAACCTAATTATTATCCAAGGTTACCTATCTTTTATCGGCTAATTGCAGCACATTTATTGGCTAACTTCATACAGAGTTAGCCTTTATTATTTTGATATTTGAGGAAAAGTTGTGACAGAGAAAACGACCGTCTCCCCGCAGAAAATATTCTTGAGTGTCGCGCTAGTTATCGCATTGGGCTCATTAGAAAAAAGCATCGTGACGACTCCGCTTCCTATTATTGGTAATGCACTAAACGCTGGAAATGCGCTTACTTGGGTCGTCACCGCTTACCTACTTGCTGCCACCGCGGTATTACCAGTTTATGGAAAACTCAGTGATATTCTTGGCCGAGTCAAAATGCTCTACATCGGTATCTCATTATTTGTACTGGGATCAGCGGCTTGTGGTTTTGCGCAAGATCTCTCTACCTTAATTATTGCGCGAATTGTGCAGGGTATTGGCGGCGGCGGCTTAATTGCTCTGGCCTTTACCGTGATTGCCGATTGTATTCCTGCGCGAGAGGTCGGGAAATACCAAGGTTTTATTTCCATGGTATACGCCGTTTCGAGCATTGCGGGTCCCTTATTGGGTGGGTACTTTGCAGAACACTTATCTTGGCGCTGGGTGTTTTGGATCAACATTCCATTAGGCCTATTGGCCGTATTTTTAATCCGAAAAAACTTATCTCATTTGAATAAAAAGCGCGATTCAAAATTTGATTGGTTTGGCGCCATGCTATTGATGCTCAGCTCCACCAGCCTGCTTTTACTGCTTTCCCCTGAAGCGGAGTTACCAAGTTTATGGACGGGAGGCGCATTTATTGCTTCTATTCTATTGCTGATTTTGGTCGAGCGTCGAGTGTCTGATCCTATGCTACCAGCTAGGCTGGCTAAATTGCCCAACTACCTAGTGTGTATATTACTCATCTTATGCTCTCAGCTGTTAATGTTTGCCATCTTGGTCTATTTACCGATGCAAATGCAGTGGCAAATGGGCTTCTCAGCCTCTACAAGCGGCGAAATCATGGTGATCTTTATGTTCAGTGTCACCGCTGGGGCTTACTGTGGTGGTAAATTGGTCAATAAATCAGGTGAAACCAAACGCTATGCTATTTTTGGCTTCTTATTAGCCGCATTAAGCTTTGCGCTTATTCAGCAGCACGTCTACCCAGCGATTTCACTAGGTTTAGCCGGGCTAGGGATTGGCTTCACTTTGCCTTCTGTAGGGGTCATGGTTCAAAACGTCCTACCAGCTAAAGACAGAGGCATCGGCATGTCGCTGTTTAACTTTGGACGAGAACTGGGCGGTGCCGTTGGGGTGGCAGCCTGTTCAAGCGTGTTCCAATTTAGCCTAAGTAAGCAAGGTGTCGAACCGCAAGCCAGTTTGGCCAATTACAGCCATGCCGTATTGGCTTCTGGTTTTAGCTCGATCTATTTATTAATGGCAATCATGGCGCTAGTCGCTATGTTTATAACTCTGATTGCGCTAAAAAAACAAACGTTAGCGACAGAAATCAAACACGATTAATACGAATAAATTCAAAATAAAGGTCCGTGATCATGACTAACAAGGTATCCGATATTTTTCATCCTGAAGATTGGCAAGAAGTTGAAGGTTTCAATTTCGAAGACATTACTTACCACCGCGCTGTCGATGCTGGTGTGGTTCGTATTGCCTTCAACCGCCCTGAATGTCGCAATGCATTTCGCCCTAAAACCGTAGATGAATTGTATTGCGCATTAGAACACGCACGTATGTGGAGCGATGTGGGCTGCGTGTTGATTACAGGTAATGGCCCAAGTGCACGCGATGGTGGCTGGGCATTTTGCTCAGGTGGCGATCAACGTATTCGTGGTAAAGATGGCTATAAGTATGAAGGTATGCCTCAAGATCAAATCGACCCTGCCAAACTTGGCCGCTTGCATATTTTAGAAGTACAACGTCTGATCCGCTTTATGCCCAAAGCCGTGATTGCTGTCGTACCAGGTTGGGCTGCAGGTGGCGGCCATTCACTGCATGTGGTTTGTGATTTAACTCTCGCGTCAAAAGAGCACGCCGTATTTAAACAAACCGATCTCGACGTAGCGAGCTTTGATTCAGGCTACGGCTCCGCTTATCTTGCTAAAATGGTCGGTCAAAAGAAAGCCCGCGAAATTTTCTTCTTAGGGTTAGATTACAGCGCCCAAGATGCGTTTGAAATGGGTATGGTCAATAAAGTCGTACCACACGCTGAGCTAGAAAAAGAAGCTTTAGAATGGGGCAAAATCATTTGTCAGAAATCACCAACCGCACTACGCATGATGAAGTTTGGTTTGAACTTAACGGACGATGGCATGGTTGGGCAACAAATCTTTGCTGGCGAAGCAACACGCCTTGCATACGGCACCGATGAGGCCAAAGAAGGTCGAGATTCTTTCTTGGAAAAACGCCCTAAAGATTTCTCTAAGTTCCCGTATCACTATTAATTTCTAGTTTCTAGTTTCTAGTTTCTAGTTTCTAGTTTCTAGATAAAAAATAATAACAAAAGCGCCGAATGTGGCGCTTTTGTTTTATGCATAAATCAGTATTTAATGAGTAAGTTTACATTGCTCTGTAAACATTAAGCTAACGCCAAAAACTTCTGCAGTTTTTCTTCACCGACAATCTGTTCTGATTGTAGATAAATATGATGTTTTGGCACATTAATATCGCGCTCGACCTCCACCAGCACTTCTTGCTGTAATTGATAGCGCTGCAACCAAAATGGATGTTCACACAATTGCTCATCAATGACTTGATTGACCACCACCCCTGCGCAATTCAGATTCACTTTTTCAAATTGCTCAAGCGTTCTGACCGTTTCGTACAAGGGCAGTTTTTCAGGGATCATAACCAAAACAATAGCCGTAAAATCCACATCGTGAATACGATCTCGAGCGTGTTTGAACAAGTGTTTACGCTTTTCTAATAATCGTAACGCTTGCTGCCAAGGCGCTTGTTTATCTTGATTAAATGGATTTGCCGTTTGGTTTTCAGCGCGCTGCCAAAAACTTTGTGCCGCTTCTTTGTGTTTTTGCTGTTTCTTTTGCTGAGCAATCAAGCCATCGGTCCACGCCGACATCATTTCAGGCAAAACCAGCAAGCGCAATGTGTGCCCCGTTGGCGCAGTATCGAAGATCAAACGATCAAAGCCCATCTCTTCAAAACGCATCAAATAATCACACATGGTTTCCAGCAATGCGGCTTCTTGTCCGCCTGGGGCATCTTTCGCGAGTTCTAACTGTTGCTGCATCCTTGGACGCATATCAGGCTTAGTATAATGCGCAACCTGGTGAGCAATATTGTTAAAGTGCTTTTCACTGATGGCTTCAATATCAAGTTCCAGAGCCGACAAATTAGGCGCAACTAAATGAATATCACCACAGAGCTTTCTCCCTAATGCATCTCCGAGGCTATGTGCAGGGTCGGTAGAAATCACTAACACTTTCAAACCTTGCGCGGCTAACTGATGCGCTAAACTGGCTGCAGTGGTGGTTTTTCCTACCCCACCCTTTCCTCCAACAAAGATAACTTTCTTGGTTGAGAGTATCTCTAACATCCACTACCTCTAACAACATCCAAAGTGATCAATCGGCGATTTTTCCATGCCCATGCGAATATGCCACTCATGAAACGCTTCCAAAAAGAAAGGTTGTAATTCCATGGTATAAAAACTCACGGGGTTATCCATCCCTAAGCTTTCAGCAAAAATCAGCAACATGAAAAAATCTTCTTCGTCTTTATAGGCTCGAGTTAAACTTCGTCTATAAGGGGCATGATAAAACTCATCAAGCCCCTTTGAGAAAGCCTCAAACCGTGCTTTCCAGTCCATATTACGACTCTTCTTTCACCGCTTTATTGCCCCAGTTTTCTTTTAGGGCTTTAAAGCATTCTAAGCACACTAAAATGGTCGCGATTAAAATCACCACGTCCAAACCAAGTAACAAATAATCGCCTTTCAAGTAGAACGCTTTCAAGTTCACAAGCAATGCGATCAAGGTCATCAACAATAAGAAGATCATTGGTATTAAGGTGTAATAAACCGCACGCCCTTTCTTCAACAACATCACTGAAATGATCAATAAGGTTAAGCCCGCCATGAGCTGGTTCGTAGTACCAAACAAAGGCCAAATCAATAAGCCGCCTGAACCATCAGAACCTTGTCCGAAAGTTAATAGAAGACACGCCGCCACCGCAAAACTGGTCGCGATAAAGCCCTTTTTCATCGGTTGGATGTTATACATTTCGCCCCACTCTTGGAAAATGTAGCGAAGTAAACGTACACCCGTATCCATGGTTGTACCGGCAAACAACGCCACCATTACCGCAAGAATAGTTTGAGAAATGGTTGGAGAGATGCCAACACCTAGGTTAAGAATCGTAGCGCCACCTTTAACAAAAGCGCCCGCACCACCTTGTCCATAGCTTTGGTAGATTTCTTTCCAAGCATCTAAAGAGGCGAAACCTGCACATACCGCAATAATCGTTGCAAGAGCCAGCATGCCCTCACCCATCGCACCAAGATAACCGACAAAACGCACATCTTTTTCTTTATCGATTTGTTTAGAAGTGGTACCCGATGACACAAGGCCGTGGAAACCAGAAATCGCACCACAAGCAATAGTGACGAACAGTAATGGAATAATAGAAGGCGTATCAGCAGGCACATCATCATTAAGCATTGGCGCAACCATGTCAGGCTGCAGCATTAACACTGACGCGTACAAAATGGCCAAGCCAATAAACAATTGTAGACCGTTGATATAATCACGCGGTTGCAATAGCACCCAAACAGGCAACATCGACGCGATAAAGGCATATACGTACAGAATTAAGATCCAAGTCGTTTTTGCTGGCAGGCCAAAGAAAGCGCCATCTGGGATCACAATCGGGGTTAACGTGCCAATATAGATCAAGCTATATAAAGCCACTACGCCAACAATCGATACCCACACTAACGACATTTTATAGCGATAGATACATTGGCCAATCACCGCAGCGACGACTAATGCTCCCCAAACCGGCACTACGGCGGTTGGGTTAGAAATCATCAAACCTGCAATGACCACACCGAATGCGGTGTTCACCATCATAAGCAATAAGAACACCACAATCATCAACACAGATTTGGCTCGGTTACCGACGACCGCACCAGCTACCGCACCCATGGATTGACCACGGTTTCGCACACTGGCCCATATCGCAGCCATATCGTGTACACCGGCAAGGAAAACCGTACCTAATACCACCCAAATAAACGCAGGCAACCAACCCCAAATAACCGCAATCGCAGGGCCAACAATCGGAGCCGCACCCGCAACAGAAGTAAAGTGGTGTCCCCATAATACGTATTTATTGGTCGGTACATAATCGACCCCATCTTGAAACTCATGTGCGGGGGTTTTGAAGTCATCAGACAGCTTTAATATATGTTTGGCTACATAGAGGGAATAAAACCGGTATCCGGTAAACATGGCAGCGAGTCCCACTACCATTAGTATCAGGGCGTTCATAAATAGCTCCTTCTATTTCTCGTCTTAATTTCGCATTTTGGAAGATCGCAGCAATAGAAGGCCAAATGTATGAAAAAAGATGCCAATATCACTACGATAAAGACTCAATACAACACAATTTGAGTGGTTTTTATTTTGTATTTCACTCATTAGATTAGTGAAAACAGAGCGTTATGCACTAAGTATTTATTGCTATAGTGATATAAGTAACAAAATGTTGAAGGCTTTATAAACAAATGAGAGCTAGGCTGTTTTACCCACAATGGCAGCGGCGATATTCTCTTGGTGACATCCCATAAACTTTACGGAAACGATGAGTGAAATTATAAGGGTCAGGATAGCCAAGTCGGTGAGCGATCATAGTGATAGACCAATCACGATGTTGAAGAAGATCGAGGGCTTTTTCCATACGTAGCTGAATCAATTTTTGGCTTGGTGAACATTGGTAAAGTTGCTTTGAGACTCGGTTTAGCTGTTCTTCGCTTAAAAAACTACGTTGTGCGATTTCCTTGACCGTCCAAGGCAAATGCAACTGAGCTTCCACCTGATTAAACACGCTATGAACCCGCATTGAAGTATTGGTCGGTACGATTTCTGTCGACCCAAGAAGCCCTCGTGCTAGTTCCGTCAGCAATAATTGCCGAAACGTCGCGCGCCCATGAATTTCATGATGGGTTAAATTAAGCAGTGACCATACAGACTCACATAAATGGGTAGGTTCAACTCTTTGTTTACTCTCGGCAATCGATGACCACTTTTCACTGGGCGGTAATAAGATCCAAGCCATCTTCCAATATTCGTTATCGGCCAATTCAAAGCGAAATGGCACACCTTGAGGTAATACTGTCACACTGTTCGGTCGAATATCGGTGATGAAATCGCGCGTGGTTAAACGCCCTCCCCCTTCTAACGTAAACAAAAGAGTATGAATTTCAGGCTCTTTTCGCTCCACAGCATAACCTTGAGAAAAATCCCCCAGCCCTGCCATTGAAATTTCTTCAGCCACCAATTCTGGGATTTCAGATTTTACAATAAAGCGCTCTTTGCACGCTTCGGCCAAATACACTTCGTCTTGCCATTGTCTCTCAGGCAAGTCTTTTTTTATGACGGATTTGCACAGGTTTTTTGAGGTTTCAAACATGTTGCTTTACCTAAAGCTCTTTTATATTGCGTTTTTAAAAGGCTGTTGACGAGGAGCGAGCCATGTCCATTCAATCACACACAGAGCGGCAAACCAATCAAAACTCAGCCACATTACCACAAGGTTTGTTTTCTCGTGTGATCAAACTCGCGTTTCCTGTCGCCCTACAAAGCGCTTTGGTTGCCATCTTAGCCTTAGCCGATGTGTTAATGGTGAGTGATTTTGGGCAAACCGCAACGGCGGCGGTAGGTATCGCTTCACGCTGGCACTTTGTCGCTATCATGATCATGGCGGCGCTTGGTACGGCAACAGGCACCCTGGTCTCACAATATTGGGGACGAGATGACAAAGATACCGCTAAAACCGTCACCATGCAGTCTTTAAAATTTGGTTCCATCATCATGGTGCCTGTCACGATTTTAATGGTCGGCTTCGGCGCACAAATTATGCGTCTACAAACGGATGATATGTTAGTTATCCAGCAAGGTGCCGATTACCTTTTGTATAGTTTGCCTCTCTTGATGCTGACGCATTGGGTGATCACCGCCGAAGCCAGCTTACGTTCCAGTGGTAATGCTTTCTTGCCATTAGTACTAGCCGCGATCACCATTGCTATCAATATCGGACTCAACTTCTGGCTAATTCATGGTGGCTTAGGTGTACCTGCGCTGGGCGTGGCTGGCGCTGCTCTTTCCACTACCATTGCGCGTGTCATTCAAGTGCTATTGATCTATTTTGTGCTGAAGTACCAACAACATTGGCTTATCACGAGCCAAGCTCAGGCCAACAATTCTCGTTTATGGCAATCGTATAAACGTCTTGCCATTCCCAATGCGTGCAATGCAGTTTTGTGGGCATTTGGCACCCTCACCTACCAAATGATTTACGGTCATATGGGCACAACCGAATTAGCGGTATACAGCATGATTGGGCCGTTTGAAGGATTGTGTTACGCGATTTTCATGGGGATCTCGGTTGCCTGTTCGGTTTTACTGGGTCAATCATTAGGACGTGATGAATATGAACAGGCACGCGCTATGTCGAAGTTTTTTATAAAATGCATCCTAGCGATGGGGCTAGTTGCTTGCAGCATTTTATTTCTACAACGTGAAAACGTCATTGCTTTCCTAGACCTAGACAGCCCAAATTATTCCGGTATTGCGGATCCAGCGTTTATTGTGATGAGCTTTGCTATCATCATTCGAATGCTCAATATGCTGATCATCAATGGCATCCTCAGAGCCGGGGGAGAGAACCATTTTTGTTTACGCATGGATTTCATTGCCATGTGGATGGTAGGTTTGCCACTGACGGCCTACGGCGCGTTTATTGCAGATTTAAGTTTTGCCTGGGTCTACTTATTGATGATGTCTGAAGAAATCGTCAAATTAGGGTTGTGTTTTAGTCGCTATCTGAAAAGGAAGTGGCTCAATAATCTCACCATTCAAGCGGCCTAATAGCGTTGAACTCAATGAAAAAGCGCAAAGCAAACATTGAGTTCAATCGCAAAAGTCATCTCAGTCACACAATAGCACTTGGATTTACAGTCAAGCTAGCGCATCGTAGTGGTCATTAATTCACCACAACAGCACAAAATCAAAATGAAGAAGATTGCTTTTGCTGTCTTAGTTGGGTTGGCAATTTGGCAGTTTTTCTCTCAGTCAGCGCCACAAACTCCAACCGATTATAAACCTCAAATCGCTGCATTTTTTAATATGGATGGCACGCCATCAACAGCGTCGAAAAAAAATACCCAACAAGGCTTTGCTTGTGATAGTCGTCAATTATGTAGCGAGATGTCAACTCAAGCGGAAGCGGCATTTTTTTATCAACATTGCCCGAATCAACAATTGCAAGTTGATCCTGATGGTACGCCTTGCGGTAAGTTTTTTGAGTGACATTCTTATCTTCTTCATTCACTCTCACTTATCTTTGAGGCATAAAAAAACGCCGAGTATCGAACTCGGCGTTTTTCTAATAAGATAACTCAGATTTATTCTGGCAATTCAGCGTTGTGGTAAACCTGCTGAACATCATCACAGTCATCAAGCATATCCAAGAATTTTTGGAATTTCTCGACGTCTTCACCCGAGATTTCGGTGTGAGTTTGAGGAACAAACGTAATTTCTTCCACATCGATAGTTAAATCTGGGTACTCTTCATTTAACGCGGTTTTCGCTTTGAAGAATTCAGTATGAGGAGCAAATACGGTAATGACGCCATCTTCCAGTTCAATGTCAGTCACATCGACATCTTGCATCATCAATGCTTCTAATACCGCTTCTTCGTCTTCACCTTTGAATTGGAACACTGCTTGGTGATCAAACATGTGAGCAACCGTACCTGGGCTACCGATTTTTGCACCTGTTTTCACAAAGCACTGGCGTACGTCTTGGAATGTGCGGTTACCGTTGTCGGTTAAGCAGTCAACGATAACGCTCGCTCCGCCAGGAGAAAAACCTTCGTAACGTGCTGGTTGGAAGTCTTCACCACCGCCACCTGATGCTTTGTCTAAGGCGTTTTTAATAACGTGAGCTGGTACGTTATCTCGCTTCGCTTTAGTAATAAGGTGCTTCAGTGTTAAGTTCATATCCGGATCAACGCCGCCGTTTTTCGCGGCTACGTACAGTTCTTTACCGTATTTAGAATAAACTTTAATTTTTGCGCCAGCTGTTTTAGCCATTGAGGCTTTGCGCACTTCAAAACTTCTTCCCATCGGAATGTTCTCTCTGGTTCTAATTTAACGCGTAATATTGCTCATAAGAGTTTGCGTATTGATATCACTTCGTCGTACTCGAAGTCCATCTAATCTCTTATGAAGACAGATTCAGGCTACGCCCATAATCCGTTTGTATTTTTGGACTGCTTGCTCATAGAACAGACGTTCATTTTCATCACGAATCTTTTGTGCTTCATTCACCAACAGTTCAGGACCGGCTTTCGCTTGCTTAAGTTGCCAAACGGCATACGAAGCCTGTTTGTCTAGTTCAATTTTATTTTTTTCTGCTGGGGGCAATAAAGATAAATTTACAGACATTAATTTAGCCTATACTCAAGAGTCGTCAACCGTGGAAATATACCATAGCAACGGAGAAATGATAGGGAGTTTACAGTGTAAATTAGCAAATTGCGGCAAAATACAGGACGAAAGATTCATCCTGTATTTATCAAGAATCAGTAACGAGATTTTGAGCGCTCAATCAATGCAGTAGGCCAAGTTCGCGTGCTTCTTCGAGCGTTAAACCACTTTCTCTGATTTCACGTAACATCTCAATACGACGACGCGCTTCGGCACTTTTCATTTGCTTAGGCGTTGCACGAGTATTGGATTCGTCTTTTTGCTCCCAATGGGTGGCGATGTCAGTCATGTCGTCATGATCAATAGAGTTAATCGACATAAAAACCTCCAGAAATTCTTGCAGAAACAGTATGGATATTAAGCAAGCTTAACTCCAGTTGTTAAGTAAATAAAATACATAGTGTGACTAAACTCAGAGTTCAGAAACAAGTTAGGAATTCCCCTATATTTACCACTTTTGTTTCAGGTCAACTGGGTGTAGCGTCAAAGATCTCGCCTCACTCAACTCAGTGGCATAACCCACTGCATAAGGCTTTCAGACCTCCATCAATATACCCAAGTAACCTCAAGATGCGAGTTTCAGCAAGATTAAAACAAGTTTTAGGCAAGGCAAATTGAATATGATCATAGTGATTCTATCTCTATTTAATTTAACACAGCATAAAGCTTGTTTTAACTTGCCCTTTGGGAGCTTCATCCAAGCCCTTAGTCTGCTTCAGATTTACTTAAAAGGTGCTTACATTCCGCATAAATCTTCTTTGCCTAAGAACTTGGATGATAGCTCTGAAATCTGCATCTTGAGGTCACTTGGGTATAGTAATAAATAGCAGACAAGCGCATTTTAGGTAAATTTTTTTTTCAGGCAAGATAGTCGCGATGAAATTTTTTTCTTGAAGTGATAAAAATTGGATCAAGTGCAGCCTGTAGAGTTGATGACTACACTAATAGGGTATGTTGCCCTCTAGCCTCTCATCAATATGGAGTCGTCATTATGCAACTCGATACATGGTTATTTCGTCTGCGACAGCAAAACACTCAGGCCAACAGCATGTCTGAACTTGTTAAACTCATCCACCAACCGCCTTACTGTATTTGGAAGCAATATCAATTCAAAACCATTTCTGCTTGGTTAGAGGGATGTTTGAAGTTATCAAGTTACTTTGATGAGCTTGGTCATAGCGAGCAAGCCTATCAATACATACAACTGGCTTATGCCCGCATTCAAAGTATGACAGCGGATCCACATGCAGATTTAGAATTAAGATATTGGGGAGCGGCGTATTTGGATCAACTTACCGTTGCAATGATCGAATTTTGTCAAAGTCATCAAGGATGGGGAAACGAATGCTATCAAGCGATTGAACTGCATATCGCATTTATGACGCCGTTAGGAGAGCTCAATATGCGAGAACGGCCGCGTCCTACATAAAAGAATTACTCAGATCAATATTTCCTTGATCATCGTTTCGAAAGCATGACCAATTGTCTTGATCATGCTTTCGATATTAAAGTGTAAATCTATGAAACATTAGCCATTTCATCAAGAGCACGCATCACGGTTTCATCCAAATGCCCTTCAAAGACTTGCTTACAGACTTTACGCCTTACCGCTAAGCCAGCAATCAGCTTCTCCATAGAGAGATGTTTAGACTTGGTTTCCTGATTAAATAATTCAATCGTTTTACTCAAAGTTTCATAAGGCAATACGGAATCCCCAACTCTTAGCCAATCAAGCTTGCTAACAAGCTCATCACACTCTTCTTTAATCGAAGCAATTGGATGTCCGGTCATAGCAGAAAGAGCCGTTACACTGCGTTCTAGCGCCTCTGGTGAGGTATATTTAGATAAAGTTATGGTTAACTCATCGGCATTGATCTCAACCAGATGCTTTTTGAGTTTGACACGGCGGCCTAAACGACCTCGTGGAGACGGATCTTTTCGCTGGATCGGCTCGAACTCGCCATCGATCACTTCCGCTAATTCTTGCAGCTTCTGCTTGGAAACCAATTCATGTCGTAATGGGTTCGGTAAAGTCGGTGCCATATTTCTTTTGCCCGCGTTCGTGGTTCGAGCGCGAGAAAAACGCAGAACTTCTTCCGCATCGCAACGAATATCGATTTGATAATCCTGAACTTTACCTTTATCCATTAAAGTCGTAATTGTCAGGTGATAGCCCCATAAATTAACGGCAAAAAGATCTTCCGTCGCTTTGCCTTCCGATAATTTGCGTAATTCACGGATCAAGTCCATCGAAAAACGACGCCATTCGATGTTACGTGCCAGTTTTTGATTGATCTCACTAAGCAGCATAGATTCCGTTAAACGACGTACTAAGCGGCTACGGAAGAAGGTGTATAGCTGAAAGACTAAGGTATGCTGTTTCAGAATTTCAGGCGGGAACAGGAAAAAATAATCTTTCGTTAGTAATTCTTCGAAAAATGACGGTTCCCAAACCAAAATATACAGGTTTGGTTTGATCCTAATTTCACCAGTTGAACTTTCAGTTGGCGCTTCATCAGATGCGGTAATGGTACGTGCAATAAAACGAAAACGATCACTTTTAAAGCCTTCTGGCATATTTTCACTTAACCAACGTCCAGTCAGTTCGTGCAATTGAAAGTCTGTAAACTCGATACGGTCAATACTATCTCGAATGGAATCACGAGCAGGGCCACTGTCTTTTTTACCTCGCAAAGAAAGAATATCCGTAATGTATAACGGTGTTTTATTTGGCATTTGCTTGGCATTGATGTGGTAATCATCTTGGTGATAATCATGGTATTGCACCGTTAAGGTAAACAGCGCAAACAAAGTCATTAGATCATCAACCGTCATAATATTTTTGGACGATCGTGTTTCAATAATGGCACGAGTTCCAGAAATAGAAACCATTGATTTTTGATAGTTTTTTCGTGTTCTAGGTGGCGCTAATGCTTGATCTATGATGCCAGCCCAATTGGTTGGGGAAACAACAAATTGATCGGCTTCATCACGCATAGCCGGTGGCGTATACAGACCGTGCTCATTTAAAAGTTGACGGTTAACTTGAGTTTGAGCTAAAGCTTTAGAGCGTTTTTGTTTTTCAGTTTGACGAGAAGAATCCGTTTTTAAGCTGGTGGAACCAAGCACTGAAATTAATTGATTAGGATTAACAAAGGAATGAAGCATGGTTTTGCCTGCTAAACCTTCTTCAAACCTGACAGGTGTTTGGCTAAACAAACCTATTGATACCGCAGCTCTTAATCTTTGCTGAATGGCCGCTCGAGTTAATTGGCCATCAGTCGCTTCAATTAACTCAGTGGTAGAAACCAACCCATCTTTACTCGATAAACCACGCAAAGAAATTAAATTCAGTAATTCAACAATACTTTTAGTGACACCTTTAAAATGTTGATATTGCTCTATCCAATCGATGGTATGTTCAGATATTGCAAATAAATGGCCATCTTTGTGGTTTCTTGGCAGTTTGATCAAGATTTTTTCAGGGCTTGGCATGTCAATTCCATTTGTCATTGGATGTAAATGTCACATAGTTCCAAGAGAATAAAGAAAAAAGATCCAAAAAGAAAGAAAAAATTAGATCTTTAAATAAAACTGATCTTTTTGTTTTATTGATCTTAAATGTTTATATGATCTATTGATCTGGCGGCTTTTTTGCTTGTAGGTTTATGAATTATAAGGAGATAAATTTTTACGCTTAGAAAGCATGATCATGTAAACGCTAGAACCATGATCAACATAGCCATGAAAGCATGATCAATTTCTTCTAGAAGCATGATCATTAAATTCATGAAACATGATCAACGCAATCATGAAAAGATGATCATTGGTGATTGACATGTTATCCACAGACGATGAGGTTAATGCTTGATAAAACATGCGTATTCGGCTGTGGAAAGATGATCAAGAGCGAGCACTAGGTTATTTATCCTAACGAGAAAATTGATTCAGCTGAAGCATGATCAAGCTACTTTTCTGAGTTTCATGCTTTGTAATCGGTTTATTTATGCTGTTCAATTTACAACAACTGTAATCTAGCCAAGGCTTTTCATGCTTCCGTGGCTTATTAATACTTGATCATTGATCCGAAAGTGATCTTTTCATCGTAATGTCTATCAGACACTTTTTTCCATGATCATGCTTCCTAATTTTGTTTTATTTACAGTGTATGAATGGTGATTTCTACTTTTTTGATGTATTTCGACTCCATTTTGAATTGTGTTGTCTTTTTGTGAATTTACTCACGTTCGTTCCTCATATCTGGGAAAGATGATCAAGGCAGTTTGGTTATCGTTTCACTCTTTTCTCGCTGTTTAATCAATAAATTTCAACCTGATTTGACGCTGTGATATCTTCTCTTTTGCTTGTATGAAAACGTGGTTTCTATGGGGTCTAACTTTATTACCTTATTAGACGTACGCGCTCTTTTGTTTAGTTTCGAATAAATATTTCAATGGCGGGCATTTAGGTTGGATTCATTGGTGATTCTCTGCTCTTTTCTTACTCCCCTACCCTGCTTCACCAACTCGTTCTGCCTTTTGAGTATATTTTTAATTTTGTCACTTGTTTTTAGTTCAGCTCTCTATCTTTATTCATTTATAGCTTTACTCATATCAAGCTTTATTAAGGTTCATTCATATTATCTAAAAAACTTAAAATTGATTTAGCAATGACCGTAATTTATGCATTTTGATTAATCGTTCCGTCTTTTATGAAGGTTTTACTATTTACAATGTAAATTAGTGACGTGGTAACACTTTAAATCTGGGAGAGTTTAGAGGTATTTGTTGGTAATAAAAAACATGCTCATAATCACAGTTATGAGCGAAATTGCAGTTAATTAACTAAAATGGACAATTTTTACAATATTATTAAATGTGCAGCGAATCATTGTTTAATGTGTTTTTTGCTGTACAATAATTTTCAATTCAAGTTAATTGGACGAACTG